>JAPLLR010000046.1 GCA_026387455.1 Candidatus Omnitrophota bacterium | reverse complement strand
AATTCTCTTCTATCATCCGCCACTGTCCTTTTTCTACAGCGCCGTCTTGGAGAAATTTATATTGTAATACATACGATTCGCCTACAGCCCGGTACAGCCTTCCAGCGCAAGTGGCTTTTCCCTTCGAAAATTTAATTGTATTTGCCTCTATTTCACCCAGACATATAGATAGCTGATACAATCCTTTATTACTAAAAGCTCGTTTAGAATGTTTCTGGGCCGCTCCGAAATATCCGCCGACACCTGAGCCGGTCCACAAAAGCTCTGCGCCCTCAAGATCAGTAATATCTTCGCCTTCAGGATTATGAATAAATGTTATTCTATCGTGCTCTTTTGTCGCCACCCCCAGTATGCACGCGCCCATACAAAGCGGCAGGCTGTGCAACGCGGCAAATGCTGCCAGCGCGCCAAACGCCAACAGCCCAAGGAGCGCGATAGAACTTTGACTGACCCTGGATTTTTGAAGGAAGTCATGCCTTCGGCTTGCGTAAGGCCTCAACCCCTCTACTTCCCCGGTCACTTTAGCCCACTCCCTTTCAAATACAACAAGCTTCTTCTGCAATACAGACACCAGAGCAAATTTATGATTCCTTAAGATTTGCAGCGCCTCTTTAGCCGCAAGACATTCTTCGTCAAGTAGCTTAGTCAGAAATATTCTTTGCCAACTCGGTCTTTGCGACAATACCGATACTGCGAATTTTGTATTCTCAAGATAAGCTTCCAGCTCCCTAACCAATCTCATCAGGCGCGAACTGTGATTACGGAAAAGACCGGCATATTTAGGATTATCGCGGAATCTGTCAGCAATCCATAAATGCTCAAAATTAACTTTCTTGCTTTTCTCAAATAAGTCTTGGGCTTTTGACAACTCCTGCCAATACGTATCATTATTTATAGCAAGGTGTCTATCCTCATGAACTAAGATATTTCCTATCTCTAGTATGTCAATCAGATCATACCGCTGGTATCTTTTGGCTTCTGTCGTTATAAATATATTGATTCGCGGATC
This sequence comes from Candidatus Omnitrophota bacterium, assembly GCA_026387455.1. Classification (GTDB taxonomy): domain Bacteria; phylum Omnitrophota; class Gorgyraeia; order Gygaellales; family Profunditerraquicolaceae; genus JAPLLR01. Next base: position 131,922 of record JAPLLR010000046.1, on the reverse strand, counting down.
ACAACCCGCAACATCTGCCGCCGTATCCTGTCCATCGTCACTAGTTTTCATTAAGTAAATAACATTAACTTTAGTCAATAATTCGGAGTGAGTTTTAAGCCAACCACTCTCTATTATCAACGATTCTGCCTGAAGCAAAAGGCGCTTTAATCCATTGGTATTTGCAAATGGCGACAGCGTATCCTCAAGCACTACTACCACAGAAAATTTAGTAAGATAAAATGCGGCTTTAGCCATAGGCAACGCATCCTGAATTAAATCATCGAGCATCCCTACCGAACATTGCGGGCTATTGCCGCTTTCTTTGTGATTCTTAATGTATTCCTCTATATGAAATCCTTCGATGAGCAAAACTTTAGCAAATATATTGATATCCTGCCTGAATAAAAGGCTTAGGCCATTAATGATAAACTCCCGCCCATCCTCTGGTTTTATCTTATTCACTTCATTCTCTATATGGTCAAGGATACCTTTTACTTTTTCGCGGATATCGGCTCTGCGGATTCTCTCAAGCCCTGCCTTCTTTTGAGCAAACATCCGGGAAACATCTCCTGTTTCTTCTGCATTATCCCCCTTCACAGAAACCTCCGTCCCCAGCGCACAGGCGCCAAGAAGAAATGGCAGGCCGTGCGAAGCCAACGCCGCCAGCGCGCCCAGTAAGCAAGCACCCAAAATAAAAGCAATCATTGGCACGATATGCCCTAATCCGGGATCATCGGCAGAATCCTCATCAGATTCATCATCCTCAACGCCATCTTTGTCTTCACTAACATTCCCATCAATAGAATCTTCCGTGTCAGAATAAACAAGGTCATCCTTATCCTGCTCGGCGAGCAGTTTAATATTTGCCCGGGTCTCTCTGATGAAAAATAAAATACGCTGCACCAAGCTCTGGAAAGCCTCGTTTACTTCAGGCCTATTCTTCCACAATTCCTCTTTAGCTTTTTTACGCAATTTAGTGAGCATGTCTTCACACTTTGCAATAAACACATAAGGATCTTCCCACTGAAGCTTATTGAAATTAGCTTCCACATATTCTGCCTTAGCCTCTATCAATAGCAGCGTCTCGGATTCACTAGGCGGCCTAACCAGAGCCTGATTTACTTTCTGCGCCCTCTCCTTAATTATTGCAAGGCGGATAGCCTTAAAAGCCCCCCTTTGTAAACTCTCTTCTTTGTTGACATCGGTGGGCGGGCTGTTTTCACTGAAGTGTGTTACTGTGGCAAGCAAACATGGCAAGCCGAATACAAGCACAACCGGCCCGGCGGTAGCTAGCATGCTCGTTCCGAAGCCAGAAAGAGCGAACGCGAAAAATCCAAAGAAACCTAAAAGTATAAACATTATCGGATACATGTATGAATGATTATAAGACTCAGTGGTATCGATGATGATATCAGGATTGCGCGGGCCATTGGTTTCTTTCACGGACATATATTTATTCACATGCATTAAACGTTGTATTATCTGCCACCGTCCAGGGAAACGGTCGCGCGCCCTATTCTTAAGCCGGCCCCTCCTTACTTTATTATCCGTAACTATCACTTCGGCAAATACGTCAAGAGAATCGTTATCCTGCGGTATATTGTTGACCCCTTCCACCAGAAGAACATCTAGAGAACGGTACTCCTGGCATAAGCCAGCGAACGTCATCTTTGCCCATAATTTCGGGGGAGTTCTTTTTTGTTCCCTAAAGGCAGCTTTTTTGTCCATCCCGCTTGATTTCAGCCAATCAAGTAGCGTATTTCTTATTAGGGTCTTGCCGCTTCCGGACTTACCCTTAATCAGAATAATCACCGGCCTATCGCGGCCCTTTGCCAGCTCCTCTTGAATACGCTGTTTTATGACAACCAAACCCTGTCTTAAGCCGAATATATTTGATGCTGAAGGGTAATCTGGCCGGACCGCCCCAAGTAAAAAAGGCGCGGCAATGAAAGAACCTGTGCTAACACCGATAATAGCTGCCAGCGTGCTAAACGCCACCAGCCCAAGGAGAACGATCAGATCTTGGCGGGAAAAAACGTGAACTTTGCGCATGATTTCTTTTAGATTGCAAATGATCTTTTCCCATCCAAAATTTATTTCTGAAGGCTCAATCCTTAATAGCCCCAAGAGTAATCTTTTGACAGGATTAGAAATACCGGAATTTCTTATTATCCCGTTTACGCGATGCTGCCTGACTACTGCTCCCAAAGCGATTTTTTCGTATTTATTCCTAAGCCAGCATCCATGCCTTCCATCGATCACTATCCTGCGCGGACGAATATGATGTTCGCAGCCCAACGCTTTAAGCATTTCATCTTTGAAATTTTTGCCATTCTTTAACCTCGTATCTCCGAAAATATATGCTAGCACAGCGCCATAACCAAATAAATCTTTGCGCACGTCAGCGTTGAAAGGGTCACCTTCCGAAGCCGGCAATAAGTATGAGTAACCCGGTGTAAATACTTCGATTGCCGACTCAACGCCTAAAAAGTCCGCATAAGCAAAATCAAAGATAATAGGCGGATTTGCCTGGATGCTGTCTGGTTCCTTGCTCAGCGCATCTGGGATCCAAATATTATTAGGAGTAAGGTCGCGATGGAGGACTTCGCAATCATACAGGTATCGCATTGCGCCGGCGATAACCAAGGCAAGCCGGGCTTTCTGAAGATCACTCCATCCAGAAAAAACTGTTTGTGACATCGGGAAGCCTTTGGGGAACCAGGACATTATTAAGACAACACTATCTTGAAGCCTCTTTTCAAAATACAAACACGGAAGATATGGCACTCTACCATGGGGGTTGATGGCTTGGTATAATTGCGTTTGGGACTTAAAAACTTTGGGGTCCTGGCCCGGGTTAGAAACCAATACCGCATAAGACCTGTCCCCGCTCAGACATTTATAGGCAGTGAATGTACCACCGATCCCGGCAAGCTCAAATGCCAGATCTCCAAAGCTGTAAATTTGTCCTATTTTAAGCTCAGAAATTGTTAAGGCTTTTTCTGCGATATACTCAAATAGATCTTTCTTAGAATAGGCAGGATCATGATTTGAGAAAATTACTGTGCTAAAAAGTACTGGCAGAAACGCAAATTCTGCCACAGATCCGGCGGTAGCAGGATAACTCGCTAAACCAATAATCGCCGCCAGCGCGCCCAGCGCCACCAGTCCAAGGAACGCAGGCAGACTTAATCCGGCCTTAGAAAATACCCCATCTGCATTTTTGCGGTCCTTGATCTTCTGCTGATAATACTTTATCCAATATTTTGCATTATCAATCGCCTTTTCCTGCTTCTTAGAATCCAGCGCATCTTTTAAAAAATCTACTCCTTCTTTATTTACGTCAGATTTCTCTACGGCCTTGATGATAGTTTCTTTATAACGCAAGAAACTTTGCAAGATCAAAAGCTGCGTCTGGGATGCCCTGATCTCATCCTCCTCGAAGCGCAACGGGCCGTGCTTGATCCCGTTAAGCAGGTGGCCGAAGGCCTCATGGATAAAATCAGCGAGCATTCTCGCGGGATCATTTAAAACATTTTCATTAAGGATAATCAAATAGTTCTTTGAATTATCTTTTTTGCTGACTATCTCTATATGCAATCCGGCTGGGGCGCGGCCCTCGAGACCTTCCGGAATATAGCCCTGGCTGAATTTATAAAGCCGGATCAACTGCTCGTCTGTTGCCCTACAGATGCGCAGATTATCGCTTTTCCAAAGGTCCAGCACCAGAGTCAAGTCATCTTGCCCGGAGAAAGCTCCGGCCATGGCGATTGCGATCTTGATGAGGTCTAATTTTTCATTTTCGATTGTCTGCGCGGATACTTTCTCTAATAACTTTAATTCTTCTGACTTTGCATCCTTATATGTAAGTATCCTTCTGCCCAAATCATCTTGAAAACCAAATTCAGCAGCTGGGCGCTTAATTCCCAGCTTTACTCCAAGCAATGTCGCGATAAATGCCAAAGCAGAAATGATCACTATTACTTTGGGTTTCCTGAAGAAAGCAGATAGGCGGCTGCGGCTAGCGTCTTTGGCTGAATTGATCAACCTCTCTGTTTCTTGATGGGGATTGGGAAGATCCTTAAGGGAGTGTTCAACAACTTCGTGGGTTAAATCTTCTGCGGCTTCCCGAGATTTATTCTGGAAACGCGGCAGGCTTTCTTCAGTAATTACTAATGTGATCTTGCCATTAAAATCAATGATTACAGCTCCGAAATCTTTATCCATGCCTATTGCCTTGTGCCTTAATACCAGAATGCGGTCAATGCTTTGCACAACAGGCCCGGCGCGGATATCTTTAGCCTGAGTGAGTATCTTATTAATTCCCTCCTGCTGATCAACCAAATATTTATTTACCCAAGGCAGATCAACTACCATTGCCCTCCCGTGCCTTATGGCTTTTTCTATTCTTTTTAAGTCTTTGCGGCTTAAAGTTCCGGATTTACCGCGGGTTTCTTGCGCCTCTTGATCAGATCGGGAATTTCTTACTGCTTCAAAATACGCGCGCAAAAGGCGTGAATTCACGTAAGAACGATAGCCCGGAAGCTCTTCTTCAATGACAGAGAATAATTTACCCTGCCTTGACGAATGAGCTAACTTTCTGAATGCTTTATTGATTATTTGTTTCGCCCTCTGCTCATGGATACAATGCTTTATTGATATCTGAGCTACTGAATACCGCGTACCTTCCAAACCATAATACTCATTCAACATCAGCTGTTCTCTGGGGGTAAGCGTTGGTAGCACCTCATCAAGAGCTTCTCTGGCTATGCGCCGCATGCCGTCCTGCGCAGGCCTATAACCGTCTATATCTGCCGTTTGAATAAATCCCCCTACCGTCTCATTTGGTAAATCGCTGAATACCACCTCCTGCGTTGCCGCATCATCAGTAGCATTTATCCCAACTAAAGCCAGGTAATAATCCAGGTGGCGATATCCTTGAGAGTCCAGCCGCCTTGCCGCCTTTTTTCCTACCAGCTCCACAAACCTAATCCTCAGCGTCTGCACAAAACCATCCCCGATACCAGATAAATAGCTCTTAAAATCCCTGCAAGTTAAAGCTCCTATCTTTCGTAAATGCAGGTAATCTCTATAACGACTAAGCAATTCTTCCTTAATCCTACTTGGCGTCCATCCTCGCTTCAGATATTTATAGACCACTCTTTCGGCTTCGATAGCGCTTTGATGTATTTTCTTATAGCTGAGACCGCTGCCTCTAAGCGAGATAGCTACGACTTCATGCGCCAGCGCCTTCTGGAAATCAAATTTATTCTGTTCCGGTAAATCTATCAAAATAATTAAATCTTGCTCACCAATACGGGTATTGAGGAGGGTTATTTTCAGTTTTTCGTTTTGGCGGGAGTATTTCTTCTGGAAGTCCCTTAGTTCCTGCATCAAGCGTGATCCCGGAGGCGCGCGTACCACTAAAACGTTTTCCAGGATCTTTACCCATACGAAAAGTTCCTCTTCTTTCAATCTCCTAGTAAGGCTGAGTCTTCGCGTCCTATCAGTAAATGTTTCGGATAAAGCGGCGATTTCTGCGGAATTCTTGCGCAAAATCTCTTCTATCTGCTTTACTTCTTCCGAAGTCAGCGGACTTGAACTACGCGCTGGATCCTGGCCTTCTCCTGGAGGCACAGTGCGGGACAATAAAGCTTTCTTAACCACCGCTTCTTTAAATTCCGAAGGTAATTTATCCAATTCAGAAAAAAGTTCCTGGCCATTGCTTAGCGCCATTGCCCGCGCCCAACTGTCAATAGCCTGTTCTTTATCGGACCACTGATAATCATAGATTGTTCCGAGATTCAAGTACGCCGGAGCATATTTAGGATCGACTTTCAGAATCGCCTGCAACAAAACAAAAGCCTCGATTATCTTTCCCTCTTTACCGAGTGACGCGGAGAGATTAAACAATTCTTTCAGAGTATAATAGCGACTAAGATAACCACGCTCGCCCATCCTATAGAGCGACTCGCGTAATCGTAAAGCTTCTGCTATCGCGCCATTACCCTCTTTGCAATCTTTGGTGTCTTTCTCGTGGATCTCGACTAACTGACGAATATCCCGCGGCAGGAAATTTTGATTGATATACCAATAAGGTTGGCCCTTAACGCTTACTGCGGTTGTATAGAAAAGCGCTTTAATCAAGGCAGGTGGTCCCCTGACACCGTTAGCGCGTAAATGTTCGTAATTTGCGGCCGCTGTATACCAGGCGATCCTGAAAAATCCCGCGGCAACCTTCGGTTCGCGAAGATATTTAAACGCCGCTAGAGCCTGGTCAATGGGCCTGAGCGGATGATCAGCTGCCTGATGAATAACGCCAAGTGAGCCCGATAAACTTTGTTTCAAGCCTCTCAAAGACTGAGCAAAAGAACGAAGCCCTTGCGATAAAAGCCTATTCTCTCCCCACTCCCCAAGCAGACTCTTAACCCTTTCCTCCTCACCAGTATCTAAGCTCGCCTGAATTAATAATTGTGAGAATACACCATACAAGTTCCGGGAATCTTTAACCCCCTTAGTGATAACCTCGACAATCTTATCACTCCAGTCTTTTACGCTGTGCGATGAGCCAAATGAACTCAAAGGATCCAGATCGCAAGCCACAAACCTCAACTTATCATCCATAATAATATTCTTAGGCACCAACTCGCCATGCGCCAGCTTCCTCGAATGCAAATACTCGATCCTCTCCAAGAAATCGGCAATCGGATCCAATAAATACGCGGCTCCCTTACCCCGAAAAGACCCCTCGCGTAGAATGTTTTCCAGGTTTTCTCCGTGGACGAGTTCCATAATCTGATAGTGATAATCCCAACTACCCAATGCCTGATCAAGAAAATTATCACAAGGCAGCAGATGTTTCCGTAAACTTCGGTTATCAATAAATCCTGCCTCCACCATATTTACCAGTGCCGGGAATTCATTTCTAAAGATACCGCTATGCTTCCAGAATTCAATAGCTGAGTGCATTGAAGAGCAATATCCAGAACAGTCTATTTCATACGGATTGGCTATTTTTATGGCATAAAGCTTTGAGGTGTTGATGTCAACCGCCAGATAAACCCAGCCATGATAACCTCCGCCGATATAGTAAAGAATTGAATACCCCCGTTCCCTAAATGTCTTTCTCAGGATCGATTCCAGCGGATTAGCCAAGGTATTGTTAACATGTTCGAGTAAAGCTTCACTATCAGAGAGGGAAAGTGCTGACTTAAGATAAGCGTTAGCAGAACGCGATGCCTCCTGTTCATATTCTGCGGCAAGAGCTTGGCTGAATTGATTAATAATAGTGCGATTATGGTGCATCCCGGGGTTTAGCCATACCCAGCTAAAGCCAAAATCCATGGAGAATATATAGGTATAAGTGCCACTAAAATACGCGGGCATCTTCGCCAAGAAACGATAACTGCCGTCAGCGTAATCATTCACCATCTCCATCGGCACATTGAACCATCTAGCGGGATTGCCGGAATAGCTGCACCAAACATACATAACTAATTGCCTATTAGGAATCAATGGCTGCCGGCCATTTTCCAATTTTACAGTAAGATACAGCTCTACTTCCTTTAAATTTTCATAGACTACGATTTCTTCCTTCGGATGCGGATCGTAGTAGCCTTTAAGCTTTAAGCGCAAATCACTGAACTCAACATCTAGCTCCGGGTCAAATGTAATTCCGCAAAACTTGGCGGCATAAGACAGCTGCGCAAACTTAAAGGGATCTTGCCGGTAGGATTTGATGGTATTTTGGACGGCATCATGGTGTGAGCGATTAATTTCGTGAGTGAGAATCTCTTTGACTAGCTCCTGAAAAGCAGAAACTTCAACGTTGTTTTCACTAAAAGGCGGAGCGCGCGCCGCCAATGCCTTTAAAATGGCGAACTTGTTCTGAATTGTTTGAGTATCGGCTACCTTGCCGCTTTCTGTTGTTGCCACAAGCACTACCTGCTCCCACCGGAAACCCGCTTTTTCAACGTATCTGCGGAAATTATCCTTCTGCTCAAGGGTAATTTCATAAACCGCTTCCCCTTGCATGGCTCCGGGATAATTATGCCCCCGGCAAAGATTTGAATCTTTCAAAAGGCAAGAACTTAACCGCATCCCCAGGGAATTATTAATCCGACCGATTACCCCGACAGTCTGAGCGACATAGGGCTCATTATCCAAATCGTATGCCAATTTCGATAAATCACTGGTAAGCCTCTTTGATTCTTCGGGGTCTAGCTTTCCGGCATCAGCAATAATCTCAGCCAGGACTAGCCGAACCCGCATATCGCTCTCAATTCGAGAGGTATCGTCGCCGTATACAAAAGAATGAATGCGCCTGAGGACAAATTTGTGCATATTTATAAAATACGGCTCCACCAATGATCCGTAACCATTCTCTCCCAAGTAAAAAAGGAATTCCTTCCACTCTCTCACCACAGTTGCGAATGCATACGCTGCGGCCAGCCGCACGGAAACATTTGAAGAATAAGATTCATTCTCCCTACCATCCAGAATAGAGCTTAAATCATTGCAGAACCCGCTAAAATACTGATGAACGCGCCCAAAATTATTATATCGGAAAATATCCCCTCCGGCCTTAAAATGCCTATCGAGTGAGTACACGCCTTTGACAAAAATCCGGGCGAGCTGACGGATAGCCTCTTCCTGCTCTTTATCGCTGAAGGTCATCTCCTTTTCACAAAAAATAATCCCGGGGATAAACGAAGGCTTAGTCAAATAACATCTCTTTGTGGTAGCAGTATATCTTAATAGCCACATGATCTGGCTGTATATCTGGCCATCTACCTTTGGCTCGACGTTGAACAAATTTCCCAGCGCTCTTATGATGTAGATACGCAGCGATGATTCTTCGACCTTAGATATCTCATCAAAAATGATCATAGAAGCGGTACGCTGAACATTTTCGTTAGAGATACGCATTTCACCTAACAACTTTACTATTTCGCACTTTACGGAAACACCCGTTTTTAAAGAATGCAAGCCATTTAATAGTTCCTTCAGGATGCCTTCCTGTAGGCAATCTCTCTGGCCGGCGTAGCGCGCCGAAATACATAATTCCCGGGCTACCTTTTCGCTTCCTTCTTCTAGAGCCCTTTTGAAAGCCAGCGCCAGATCTGCGGCAAGACAAGGATACTGATCTTCCCAGGATTGAACCGCAAGCCTTCCTAATTTTAAAGCAGCATCACTGGCCGCAAAGTTATCCTGGCTACGCAGCTTCCCGACAAGAAGTCCGAATTCCTGCATGTATTCCAAGAGGCTGCGTATCCCCTCATAACCCGATACTTCACGCTGGCGTAATATCGCCTCCTGATGATTAAGCCCGAGGATACGCCCTAGTTCATGGCGCGCCAGAGCCGGGAATAATATACACGCTGCCGGGCTCTCCCAGGTCTCCTTCCTTACCAAGGTATCATTTGCATCCATATCCAAGAAATCACCCAATAAAACATTGGTAAATTGAGCGGATAAATACAGCTCCAGAGTATTATTCTTTATGCGTGCCCAAACAAACCAAGACGGTAAATCAGATATCTCGGTTGTAAAACTATGAAGGATAATATCAAGATTGCCTACTTCAGGAAAAGCTCCCCTGTACATACTTAAAGCTACGACCTTATCCACATTATCATCGATAAAATTCTCAAGTTTAAGCACATCGACGTCGTCCAGATTATCGAAGAATCCGGTATTTAATTTCGGAACCTCTACCAGGAAGGCTTTATAAAGAAGGGCTACCTTTTCCGGCTTGGCTAATTCAACCAGCCGGTAATCCTTAATCGCGGCTTTAATAATTTTTGTAATAAAGGTGTTTCTCTCTTCGGCAGGGACTCTTCTTGCGCAGATGACCGAGGGCTCACGCTTAAGATAAGAATCGATAACGCTCCAGATATTATTACGCTTATTCTTCTTGAGGCTGGATTTGAGCTGATAGAAATTATCTACCTTGACAGCGAACAATATGGTATCGCAGGCTTCAAAAACGAGGGCATTGTTCTTTTCGGAGATAAAGGCGGTCTTATATAACCGGGTTCTCCAATAACGAGGAGCGCCGCGGATAAGATTATTCTTAGCCTGCCATTGGCGGAATATCGTGTTAAAAGCTTCCTCATCAGAAGTAACGCCGCGAATCCTGCCTAAATGCACATCATTAATAAAATCATTATAAGCGCTCATAAATCGCGATGACAACAACGAATCCTCGGTCATGGAAATCAACAGGTCAAAACGCTTATTGGCAGCAGCTAATTTTTTTTCAGTTGTAGCTGCGGCAATTTTCTCAACAGTGCGATCTATGGCATCAGAAAATCCGACAAACTCAGTATCCCGTAAAAATGGCCAAGATAATAATTTCGACAGGTATTGCGCGGCCTGTCGCTTATACCCCGCGTTGAATTGCGCCTTACATTCTTTTGCCTGGGCCCCTACGCGAGATAAACGCTTCTCACCCAGCTGACGCAGATCCTGACGCAAATACCTTAAATTCGCAATCATCCCGTCAATCGCGTTTATGCGTACCTCAATAAACGGTATGGAAGCATTCAGGCTTTCCAGAGCCAGCTTCATATTCCCCGCCCCTAAAAGCTGTTGCGCAGTCTCCAGGTCGCGCCGGCATTCTTTCTTGGTCTCAGTTTTTACCCCCTTAAGAGAATCGTTTAATTCTGAGATTTTGTTAATAATCATATCAACGCGCACCAGGCCATAAGGCTGGTCGACCACCATACTGAACTCTTCGCTTAATTTCTGCAGCCTGCCCAGAAAATCTTCCATCTGGACATGCTCCGCTATCAGGGAAGCGAAGATCCGGTCAAGTATCCTATGCCAGCGATATAAAGAACGAGTCTTCGGCTTCTTCTCCACTACTACCGCCCCGTCTTTTTCAACCATACTGCCGAGCGCAATAGTAATCTTTCCGTTAAGCTTTCCTTTTTCCTCTTCTTTATACCTCTCTTCGTATTTCCTGGCGGCAATACGCTCGTTTAACGCTTGCTTTCTTGCCTTTGCAAACTCCCGGGAAAGCGAGCTAAGAATAGCACAGGCTGCTGGCTCATTGCCTTTCTCAATCCAATCATTAATTTCCTTGGCTCTTTCTATACCGCTATTACGGATTACAACTTTAAGTTGGGCGATATTTCTAGCCACTTCTTGAGCATCTGACCTACATGTTCCTAGACGCAAAGTGCGATGGTGCAGGTCCTTAATCTTGTCATGCAGCGCTTTCAATCTGACTTCCTGGTCAGATAAACTATCCTGATCATTTGAAGCTACTACGGCTCCTAAAAGCGTAAAAACACAAAATGCAGCACCTGAAAAAATAATACAAATGCTCAGAGCCGCTCCGGCAAGCACCCAAATCAAGCATTGGGTCAAAACATTCCTCTTGTCCGAGCCTTTATCTTGGATATCAGGCTCGAGCTTATTAATCTCGCTCTCCATATCCTGCAAAGCTTTCTCCATTCTTACCGCGGCATCCTTGAGTACCATAAGATTTTCAAAAGCCTTCTCTCCCGTGGTAAGCTTCTTGCAGAAATATAAAGTCATCGCCTTCCATGGCACCGGATCATTTTCAGTTCCGGTATAGCAACATTGCTTTATGAATCCTTCCGAGTTTTCACATACCATCGAAATAAAATACATAAAGTCTGTTTTTAAACGCTCTACGAAATTAAGAATTTGTTTTTTGCCCTCATGCTTGCTAAGACTTAACGCAGAGTCAATCATAGAAAGATCATTATTCATGTCATGCTGGACCCAGTTTTCGAAATTTATGCGCCTTTTTTCTTTTCCTTCAATAGCCACAACTCGATCCATATCCAGCCCGGAGACCAGCCTCAATAAATCGACAAAATAACGCAACAACTTAAAAGCGTTCTTACTATGATCCAGCTCATCCAGCTCAGGCTCATCCGGCCAGTCCACCTGTATGGAAATACCGAAGGCCTGTACGACTGTAGGTAAATACTTTACCCTGACATCCTGCTCCAATATAGCGCCATTGTCCTTCAGAACCTTTCGGTATCTGCGGGCGTAGAAGTCATTGTTGACTTCTTTGATGTGGCGCAGCGCCGCGCGTAGATACGGCATTATAGCCGGCGCACCAATACTTTGAATTTCTTCTCTTATCCGCGGATTAAATAATTCCGGCTTCGCAACCGAGAGTCTCTGCAACGCTAATAGGCTGACTGTCCAGGAAAGAATCTCTTCTTCTGTCCTCATAATAATACTCTCTTCTCCAGGCCTATCCTTAGATTGAGGAAGATGTAGCTGAGCAAAGTCAGGAAACATATAGCGCACTAGCCTATGCCCGAGTATTTCATGACAGATCTTAAAATATTTAACCTCTTCATCAACCACGCATTCTCCGCCATCCAGCTGCTTAAGTAGGGTCTTATCAATAAGAAGGAATGTGTCATCACCGATAGTGGACAATTTTACACCAAAGGAATCAAGCCCGACACTTGCGCCATCCACAAATACTATTTCAGGCAACAGTCCATATTGATCGAGCCCCAGCGCATTTAAACACTCCGAAATGCACTTCTTAAGATCTTCCTGCGCAAAAGGATAATCCAGTGGATTTTCCAAAAGCTTGCGAGTAAGCAAGGCGCGCATGCTTACAGACATACCTGCGATTTTAGCCTGCTTCGCTTCCTTACGCTCAGGAGTCTGATTTAAGCTATCGATGAACAGACGCATCCCTCCTACCAACGTTTCAAGACGCACCCGTTCATAATCTGCCGCGGAAGACCCAGAGCCCTCAAAAGGAGTAGTCGGAACAATAACTGTAGAGATATACTTATTCGGAGGGCACCAATGCAACACCTCAGGCTCTGTTATTGAAAAAGTTCGGATACCGTAGACCTGACTGGCTATGCTAGCCAGACCTGAACTGCCTATAGCAAAAACCGCGGAAGCAACCCCCAGGATATTATGGATATGCGAATAAAATTCTCCGTTTCTTGTTAAGAGCATCTCATTGCTAGAACGATCTTTGCGCCCGGATAATTGCCTATCAGCTATCGATAATACCCGCTGCATATATTCATAATCCGAATCAGCAACTCCTCCACCATGGGTAAAAATGCAATAGGAGTTCTTGAGCCCCGCGATTATCTCTGATATCGCAGCTGCCCATTCATTAAGGCTTAAGTGGCTATACTTGGATACACCGCATACATCAAAGACCACGATCTTCTTAGTAATATCAAAATCCTCTAACGATCTATCAAAACTATCTTTGGCGCTAAGTAGCTGCATGGCACTGGAAGCCTCTTCCAAATCAAGGGTAATATTATCTGCATCATCGCTAGACGCATTTAAACCAAGCAACCGATAAATCTCGATAGGCAAAAGCCAGGCTCCGGATTTCTTAAGCTGCCAACCCTGCATAGCGCCCTGAGAGCTCCGCACCTCATTTGCGATTTGCGGCATGACCTCTTCTATTCCGCGGACACTGAATTCTTTACCTGATCTATCCCTAAATCCCGGACGTAAGAGAAAAGTTGTATTCATTAATTTTGGAGATTGCAAGCCGACCAACAAAACAGGAGAGATTATTTCAATTATATAAGGAGCTTTGCCATCAGCAAAATTCTCAGGCTGGATATGAGAAAAATTATTAGCAGTCACAGCAATATCAAAGACCATATTAATCTTATTATCGATGATAAACTGTTTGCGGGCTTCCTTAGCATCAGGCCCCCTTTCCAACATTTTACCCGCCTGGTCTTCACCGACCTTTCGTACGCTGCCTTCAAAATGCTTTGCCAGGAAAATATTGGAACAATCCGATGTCAGGTAAATAGTGGCTGCGGGATAAGATTTACGCAAGGCGTTTACCAGTGGCCAGAGAGTAATAATTGAACTATTTAACCGCGGAATAACCGAGCCCGCCTGGTCATTATAAATAAGGATGTTCTTGATATCTCCGTGAGGAATGACTGCCAGCGGATTCCTGATCTCATCCGTTGTAACACAAGTTGCACCCAGCAGGCCCACGCAAACCAACGTGCTTGCCAAAAGCTTAAACTGAAAGAGCAATCCGCCCAAACAGATCACTGCAAATAAAATGGGAAGTACGTAGAATAAAATGCTGAATTTATCGCCAGGCTTACAGCTGGACAAACTACCCTGCAAATCTTGGGCCCCAATCCAGGAATTTTCTTCGTTTACCTGAGAAAGCGGGATGTTCCCGCTATCAGATACATGATATATCTTTGTGTGAAAATTATCCTGTAAATCGTAGAGCAAATTAAGTTTTGCATCCTGTATATACAGCTGCCCTAATTCGGCATGCAGAAAGTCCGAACGGTAAGCAGGGGCTCTCAACATAATATTCCTTTTCGACCAATTGCGAAATTCCCGACAAAGAACAAAAGGTGTGCGCAAGGCAGTACTAATCAGCCTATCCGCAGCCTGGTCCTGATTCCGGCTCCTAAGATACTGATCTAAACAATTGCCTTTTAAGTCCTCAACCGGATCTGCCAAAGCAAACCTTTCTGCCTGATGCCCCAGCTGCCGGCCAATAGCTTTAACCAAAACAAATGCAAAAGAAATTAACCCTACTACCAACGCAAAACCACCAATACCAAGCATCGCCCCCACCCAATCTATGGATATCATGGCCAGGCCCTTGTCGCCATTATGTCCATTCATTTCATGAAGCGAGGAAATGATGCCTTTAACCTTACCCTTCTTATCAAACACCTGCTGATCGGTAATCCAAACACTACGCACGCTTCCATCGGCCAATTGGATATCTCTCTCAAAAGGCGGCAGAGTCGCAGGCTCTTTAAGTTTATTGATAACCGCCAAGCGCGAATCCTCCTGCTGTTTCGGAGCCACAAATTCCCAGATATAGCGGCCGATCATATCTTCCGCGCTGCGGAATTTCCGGAGTTTCACTTCAGCCTCATTAACCCAAACAACCACCCCGGACTCATTAATCATATGAGAAGGAATTGGTGAAGATAAGAATTTGTCGTATTCTTCGGTCTGATAGAGGTACTTGAGTTTGCGCACAGCTTCACTCAGGAAACGCGGGGCAATATCTTCAACCGCCCCCTCATCTATGACTACAGTGGTATCCGCGTTCTCAAGAAGCATGCTCACCGGAGTACCCTTCTCAAGGAGCGCCTGTCTTAATATCTTCGCCTTGCGCTTACCGAGGGCTAGAAGAAAAACTTTCTTATTCGGTTTGCCTCCTAAGACTATATCGTAAAGGCTCATAGTGTTGGCGCAAGGATTAGCTTCTATGCCCGGATAATCTTTTATATTGGCGCGGATAATCTCATCGTTAAGAAGAACCTGTTTTAATCTGCCCTGCTCCCGGATATCCAGAGACGAACCATACGAATTAAGCCCGATATGCCCGTCGGAACCCACGCCGAGGATGACAATATCCGCTCCGCCAAAAGACTCGAGGCTATCCATGTATGCCTTGGTATCGGGATGAGCGCCTATATAATGGATATTTCTTCTTAATTCCGGGGTGGTAAAGACCCGCGAAAAGAGCTCTGTTTCAAGAGTATGCGCATAAGAATACGAGCTTTGCACATCAAGGCCGTCATATTCTGCCAGCTGAAAAGCGTTGAGCCTCTCCCAATAGATACAGTATTCCGGATCAGCCAGCGCCCGGAGGAATCCTTTCCTAAGCCCTCCATCCGCAATATAGCTGTTGACTGTCCTGCCTCCGGGAAATACTACATTGGCCAGGCCGTATTCATTCTGCACCCTGTTTATCTCGCGAGCGACTAACCCGGCGGCAGTCCGGGCAAATTCCCTGGAAGTCACAATATGAAACCCGAGGTCTTCAAGTAAACTGAAGGTCAGCGGTAATTCCACTTTGCTGCGTGAGGTGTTCTCCAGAAGATGGGCGATGATCTCTTTCTTAAGCGAGGGGGATTCCTGGGCGAGACGCTTAATAATATCCTTCAGAACGGCAAAAAACGCCTCCTTGTCAATCTGCCCCTGTTTCTTCGGCTTAAAAAGATCATTCAAAACATTCCTGAATTGCTTCCATAAATCCGGTATCCTGTGGGGATCTCTTAATGCCGCGAAAAGCACGGCTTCAAACATCCAAGCCGGCTCTGCTTCATCTGCCCCTAAAACGATCTTACCGTGTTCAGCCTTTACCAAGATGGAGATGAAGGCACTGGCGCAATCCGGAAGTTTTCCGGAATCTTTGATGACCTGATAAAAACGGTCAAAGCAGAATTTCTTATGCTTTACTATCAACTCGACCATAGCCACAAAACACGGCTCATACACAGTCCGGTCAGTCGAAGCAAGGATCTCCTCTAATACCAGCTTTTTGGCGATGGCGCTGCGTAGAACAGACTGATGGACTTCTCCGTTTCCAATGCTGGGAGCTATGATGTTGCTAAGGATATCGTTTTTAAGAAGGAGCTTGCGCTGCCTAATCAGGTGGCGCGTAAGGTTAAGCTTGTAATCACGGACGATACCGTAGAAAAGCTTGTAGATCTTATCCGCCTCGTCTTTTTCGCCGTCTTTCACGCTATTTAAAACACTTCCCTTAGTGTCGAAATTCCGGTAGAAACGCAGTTCAGTGCCTAGATGTCCGATGAAAAGATAAACTAATAAAACCGAGGCAGCTCCTAACGCCACGCGCTGCCAAGGCGCTCCCGCAAACAAGACCAACATGAATACGGCCGCGATCAATCCGACTAAAACGCACTTGACGGTGATGATAGACGTCTCGGACCGCTTCTGAAGAAGGATGTCTCCATACTTGGCGACAGCAAAATTAACAAGCGCAGAATCGTCATCAGGATTTTTAGCTACCTGATTTGCCAGCGCGATAAAATCATCGTAGATGACCCCATCTTGACTCAACGCATGCCTCTTCAGATAAGTTTTAGCCCAGGCCTTTATTTCTTCGTGCTCGGAATCACGAAGCACATTCCAGGCGGAAACCTCCCTGCGGATAGCCACCGCCTCTTCACTGATAATGTGGTGTGCCTGTTCCTCATGACACAGCAGCATATAAATAAGCATTGCGGGAGCGGGGTGCTGGGGTGAGAATAATTCTTCAGATAGGCTTACTGAACCATTCCTACGCAGGGCTAACGCGCCACAGATCCTGGCCACGCTTACCTTTGCACCCTGCCGCCATAACTCATGCACTTTAAATAAAAGCGCCTGATTATCGCAGATTAAAGAAAGATAATTCTTAATGTCTTCGCTATCGCCTTCGATCACAGGAACCGTATTCTTCGACCTTAAAAATGCGGCAGGAGAGAACAATTTAAGCTGTTGCTGCAGCTGGAGCGGTGGCGAAAATAACTGCCTTCTTGAATCATCGATGATCCCGCAGAAAAGGCCTAAAGATAATACTGGAGCAAAGGATAGCCCTAAATAGGCTATAGCGACAGCGATAGCCAGACTAACACCGAAAAGAATAAGCGAATTAACGATAGACGAGGCAAAGCTAAGCGAAGATTTACTAGCTGCCCTTTCTTCGATAACTCTCTTTACCAACAATTCCGCAAGCGCTTCAATATCTTCGCATTGAGAATCAATTATTCTTAGTTCTAAAGAGGCCTCCGACAACATACGGTTCTTAAGCTTTCCCTTATCGCGCGCAAATGCGACATGGTTTGAGTAAAGGAAATATTTGAAGGCGAGCTCTCTTATTGTGTCTATTCCTTGCTCCTTGAGCCCCACAACCATTCTGTCTAGGCGATCATTCAAGGCCTTTTTATGCAGGTATTGTCTGATCAAAATTATAGATACAAACGTAATTAAAATTCCGGCGGCAAGCGGAAAAATTACAAACCCCAAAAAGCTATACATTTGCCCAGTGCGCCCCACCACCTTCTTATTCTGCTTAGCCCTTTCGCTCAGAGCCCTTTTAATAAGCAAGTGCGCAAGGGCCTCTGTCTTCTTACGGCTATCACTGACCCTGCTAAGCATTAAAATAGCTTCGTGCAATAACGCATCCCGCAATTTTTCTTTATTATCCTGATATTCCCTCTTTTGCAAAAATGAATCATATTTCATCATAAGCTCGCGCACAGCATCTTTCCCCTGCGCCCTAAGCCTATTTAGCATATCATCCAGATAAATATTCAGGATCTCCTCTGTATTGTCTTTTGGCCCGGACCTTAGAGATAAGTATATTAGTGCTCCCAATATAACGATACCGATAATGCCAATGGCCATATAGGCCGATACCGGAATAACCACCAACGGCAAAGCCGCAATAGCCATCATCTGGGGACCCTGCGGGCCAGTCCTTTGCATTACGGAGTCTGTTTCCCTAATCTCCGCAAGCAATCTCTCTAGCATCTTAACAAGCAGCTCAAGACTATTCCTGGACTTCAGGTCCTTTGTGTCGCGATTAAGAAAATCCCTTACCAATTTACAATAGGGGGTATTAAAACACTCGCTATGCAGGATAGAGCAAATACTTCCGTTAATGAATGTTTCGCACAGCTTATCATCCCCGATCAGAGCAAGCTCAATATCAGACTCATCAATCTTCGCTTCCAGATCATCCCTTTGATGTATCATAATTATTTGCCTGATGTTCCCGGTTAACCTTTTCATGAACCCGAGCATCAGCTTGCTTCTGTTATCCAAGACAAAATCCGCGCTTAAATCTTCTATGAGCCTCTCCAAGCCTAGATGAAAATAGATTATTTCATCCGTGTCACTGCATTTACTAAGCCATTTTAGAACAAAGGCTTCGATGCGCTGCTTATATGGCTGGTTTTCACCTATTTGGCATAAGGCCGGTAAAACGCCCATATTTATGAACTGCGGCCCAAGGAAATAATTACCTCCGTGGCCGCATATCCGCAGGATTTCGTTTGTTTTCTCCAGGAATCCAATGCAGAAATCCAGCACAAACGCGAACTCATCATCTTTAGGATATTTTTGCGCGATTTCTTCTTTAATGGATTTAAGGTTGCTTAAGAATTCTGCAAGTATGCCTTGAGAGATGGTCCCCGATGAAGATTCATTTAGAAAAGGCTGGATATTCCCTTCATAAGGGGTATCCTGCATTGCCTGTTCCAAGACCTTACGCAAAACATCCCTTAATGCGATAAAATCATTTCTTTTGCCTCCTTCGTTATTCATGGATAACCCATCAAGATCGCAGGCAATAAAATTAAGATTTTCATTGATCATTATGTTTTTATCATCTAGCTCATTATGCGTCACTCCCGCGCGGTTCATAATGATCACCTGATTAAGAAAAACGATCAGATTGGTGATCAACAGCTCTATATCATCCTCAGTCTCAAAGAACCCGTTGGCAATGCTTTTCCTCAGGTCCATGCCGTGCCTCCACTCCATGACCTGATAGAAATATCTATATCCCGAATCCCCTACACTCAGATCGCTGCGGCTGATCAAACCCGCGTCAAATACCCGGGTCAGAGCCGGAAAGGCCCCTTCAGAAAGACCTATCTTCTTCCATAGCTCAAATTCATTTTCTATCACCCCCCAGTAAGCCGACGTACATTCATCCTTTGGCCGAGAAACTTTTACCGCCCTTATTTTACGGGTCTTCGCCTCTTCGGCCTTGAAAACCACACCCTGCGAACCGTCGCCAATCGGATAATATAGCCTGTAACCCTTGGCCAGAAAATATACTCTTACTTCTTCCATGATCTTCTGTGCCAACTCTATAGAAAAATACTGGAAACGAAAATTGGCCTGATGATGCTGATTGATATGCTTAAATCTATGGGTCCTGCCGGAAGTATTATTTCTAATTGTGCGGTCATCCCCGTACCCCTTATTTAAATATTCGTAGGCTTTTCCCCCGTCAATAGAGAGCCTATAGGTAAACATCCCGGAGAAGTATTCCGGAGTATGCGCTTTAAAGACATACGAAGACGGATCAAGCTCATCCTGCTGCACAAAATACATCAGGCCTTCAGACCATTCATCTTTTCTATCGCTGGAGCTGTACCACAAATTCATCACTAACTGAGTAAGTGGATCTTCTATTGGCCTGCTTAACCAGATACGGATGGTTATATCCACATCTACCACATTCTCTACCTCGGTAAAAGGCTGCTCATCACGGCCGTCATCAAAAATAATTTCTACATCGCCAATCTTCCTGACATTGCCTCTTGCCAAAGCAGATTTGCGCTGCTCTTTAAGTCTATTTAAGCGGAATCCCGCTAGCTGCATCTGTAGGCCGGCGAGCTCTTCTGGAGAATTCTCATGCCGGCATAGCGAATCAAGAAAGTTATCTATTTGCTCTAAGGTGTAGCCTTTGCTACTGAGTATGGCGATTACCTTATTCCTGCCCCCTTCAATATTCCAGATGTCGCCCACCCTATTTTCAGCAATGGCAAAATCTTCCGGAGGCCCGAGCTCCTTACCCGATTCCTTTATGTATTCAGTGGCAATATTCAGTACCGCCTGATGCATGAAGATAAATTCTTTGGCGTATTCCGGATATATCTCGGACGCTTTCATCTGACCAGAAGCCTTGATGGCATGCCCGGCCTTGTTATCAATGATATCCAAAGTATCTTCCATCTTCTCAATAAAACATCCGGGTATAGAATCAAAAGGCAGGTCTTCAACCCGAAGCAACGGCATATCTACAAATCCATCAAATAACCCTAAGAGTTCTTCTATAATAGGGGTTGCTTCTTCATCGTGTAATATTTCCTTTGCCTCGCGTAACGCAATATCCAGCGTTTTCTTTTCTTTCAACGTATTCACCAGATACGGAAGTTCATAAGGAGCATAGGCATTGAAAGTGGCCTTTGAGTTGACCCAAAGAGGATACATCCTGTTTATCTGCTCCAGACGCTTTGTCGGCCAGGCCTTTATCACGCTTAAGGCGGTGTAACCCTTACCCATCTCCTCAAGAATCAAGCGCAACAACCTTAAATCCGTAGAGGTAAAGGGTTTATTCTCGCCAAGCTTTAAGCTGGGAGCGGTGTTTAGAAATATCGGAAATCTGTTTTCTTCGGGGAACCTGGAAAGAAAGTTATTTTCCAATAGATAATCTCCGTACAAGAAGAATATTGTATGTTCATCTTCAAAGGTAATCAGCCTGGAATAATCTTCCTGGTTTTCGGCATCAATGCAATATGCGGTCAGATATTCTTCAATTTGCGCTTCAGAATTTATGGCTATTACCGCGTCTTTGAGACGCTGGGCGAAGAATTGTTTACCCACAGCGGTCGGCCCCTGAATAATCACAAAGCGCTTCTGATTTCTCGGCAGCTCATTAAGGATCCTCTCGGCAAGATTACCAATCTCCAGATTAATCCTTTGCTCACAGTGGTGGACAAACTCCTGATATCTTCCTAAAATATAGATAAGGTTGAGCTCTTCCGCGGTGTGATAATGCTCCAAAGGATCATACCCGCGATAAGGCAGGTATTTCTGGTTAAAAACTCCGTTTCGCTCTTTGATGCTCTTGCAATTAATTATCTCTTGGTCTTTATAGGCCTTCTCAGCCACTATAGCCGCGGAGATCCTCTTTAAGGCCAAGATCGTAGCTCCGATCCTTAAAGAGACATTGTAGTCTCTTGAGCAATTAAAGACTTCCTGTGCCGAAGTATTCATTCTCTGCTCAAGCATATTCACTACCGGACCCTCATGCCAATGCTCGGATTTTAGGTTCTGCAGCCACTCAAAATAGGAGACCACCACACCTCCGATATTGGCCAGGATATCCGGCACTACCAGAATACCCCTCTTCTGCAATATCTGATCTGCCTCAGGTAGGGTGGGACCATTGGCTCCTTCAACAATTAGCTTAGCCTGTAGCAGCTTGGCTATTCTTTGATTGATCTGGTCCTCTTTAAACGCGGGAACAAAAATATTTGATGGTATGGCGAATATACCGTATTCCGTAGGCAGGTATCCGGGCCATTTCTTAGAAGACACCTTGACCCCATCACCTGTAAGCTTAAAATATTTTCCGTAAGGAATAAATCCGGGGGTTTCTTCAAAGGCGATGCGCATTGCCTTTGCTTTATCTTTGCTTTTCTTAGACTCTTCTTCAATACGCTTCAAAAGATCTGCGATATTTATACCCTTGGGATCATAGATGAGCCCCGGACCGTCGCTGATCTTGACAACAAATGCTCCTTCTTCAGAGTATATGCGCGCGGCATGCCCTCCGACATTGCCAATCGCCTGCACACCGACTGTCTGCCCCTTAAGCTCTGTACCGATGCCTAACTTATCGCCAAAGGCCCTTAAAGCCTGAATGGTGGCAAAAACCACGCCCTGACCTGTAGCTGCTTCGCGGCCAAGCGAACCGCCAACCATAACCTTCTGGCCCTGGCTATCCAAAACTAACTTACCAGTATCAGGATCAGTCTTATAAACCGGCTTTCCGGTGATAGTACCTAATTCCTCGCTTCCACCCAATTCAATATAGCGGTTATAAATTGGAGTCTTTGTAAGATCGGTTTCTTCAGTAGCTAATAGCGGCTTCAAACCGTCGACAAAACGCTTCTCCAAAAGATCCAGCCCGGTTTTAAGCTTAAGATGTTCATCCATAAACCAGGACATAATCACAGCGTTGGTGTTCATATCCGGGGCAGGGACATCTTTGAATGGGCCAAATAGGTATTTTTTCTCCCGGTAAGCTGCGCGCACATATTCGCGGATTATCTTGGCTAATATTTGTTTTTTAAGATTATCGTCTTTTGAAAGGAGAAGGAAAGGCACCGCCACGCAACCCTTGCCTCCGCCGTAAGGAAGGTTGGCTACGGCATTCTTTAAGCTCATCCAGGTAGATAATGACAAGTCTTTATCCCGGATCTGGTCCTTTACTGACTCAAGCGTCTGATTAAAAAGTTTTCTGTAGCTTTCGAAATCCTCGACCTTTTTCCCTGTTGCAGGATCCTTGATTTCAATATCGACAAAACGGATTCCGCCCTTATACGCACCCAAAGCGCCATTGTGGCCGATACGCATACCGACGGTGGCATCAATCCCTATCTCTTTAAGCGGTATTCCTACTTCAACTTCTTCGAAATATTCGGGGTTGGTCAATCTCTCGCGGATTTCCGGGTCAAGGCCCATGATTGCGGCGGCGGTATTGATCTGGCGGATGACATTCTGAAAGGTAGATCGCGGTCCCGGAGGCGCACGGGTAGAAGATCTTTTCACCAACCACAACGTCAACCAGGCAATACCGATAATTACAGCAACTATAAACGCAGCCTTGGCAAAAACAGGAATTGTTACTAGCGATAAACAGTTCATTTTTGAGCTTAAATCAATCTGGCTTATAGCACGGCCCACGGAAAAAGGAAGATGCGCGTCAAAAGATGCCTTTGCGTATTCAGGATAATACGCATTCACTAAACCATTCTCAAAAACCAACGCCCCTCTTCCCGGCCTGTAACCTTTATCCTGAGAAACTCCCCGCGACATACCTACATCTACACCGATAATCGACTTTTTATTCGGAGCCTTCTTCACCACTATCCTATTTGCCATTGCATAGCCCCGCAGGTCATGGCCAACTACCTGATCAAAAGGCAGCGCTTCAAGAAACGGAAGACCT
Source organism: Candidatus Omnitrophota bacterium (assembly GCA_026387455.1). Classification (GTDB taxonomy): domain Bacteria; phylum Omnitrophota; class Gorgyraeia; order Gygaellales; family Profunditerraquicolaceae; genus JAPLLR01. Next base: position 108,404 of record JAPLLR010000046.1, on the reverse strand, counting down.
AAATCATAAAAATAGATGCTGAATTGGCCTTCTACAAGCTCAAAGATTGTGCTTTTGAATTCCTGTCCAGGATCCTCCACCGCTTCTTTTAAAATCCTGTTTACGGTGTCAACGAATATTTCCGGATGGCGCAGACTGGCGGCATGCATATTCTGCTCTTGAGCCAACCGATGTATCAAATTAGCAGTAACTACGCCGTGTGAGAATACCGTTCCTCCCAGAGTATAAGCAGCTACCACTTTGCCGTCACGGATATCCCGGCGCAAAAATTCCACAAATTCCGCATCATTCCCCCACAGATGCTCATCAAAACCAAAGATAAGGCCGAATTCCTTATTGTTTTCTATTTCGTTTTTACCTTCATGCTGCCAGGCACCCTTGGCATGACGCAGAAGATAATAAAGCTCATGATTTCCCAAAAGGATCTTTACCTCGCAGCCTTTTTTCGCGGCTTCTTCCTGGAAAAAACGTACAAGCTTATAGGTTTCTAAAGATTTCCCACCCTTATCCACCATATCCCCGCACACCACTAATATCTCCTCTGCTTTCTCGCCAAAACGCAGGCCATCAACATGTTCTTGCAGCGCCTCGATATCCGCGTGCACATCGCCAATGGCGCAAACGCGCTTGTTGACTTCCTTTAGAGGCTGGGCCTCCTTAATCTCAATACCTTTCCACGGCTTAGGAAGAACCCGCGCCAACCTCTTTGTTTTTGATAGTATCTTGCCTGACTTTTGAACTTCTTCCTGCGGAAAGCCCTTTCTTAATAAGCATATAAAAAATCTACTGATCGCCTCCCGGTAATACCAGGCAGAATATCCGACAATAAGCAAAACAAAAACTCCGGATATGAACAAAGGCGAAACAATAAAAGCACTCATATTAGAGGTACGCACGGGCTTGTTGTTATTTTTATCGGCTTCGGCGGCGCCTCGCGCTAAATCTTCTATTAACAAACCATTTAAAGCAATCGAAAGATGCGGGTCTATATAAAACGGGGAGCCAAGATACTCGCGGCTTAGCTCCGAACTGTTAATAAAGAAGCAGACTTCGCTTTTTCTGGCAAGCTGGATAAGATACGGGCGCATATCCTGGAAATTCCCAAGTATCACAAATTCCGCTTGAGTTGGCCCGGCTGCCACATCAATATCTAAATCCAGTATGCCGCCTTCCTGAGCTTTAGCGGCGAGATTCTTTATATCGCCCAATGATTGCGCTATGACAAATTCCCTGACTATGCCTTCATCGATCATGCGGCCGAGATAGTCTGTTTCCGATACGCCCAGACCTACGCCAACTTCCTTCTGCCAATCAACATTTTCCTTTTTTCCCACGATCTCCACATCGTAATAACCGGTATCGCGGTGCGCATCCACGTGCCACCACGGTTTTTCCGCATCAATGATATCTTTTGCATTATCGCGGTAATGCTCGAAGAAGAATGAGTGTGACAGATTATGCTGGCCTCCCCAGTAGATCTTCTTACCGTTAGCTAGAGTCACGACGACATAGTAGCCGTTTCCGACCCTATATTCAAAGCCGTTCACCAGTAGACTGATCACCGGCAGGATCTTAGAGCTTGCTTGGTCCGGGATAATAAACTTACCCTGTTCAATATCCGCCCCAATAAATTCAAATCTCCTGTCAGAAGCGACAACAAACTCTTTCTTGTCTGCGACACCGGTTATCGAACAAATAGCTCCCAGAGCAAATACTGATGCCGGATGCGCGAATGCGGCGAAGGCCACGGCGCCAATGATAAGCAGCAGCGTACCGCCTTTCTTGATCGCATCGGTCGCATTGAGGAATAATTTTTTGGCCGCCGGCACTGTCTTCTTATTTGCCGCCGCATTAGTAGTTGTTATGGCTGGTAATACAGATTTCATACTCGAAAGAGCTGCGGGAGATGAAGTGATATTGAATAAGCCCGAAGATAACCCTTGAGCTTTTAATGCAGGCTGCTGGATAGAAAGATCATCTATTGCTTCTACCATATAGAATCTGGTCTTTACCTGGCTCGGATGGACCCCTCCTGTACCCGTGCCATCATCTATCCACTGGGTCACACCTGTTCCCGAAGCAGGATGATTGTCTGCACAGCGTATCCATGTAGGATCAAATAAAGAATTCTTGTAATAAATATTGTAGCCTGATACGCCTGCAGGATCCCGAATGGTTATCCGAATATTTAAGTTAGCCGAGATAACTTCTATCTTGGATATCACAGGAGAAACCATAGCATCAGCGCTCCCGCCATCGGTTTGGAGAGGTTCAAATCTGGTCAATGCAAAGACATAATACGTGCTGGCAAGGGAGGCCTCATAATCCTCGGTATAATATCCGGTTCCCGTAGGCACCCATCCTGCGGTACCACCATCTGTATCTGAGCCATAGGGCGATACCTTTGACGAACTATCAAGCGTGCAGACCTTAAAAAAGTTATTCCGCAGGCTCAAAACAAGCAGGCGCCAGCGGCTAAGATAATAAATGTATTTTTGCTGGTCATGGCCCAAATAAAGCTCGGCTGTCCTAAGATAGGCAAGCGCCATCTGCGAACTCCATTCGCTGGAACCATAATCTCCGGTCTGGCTTTCAGAAAACTTATAGAATAAAGGCATGCCTGCGGAGTTGGTGTAGGCTGTTCTTATCCGGGTTGCTTCAAACATAGCCGCGATCTCGGTATCACGCGCTTCCTGCGTTACGCCAAAATACGCATCGCTATACATCCACTCTATAGGCGCAAATGCAGTGACGTCTGTGGCAAAATATTCGTTTGTAGCTCCCAGAGTAGACCTGACCCAGCTGCTTCCATCAAATTGCGCTGAGGTGTGAAATAGATGTTCGTCCTTATTGTACATCCAGGCAAGCCATGACTTAAGGCTTGTTACAGCCGTATCAAACCTTGTCTGACCACTTACCGCATACAGATTCTCTAAAGCGCTTAAAATACGGGCATTCTTCTCAAAGGCCTTAAGATTCCAGAAGAAGCTGTCCCCTTCAGCGTGTGAGACTCCTATCGGCGCAAACCTAAAACCGCCGTCTGAATCCTGCAGTTTAAGCAATACATCTGCCTGAGCTATGGCAAAATTAAGATAACGGCTGTCCCCATTCTGCCTGTAGGCATCAAGGGCATAATTGATCAAACAGGCTGATGCGCCGATATCAACATTCCAATCCCAATTATTCCACCAGTTGGGGATTTCTCTACCTAGCAACCTAATGACATTAAAGGGAAGCCCCTTGATATTCACCCCGACCTCGTTTGTGTAATTATTCCCACAGTAGAAAACAGGGTTGTTGACATCATTTGTCTGGGAAAAATATTTCACAAAGGTATCAAGGATATTAGTGTTGTTATTGTATAGCTGGATCCTTCCTAATATTGAAAGATCATAGGAAGAGGTACCGTATTCGCCTACAAGGGTTCTATGTGCTTCCGGAACGCCGGCCTGATAACTGCGGGTAAAACCATTGAATGTATTCGTCACCAGAGCATTGTTCTGGAAGTAGCGGATATACGGCAGGCCATCCTGATAAGGTTCGGCGGAACGTGCGCTTAACGCACCAAGCCCGAGGAAAGCAGCCAGATAGCCAAGGACAATCTTAGCAAGGCGATTAGACGCGGGCGGATCAATCGAGAACAAGGGGACGCTTCCTGCCTTACGGGACGCTTGCGGCTCAAGGGGTTGCGATAATTGATCGTCATTTTTGATCATGCAAAACGGACCTAACGCAACAAACAATACCGGATAAGCAAAAACAAGAAGCATAATGCCAACACCCAACACTAGCATCATCTTATTTATACCTGACAGGTAGAGCTGGCGAGAAACCGCCCTTCCTGCAATTCCGCACTCTTGCATAATCACGCGCAGAATCCGCTCCATCGCCATCTCCGTCGGAATAAAGGTTATCCTTCTAAACGCCTGCGCTGAAGCGGCTTTTTGTTCGGGAGTCCTGGCGATAGCCCGAGACAATCTTCCCATAAATTCTATCCCGTCATTCTTCCAATCCCATTCCGGTGTTTCACCGCTATTGACTTCTCTTGCGGAAACAAGATCCAGCCAGACACGGGATAATTCTTCTCCCAATCTTTCCACCGCCTTTATATCTTTTATGGTGGATACGACTCCCTCATTACTTTCCAGCTTTGCCAAATTAAGCAGCCTGGACATATTCATGCCGTTAACGCCGTCAAACTGGAGTAAACTCAAAACAATCTCAGGATCATCCGTTGATAAAAATGTGCCCGGCCCAAGGTCAAATAAAACAATCTCCCCATTAGCCATAATCCCGAAATTAGTGAACTTACCATCGCTAATAATCAGGCCACGCCTGGCTGACTCTACCATTACGCTCAAACATTTCTTAAGGATATTTCTGCCGATCACGCTTTTTTGTTCAAGAGAGGCATCCTGCAATCCCCTGAAATAACCTTTGCCCTCAGATAACTCTACGAGACACTCGGTAACGGGTATGATCTTTTCCTGGTAGATGACGCCACCGATTATGGTAAATTCAGCAATTAACCCTCCAAGGCGATCCCGCGCTTTGACATAACTGTTCAATAGATTCAACTGCTCCAAATAGTCCGAGACAATATTGCATACTGTCTCGCTTTCACTAGAAACAACCAAACCGGCTTGACTACCATACCTTTGATATAACGCGAATAGATGTCTAACCGCAGGCATAAATTTCTCTTGAGAGAAAATCTCCGTTTCATAATTTTCTCGCAGTCTATCGCCAAGCATGTCTAAATAGCTTTTGCCAAGTCTATCCTTTTGCACCACCTTCCAGATAAAATTGAAATATTTAGACTTGGGCATCTTCCTAACGATAGCCTTAGCTTCATCTATTTCAACATCAGTCTCTCCGCTATTAGTGATAATCCTGCTCGGACTAAAACCCGAGATCTCCTTAAGGACATATTCTTTCTCTACCTTTTCTATCCTGTCATTTAATTCAATAACATCCAGACCACAAGCTTCGCATAAAGAACAGAATGCCTGCCAGTCTCCGTGATGATAAACACGGAAAAGATGATGCGCCATTATTTGAGTTTCAGTAGAGAATTTCCTGCGGGAAATGGCGTTTTTAACGTATCTGACAAAATACTTTTCATATTTTCTTTGCACTGACTCTTCGGATCCAGGCCGCCTTTCCTGCAGGATCATCTCCAGATGACGGCATCCTTCCGAAGTGGTGGCGAGGGTATCAATCACCCATTTATGATACGGGCTCAATTTACCCTTTAGAGCAAAGTTATAGGCACGCTGTGCCGCCTGGCTATGCCGCTCTTCTGCAAGTATCTCTAGCGACCGACGAGAATTCTCAAAGGCCTCATGGTCAATAAGCTCTGCCCAGCGCAGAGTCTGCAGATTTCTATGGGCGTATGAAGGATGCGCGTCGGCCACCAGCATATGCGAAATCTCCAGGTAATCTTCGTAGAATGCGCGGGTAATGAATATGTGCAGCTTATTATCTAATGCAGAAACATAAGACACCGCGGGAAGGAGATCTTTAAAATGATAGCTTCCCGGGATAAGCGGTAAACCGAAGAGTTCTCCCCCTTGGCCATCTTTTATATTTAAGGCGTGGACTACAATGGTATCCGGGCCAAACTCATACTGCACCAGATTATTATGCCTGATCAAAGACATAATCGCCACCCAATCAATCTGCTCTGTTGAAATAATATTGGAAATATCTGCTTCGGCCGGTTTGCAAACGTTATTGATCACCGAGATGAACCTCTCCTCAAAGTCGGGGATATAGCCACGCGGACTGGGAATCTTTAAAGTGGCGGCCGCTGCGGCAGGCTTATCTAAAACCCCGTTGCAAAGAAGAGAAACTTCCCCACCAGCCACGGAAGGTGGAAGAATCTCTTTTGTTCCCTTTGCAACGGGGCAAGATGAATCTACAATGTCCCCATCCCTTTGCTCGCTTTCGCTCGCAAGGGACGCCTTCTCCCCTTTCGGGGCTCGGCAACCAGCCACGGAAGATAGTCCATTTCCTGTTTGATTCCGCAGCGACCGATCACATTCATTCATTTCCCTTAATACTTCTTCCGGATCATATCCGTTATTAAGCGCCTGAATAATCGCGCGCGCTTTTTTAGAGGGCAGCATAATAAGCCGATACTCGCAATTATCTACAGGGATAATTATCTCGCCGGGCTTAAGGCGGTAATAATTGAGGACTATTATGGCCTCAAGAGTAGACCAAAACTGAGTTTGGCTGCCTTGTCTGCCAACAGCTATCTGTTCAAGTACTTTAAAATTATAAAGGTGGGGTACGCCGAATATCGCGCCAATTTCGTGAGCAATAACCTGCTTCAGGCGCAAAGGGGCAAGGCCGGGCTTGACGACTATCCAGATCTTTTCATTAACATCGATAAAATTAAAAGCGTCTATTGAAACATCAAAACGAGTCTGAGATTTGATTAAACTTTCCATCTCCTGAAACAATCTGGGAGGGCCACGCACAAAATGTGCATCCATGCTATATTCTACTAAAGGAGCCAGCCCTTGGGCTTTTAACGTGGCTTTTACTGCATCTATTTCTGCATCGGCCAGATCGCCAAGATTCACAAATAGTCTTTGGTTACGCGAAGAGACATCCCCAACTATATCCTGGATTGTCTTCTCATGGAACTGGATAATACTGCTTGCGTCTTTACCGCCGCTGAATGCCGCGTTATCGCTTGGTGCCCCTCTATTTTCTTTTGCCTCTATTATTATGGGCTTCTTGACCTTCCATAATCCGGAAGTCGCCTCCACATCTCCCTTAAAAGGAAATGCCAGATCATTAGAAACCAAGGCATAAAAAGTAGCCAGATTATCCCGATTCTCTTTTATGCATAAAGGAATCCTTACTCCCCACTCAGAGACCAGCTCCACTCTTACAAGATCAAACGGTATAGCGCTTACGCCATTGGGTTTGAGATTTACCGTGACATCTACCTCAAGGGTACTTTCCGTAGTTTCGTCTCCGACGGACTTACGCGCATAATAGAATACATCACCCTTCTTTTGCACTTTTTTGATCTCATCATGAGTAACTTGGGTCAAAAATACATCCTCTATGACGATTTCGCTAGCAGGCCTAGGCCGGGGTGCGTTTGTCTTCTGCGCATAGAAAGAGGCATCGTAGAACCTAAGATATTCAGCTGCGGTAAGAGGCGCCTCTAAAACACGGCTAAGTCTGATTGACTGCGCCTGATAAGCCGCCAACTCCTTGTTTTTGAATTGCTCATTTACCCAAAGGAGAATTAAATCCCGGTAATCCTTTGGATCAGCGCTTGCGGGAACCAGGGTATTGCCCCTCTTTGTCTTTCTGTTGATGGGATTACCCTGACGCTGAATAATACCCTCCCAGAATGGCGGGCCCATCTGCAAACCGCCATTTACCGCGATATCCGATTCAGTAAACTCCGCGGCTCCGGTGTGACGATCAGAATCCTGTATCTGAACGTCACTTGCCGCCAACAAAGCTCTTTGCTCATTGATATTAAACTTGGAACGGAAGATGAATTTTCCGGGATAGCCCGCGTAAGCCAGCCGCTGCTGTAGCTCATGCAATTCCATGGCTATTTTACGGCTTTGCTCATAAGGCTGAACATTGCCAAAAATCACTACCTGTATGCCGGCTTTTACCCATTCTTCGATATTCTCTGAGGTAAAAGCGCGCATCCTTCCTGCTTTCTCAGGAACAAGGCGTCCGCTGTAAGAAACCACCAACTGCTCCGGATTAAGTTCAAGTTCCTGTTCGGGCATTCTATCTTTGACCATTCTCTTGCTGATCTTCTTGGCCAATGCCACTTCTTCTGCCGTAGGGTATTCGAAATCCTCAACCCCCCCCTCTTTCAGGTCCTGCCTGAAGAACTGAGCGGAATATTCACGGTTATCTCCGTTAGTTATGCCAAAAAGCTCAACACCTGGATCGCGCGCACTCATTTCAAAAGCCTGAATGGCGCTTACGCCCTTGGCAATATCCGCGCAGCGTACGCCGCCCGAGGTCAAATCCCAAACAAATCTATCATTATCTCTTCTTAAAAATACCCATAACCACTCTTCAGGTACGCCGGCTTTCATCAAAAATTCTCTTCCGGACTCAAGATCGTAGATGATGACACGGTTAAAATAGGTATGCGTGGTTGCGCAGAAGCGCGCGTCGCGCATAATCTCCCACGTAGCCTGTATCTCTTCTTTATCGGTGTTTTCGTCAGCGATTATCCGAGCGATATCGCCATAGAAAATCCTCCTCCAAGCTGCCATGGGCAGGACCTGGCCGTCATTGCAATCGATTACCGGAGCAAGGTATTCATCGCCTAAGTCCCTTTTCTTTTCCAGCTCAAGATAACGCATCAATTCCAGGGAGGCCTTGGTGAAAAATTCCGTAAATTCAATGTTAGAAGCGGGGGAATCGGTTGTCCCGTATTCATAAAGAATATTCACAAATTTTCCCTTAGTATCGCGGATGAGATAAGTGCGCACATTCTTGAGGATATAGCCAGCCCAGACTTCAAACTCCACTCTTTCGCCTCCCACAAAGGTGTCAAAGTTTTTCTCCAGTTTTTCCAGGTTTTTAACCGGGAAGGGAAGCTTCCTGTAATCAAGATCCTGGCGGAAGCCAAATTTGTCGCGCGTATAGCGGTAATACGGCTCAACACAGACGACATCCGCACCCAGACGCTTCATCCCTCTGCCGTGATACTGCATAACGCGGCCCAAACCTCCGGCTAAGAGTGAAATCTCCGCGGCGATGAAATAAAGACTGCGCTTTACCGTATGTAGGGCCTGATAATTCAGCCAGCCGCTCTTTACTTCATTGATATCCAGCATAAGAAGAATGGAATCTACTAAAGGAAACCTCTTCCATTTGGTACGGTTAACCAACCAGGTGACGATTTGTTCATGCTGCTCTTGGCTTAACATCGCTACTGCCCTTAAAACCGGATACTTCGCCTCTACCGGATAGCGCTTCCATAGTTCGACTATATTGGCGTAATCATCTATAGTGGTAAAGAACGCGCTCTTTCCTCTTTCAATCGCTCTCTCCAACTCATCCTGAATATAATCCAGGTCATCCGCCCACACTGCCAGGATGCGCGGATTAAGGCTCACGCCGATAATACCGCTAGCCTCGGCGATAAAATCCTTATTTCCCGAGACATTTAATACCAGTCCCCTATGCCTTAGGCCGTTGAGCATACGTATCAACTTATCATCGCGGGAAATCAAACCGTAATCAGAGAATCTACTCCTAGCTGCATCCAAGAAAACTTGCTGCTCGATAAGGCTGCTTTCTGTATCCACTAACCTCAATATTGTCTGCACTCCCAGGAAAGATTCCAGCCACTCCGGTTCTTCAATTCCTCTTCTGGAATAAGCCTGGCCTTCCAATGTCGGGAATGGTAGAGGAATATTATAAGAACGTCCAGATGCGGTATGCAGGAATGACCGCATCGCCGGGTCAACTTTTCCGGAATCATTATCTGCGGCCGGATCAACGGAATTTCCGCATCTACGCTCTCTCATAATCCCACTAATTCTCACGGAGACTTGTTTGAGGACTTTTTGCTCTTCCGGGGTAAGCGCTTCCTGGGCTACAATCTTACCTATAATGTTGTTTGTTGCATGATCCAGACCGAAAACAGCGCCTATTTCATGGGCCAGAACTTTAATAAGCTGTTTCTCATTATCGAGGAGGGAAGGATCAAAGATGATCCAACCGTTGTGGTTGAAGGCATGAATCTGGAGCTTATCAAAAAGCTTTCTTGGCCCGGCGCGGATATGCCCGGAATCCACATAGCTCTTTAAAAGCTGGGCATTACCATCCCCGACAGCCCTCTTAAGCCCAGGCATAATATTATCTTTTATAAAGCTGTCAATATCCTCTATCTGATCAAAAGAATCATATCGGGATCTTAAAATAAGCCTGTAGTACGCCAACCTGATCCTAGCTAAAGCAGAAAGCGGATTACCGCTTCGGGTTGAGGCGTCATCCGGAGATAAATAATCTGTACCTGGCCCTTTGGAACCCAGGCGTTCGGCTATGTCACGATAATGCTTGATCAGCGCTTTTATAAATGTGTCTAAGACCTGCAATCCCTCAATCTTTTCTCCCTGCCCCAGAAACGCCTCTGCGTGCTTCTTTATGAGGGTAAATATGCTCTCCACCATTTCCAATTCAAAGCTGCTGAAAGAGCTTAATTTTAAGCAAAACCACGTTTCAGGATCAACATTCTCCTTGCCGTGGCGCCCGCAATTTCCCTCATCTCCTAACCAGATACAATATGGCGACTTATTTGAATCAAGACAGACTGAAACTTCATCTCCTAAAAGTATTTTAATCTTCTCTATTCCGCTGTTGGCAGATGAAATAGTATCTTCCAGCACTTCCCGGATCATCTTCTTATCGCACTCTCCTTTTATGACCGCATCCGGCAATTGTATACCGTTACAGATATTGCCAAAATAGTGCTGCCAGGTAAATGAAAGACACGGCCTTAGCTCATCCACGTCTGGATTGTTCTGGAAAGCGAGCTGTTTTGAAGCGGCCGCTGCGGCGGCTTGATCCCCATCCCTTTGCTCGTTTTCGCTCGCAACGCTATCGCTCTTCAGGGACGCCTTCGCTTGCGCTCGGCAGCCAGCCACGGAAATTGAAAGCACTTTCTCTTTAACAAAAATAAAAACTCCGCTGCTAGTGATCTGCTGCCTTAAATAGCGAATGACAAAATAGATCAGAATGGCGGATAAAACGAGCGCAGTTAGCTCAACGCTGAAAGGTAAGACGAAAGCATGCAAGGAAATGCCGGTGTTAGAAGAAGATCTCAACCAAAGTCGCTCTATTTCTTTAGAGTAGGCCACAGTCTCTACGATCTCTTCCCTAAAATCCTGCTCGGTTATATTCTCTGCCTGCTTGTCTTCATGAACTATGGCCATGCCAGAAACCACGCAAATATCAGCAGTAGCATTGGACAATGCCCCTGTCGTAGAGATCGAGGATCTCTCCGCCTTCCTCAAGATAACAAAAACCCGCAACATATCTGAATCTTTATCAACCGTAAAAAGCAGATTATAACCGAACTTAAATTGGTAAATTAACTTTATTAACCTCCAGAGATGATTTGCCACATCATGCTTGTTCTGCCCTTCAATCACATAACAAGAAGCAGGATAAGTTGGGTCAAAAACTCTGCCTAGCCTGAGTGTGGAATCTGTTCTTAGATATTCGACATTAAGCTCTGTTATAGGTAGGCGATATTCAAATCCTTGGAAGTGGAAATGTTCTGAGCTGGCTCCGGCATGGGGACTGTTAAAAATAAGGCTATAATCTCTTCTGTTATGTACTATGCCTAATCTATAAATAGTTTCTAACGCAGTGGCGATATCGGATAATTTAGAAATTTCCTGATAGGGATGATAACTTCCTCTTTCTTTCTTAACTAATACAAAGTGGTTCTTCTCATAAGGCCTGGGATTGCTATAAATCTTCCAATCCCTATCCACCTCTATACCTATTTCTTCCGCAGGCATATTCTCCCGGCACAAGAAACACGCTTTCTGGTTCAATTCTGGCCTCTTGGCTATGGCCCTGGCTGGATTCACCTGGACTCTATATATGCCTCTAACCATCCGGTCATAAGAAGCGGTCTTGGAGAAATCATGCACTATACCAGCTGAAACTTGCTGTGCGATTAAATCTTGAATGGCGGAATATAAATCAGCCTGAGAAAGGCGATAAAGCATAAACTCTTTTTCAGCATTGAGGTTTTCCTGATGATTCCCGTTATTGGTTTCGTGGACTAAGGTTGCAGCGGAGTTAGGATTGTCATTGGTAGCGATAAATATGCATCCCGGAAGGTTTGCTCCATAGGCGGTGCGCATAGGCCCGGCGCAAATACGGCCTGCCTTTGCAAGTTGTCTTAATCTGGCTGCTTTCTCAATTTGCGCGGTCAATGTATAGTAACTTAATACCTCGTTTACCAGCGGGCTGTCCAATCCGATAGTTTCAAAGGTCCGGATCCTTCTAGAACTGATTATTTCCATGGCCTCTTCTACGACATCATCGCTGGTGAAGCCATCGCGCGGCTTAGAATGATCTCTTGTGCGGGGCACACCCCTTCTACTCACACTTCCTTCGCTTATGCCTAAGAAGCTCCTGACTAAGCTTCCGGGGCTATCCATCCCCAAATAATCATTGATTATCCCAGTGTTCCCCTCTAACTCTTTCAATGCTGACTCCAAACACAATGCGACGTCTTCAGCAGTAGTAAATTTCCTTGTAAATGCTTTTTCTACCGCCTCCTGCAAATATACGGGCATGTACGGAAGGTGAGTTCTCAGGAGCTCGCTAGAGGACGGACCCCCTGTGGGGCAATTCAGCTTATAAGCAAGAGGCATCCATCTTCTTAGGGAACCGAATATCTGAAAGAACATCCCACCCAGGGCCATTATATCAGCATGCCTTGTTTCATCTGTTATCTCCTCAGCAAGCCCAAAGTCTATAAGGCGCGGTTTATCTGCCTCCAGCATTATATTATTAGGGAACACATCTCTATGAATTATCCCCCCTGTCTCCATGTTCCTACCGGAGTTGATTTGATCTACCTTCCTGCTTACTTCAATACAATTCCTTATTCTTTCCTTGATCTCTTCTAGGCTAATCGGCCTGGCAAAATATCGCTGCAGGCTTTCACCCAATATCCTCATTGTGGCGATTCCGAGAATTTTATCGTAAATTAGCAAATAATTCTCGATGCCCATATTAGTAAATCTTACTTCCTGCTCATCCAATATCTTAAGGATATAAGACGTACCTTGCGCATCCCTAACCCTGAATACCCTTGGCGCAAGGGTATCTTGGAATGAATAATCAGCACCCTCTAACTTTAGTGTAGACTGCCTTTCGCGAATCTTATCCAAAATAACTTTTGTAACCTGAGGATGAAGTGCTATATTTTGCTGCCTGGCAATATCAATAAGGATATGGTGCGCATCGGGGTTAAGCTGTAAAAACTGATTTAAAAGGAGTATGCTCAAGCGCACATACGCCCACTCAGAACTACTATCCTGATAGCGAATCAGTTTCGCCAGATCTTCCCTGGTGAAACTTTTTATCTTTTCTGAGTTATCCAGGGATATATCAAAATGCCCGCCTGGCCAACGAATATTCAGATCTACGGATAAATCACGCCTTGCGCCTGCAATTGTCTGTTCTGCGCTATCCTTTTCCTGCTGGTCGGTAGTATCATAATACCGTCGCAGATCATCACCCAGATCGGTAATGCTGGAATATTTTTCATTGGAATTCTTGCCTAACGCCTTACAAATAATATGATTCAACCTTGCCGGGATCGTAATAATCGGGGTATAGGATTCAGAGTAAGCCGGGTCAAGATTTGTAAAAGCGTAGTAAAGCATACATCCTATGCCGAATATATCCGCTTCGGGTGATAAATAATCCTTCCATTCGGTTAAGCCGGTATTCAGCAAAATAATCCTTCTTTCCTGATAGCTTCCTCCGAAGACTAAAGCGTTGGGCCTGCGCAAATCTCCATGAATCAAGCCATCTTTATGCATCTTCCCTACGATATCCGTTAATTGCATAGCGATGCCTACCCAGGTCTTCTTACGGTGCCACTCTTCCGAGAAACTACTAAACGGCGTAGCGTTCAAGAAAGGAAGCACCTCCAGAGAAAATATTGGGTCATACGCTTGCGGACAGATAAAGTTCTCTTTATAACGCCTGTACATCTGCATTAGATCCTCGTGTTCCTGAGGCAAAACCATACGCATTATATATTCATTAGACGCGCCTTCTTCGGCAACGCGCCAGACACCAAAACCGCCGCCCATCTTTTTCTTTATAGAGTACCTTTTCTCCCCGATTGCGAAGGTATCCCTTAACTCCATGATACGCCCCATAATTTCTATAGTCATGATGCTAGGGCAACTCTTCTTTGACTTCACGATGACGCCGCAGAGCTCATTAATCTGGATGTTGTTTGCTGAACGAATAAAATCAAGAAGCCTCAGCAGGCAAACAAGAGAGAATCTCCAGTCTTGCCTGTTTACAACCCCGTTATAAAGTAAGAACAAATTGCGATTCAACAAATAATCACCCATAATCTTGAAGCCTTCCATCTTTACGAGACCCGAACCCAGGAGGCTAGCAAATTCAAGAAGGCGGATGCTTTCATTTTTGTTTTTACCCGCCTTGTCCCAAATCTTCTCAAGCGTTATGACTAATTCTCTTATTTGATTCCTATCAGAAAGATGTAATTCCCTTTCCATTGCCTCCTTGATTTCCGAGAATGAAATCTCTCCCTGGACGCGGGTATCCAGCCCTGCGAGAATAATTGCCTCCCACAAGCAATGCCTGTCCGGCCAAACCACGCCGTCTCTGGTGACTATCCCGAAGACTTCCTCCTTAGGGTGCAAAAGCAATACGTCGTTCGGAAGGTTTGTGCCTCTGAAAAGCTTACGCGTATCCCTCAACTCTTTAGGAATCCATTTTCTTCTGTATAAAAACACAAGGATGTCTTTTAACAATTTGTTGGCCCTATTAAGGATGCGTAAAGAAGAATGCCATTTTGCAGTCGACCTGATCACCCTAGTAATTTCAGAGTGGCTAGACTCCCTTATTGCCGTAAACCTTGTACATTTATTCTCTAATACGGGATTAGTCCCTTTAAAGTATTCTTCGAGATGGCTCCTGTGTATTAAATCCCTCATAAACCTTCTTGAAAATACCTTCCATGTTGCCGGCTCGGAATGATAATGCAAGGCAACGGGATTTGTAGCGAGATACGGATAGAAATGCGCGGAAATAAAACAGTCTTCGTAATCAAGAGTTTCAGGGATAACCACGAAATTATCCAGATTTACCGTATAGGACTGTCCGTAAATTTGTATAACCGGAACTCCGAAGTTCCTCTTACGGACATTGGTTACATGCTCAAAGAAATACCGCCAGACACCTTTAGGAGTACGCTTTAAATCTATCTTATGAGCTATGGGCGTGGTACCTACACACTGTATGCCCTTGGAAAGTAGCGCGTCCCTTACCCGTAAACTTGTACCAGATAACTGAATTGTGCTATCCAGTTCCCTTCTTACAGCCGCGTTCTTAGTTTCCAAGTAACCCCAGGTGAGCTTATACGCCAGCCCCGGGTTTTCCAAAACCGCAATATTCCGACCTATCTGTGTCTTGGCGTCCTTTAAAAGCTGATCCTCCTCGGGGGTTAATCCATATCTATCCCTGTCTATCTCCGGCAGATATTCCGCCATAAAAGCATCGTCGTCGGCAAAATGCAAATATACGGACAATTTGGGATTCCTTCTTCTCTCTTGGGCACATCTGGTTACGCACTCTCTGTACATAAGATTAACCGCTCCGATCTTATTCGGTGTGGGGGTATAGATATAGGTGACCCTTAGGGTGCCTCCCCTGCTGTAATTTCCCATTATCGAATACACCGCTTTGCGGGTAGAATCAGTTGAGCCATTATCGCAAACAATCACTTCAAAATGGAAATCTTTGGGCATCTTCATCAGCTCTTCATGCATTCTCTTAAACCAGGCAGGCAGTTTATCCGCGGCATTGTTAACTGGCAGGAGCACAAAAACTGCCTTACTTTTCTCTATAATAGAAGAAGCATATTGCCAGTTGCGTAGCGGCTCCTCAGCAAGGGAGATCTTAGAGAGAGTCTCAATAAAACTGATTCTGTGCTCATGATGGGAGATAAAATATTGATCGACAAGATTATGCACATTGCGCTGCGGATATGCGCAGTAGAAAATCTTATCCAGCAGCTCAATTCTGGCCCTGAAAGGCAGATCATCTCTTACTATCGACCAATTAATTTCAATAAGTGACCTGCCTGTCGTGTCTAACTTTGCTGCGGCATCTGACTTGCTGGTAAATTCTATGTATAATTCGTGGGGGAATTCTATATCAAGCTGATAGTAACCGCGTAAGCCGGAGAGATCCTCCTTTAAGTCTCCTATATGCGCGCGCAAGAACTCGGCTGCCTGCGCCACTTCTTGCATTAATTCTACATCGTGCTGACCAATGCATATTATCTCTTCTTCAAACAGGTTCCATTTGAATCTTACGGGAGTAGATGTAGACTCTCTTTGTACTTTGGGTTCTGCTATTTCAAATCTGGAGTAAAGATACGGAGCAGCAAGAATTCTTTTCTTGAACTGCTCAACTTGCGCGGCAGGAAGCAGCTTGACTCTTCGCATCGGCGAGCCCGGAAATATACCCTCCTTGCTGCGTGAACTGCGATCCCTGATCTCTCCGAAGACACCTCTCTTGGCCTGCTCAATGCGCTTTATTAAATATCTATCTCTTAGCGTATAAAGCCTGCCTTGTAAGCTGTCGATCTTTAGGTTTTCTTTATGTGTTAACGCGGGGACTAGTACTGCCTGGATTTCGTGGGCGACTTCCTGATACGTAGCGTCTTCTGAAACAATAATGATGGGCTGATTATTGAGGTAACCGATGCAGGAACCGATCTTCCATCCCGGAGGCGCAAGGGCAAAATGCACCCCGCGCGCCCTCAATAGCATCTCAATGGCGTTAGGGTTGGTAGCGTCTAAATTGCGTGCGGCATCGCGGATGCCTAGACCGATAACCTGCACCGACATCCAATTGTCAATCTTGCCCAGGTTCCAGATATTCTTTGTGCCGCCAAACTCTTCAATTGCAGCATCCACTGCCTCATCCGCAAGGCCTCTTGAAGAGCGATCCATACCAGAAGTGGATTGAGTGAGATATTCCGTATCAACAGGCGGCTGGAAGCCTTGAGGATCACCGTCTTTTTGCGCAAAATCCTGGAAAATCTTATTTGCCCTGCTTTTTACTTCTGTATATAAACCTTCGTTTATAAATTGCGCGTGCAGACTGTTTCTTTCTCCGGAATAATTGGATAACCTCTCTGAGTAATTGACGCAGTCCATCAGGCTTGTGCCTCCGGCATAACCCTTATTCTTTGCCTCTGTCCCGGACGGCCTTATCTCGACCCACTTATCACTAAATACAAGGTATGTGCCATCTCCCACAAACAGGATATCCTCTAAGTTGGTGAAATCCAGCTCGCTGAACGCCTCTTTGAGAATAGCCCTGGCCTGTCCTATATTGATCAATCCGCTTCTTAAAGCTAAAGCGATACTCAAAAAATAGGTATCGTTCTTGGTTCTTATCTTCAAGCCTTCATCTATTTCACTTAAAAGCTTCTGCGGATCTTTCTCATTAGGATTAAAATATATGACGTCCGCACGGTAATCAAACCGTGAAATAATCTGATTCTCCTCAAAGATCTCTTGGAGATAGAGAGATAAAGTCTGATCACGGCTTTGAGCGTATGCGGCCAAAGCCGAAGTGACCACCATCGCCTCTCCGGCAGATTTTTCCCGCATGGCAAGAATCAATCTTCCGTTTACGCTCTTGATCAACTCCGCCGGGCCAAAGATCTCCCCACCTGACTCCTCGCCGCCAAAAAGTAGACGGGGATTGTTCCCTAAGTTAATATCGTTGCCGTAAATATCGGTGATGACCACATCTTTGCCGGGATTCTCTCTTAGGCTGTATTCTACTTTTCTTAATACCGAGGCGATCTCCTTGAAACCAACCGGAACTTCCACTACCGGCACCCCGTTTTTCTTTGCCCATTCAAGCCAGGCCCTTGAAGAAGGCGTGGTCTTTATCATAAACCAGTTGAACTTATTCCATAGCCCGGCCTCTTCCAACGCCTTCTTTTGATAGGCGATTGTCATAAGGAACGACTGGTTTGGCGTATAAACAGCCAATACCCGTGAACCACCCATATCAATATATGCTATTCCCTGGCGCTGTAAGTAAGAGACTTGGCTAGCGGATTCTATCTGGGCGGTGACTAACCTGTCCCCATCCGGGTCAGTCATCAACAACACCGTTCCCACCGGATAGTCTTTAAGAAGTTCACTATAGCCGGTCATTTCCACTACGGGGAGGATGACCTGCTGCGTCTTCTTGTTGAACTTAGTCATCGCTAAGTCACACGATAGATCATAGAACTCGCGGTTTCCGGTCTTAGGGTTAGTATCGAGCTTGCCTACGCCGTGGAAGAAGGAATCTTCAGTTGCATGCAGGAACTTTATTTTATGGTCGATGCCGAGATGCTTAAAGATCCTGGACATGGTCCGGTACATGCATCCGCCCACGCAATCAACAACCACCGGATTTTTCATACCCCTGATTCTCTCGAGATTCGCAGTAGTAGCAACGCCTTTTCTTAAATATTCAACATAAAGCTGTATGCCGTCTTCCAGTTGCGAAAGAAGGCCGGTGTCGATCAAAGGGTTATCTTTGGCCGCGATAGTAATCGTATAGCTGCCCTGCTCTTCTATAATATTGAAAATATTTTCTATCTCTGTGACGAACTCGAGGGATTCCTCGGGCAGGTACTGGCTTCCCTGATTATTGATATCCTTGGTAGCGATAAAAGTGGCAATGGCGTGGCTGGCAGTCACATACTCAGCGCCGATAAAATCAAGCATGAAAGCCAGGAAAGAAACCATCCATATCGGCATAGTCTGATAATCTTTAACCGTATGCGTGGTTATGCCTTCCTGCGCCTGGATCCTGGCAATCAATTCTACAAATGCCGGAGAGTTATACCTTACCTCGGAAGCGGCTATCTTATGCAATCTTCTGTCAGGATATTTGCTGTTAGCTACTCTTGCCTTGGCCAAAGTAGCCAGCATAATAGCAAAAAGATGCAAAGGATATTGCGGTCGGGTATCCTGAGGATAGCTAATATTCTGATTACCGCGGATACCGGCGGTAGAAATCTCCGCTTCCTTTCTGTATTTGGCAAACCATTTTCTTAAACCCAGACCCTCAGGGTTATCCTTCTCATCAAAATCATCCAGATGCGTCCGTGTGAGTGTAATCTTAAATTCTCCCGTAGTTGTCAAATCTATCATTCTGTTATTTTTGATCTGGGCGGGAGTCCTCTCTTCTATGCCGCGCAGTAATTCCTGCTCTAGA
This sequence comes from Candidatus Omnitrophota bacterium, assembly GCA_026387455.1. Lineage (GTDB taxonomy): Bacteria > Omnitrophota > Gorgyraeia > Gygaellales > Profunditerraquicolaceae > JAPLLR01. Next base: position 89,357 of record JAPLLR010000046.1, on the reverse strand, counting down.
ATGCTAGCCCTATCATTATCAGAGCGGCCGGATACAATAACTCCTATCGCCGCGTATAATGAGGCATCGACATTTCCTAGCGCGGCGAGAAATAGTCCTACGACAAAGATTAAAATTATGGCCGCTGCGGCAGGAGAACGGACCCCACCAGCCACGGAAGGTAGTCCATTTCCTGTTTGATTCCGCAGCGGCCAAGATTCCAGCAAATTACTGGTAGATAAGACTCCGCTTTTCAATATAAAGGGACCTGAGCTTAGCGATGAGAATAGCCTTAAGCTCTTCGCTGGCGTCAAGCCACAGGCCGCTGCCGGCCTTTCCCTTGACTCTGCCGTCTGAATAAACCAAGAAACAATACTCTTTCCACCATAAATGATGCTTGATATACACAATAACGTGATCCTGCTTAGGTAATACATGGCTGATTTCAAAGTCCTGTAAGATAGACATTTTGCCACCTCCCTTAAATTAATAATCCTTCCCGCCATTCCAAGCGGCTCGTCGGTGCGGGTAGAGGCTTGGTCTTTGTCAGCGCTACGGTCCGGGGACGCTTCCTTAGATATAAATCCGCCTATGCTTAATCCTGATACGGAAGAAGACTTTTCTTCTAACAAGTCAGGGTTTCTCACCTGGGTTTGCGTAACCGGCAAGCGGATGGTGAAGGTGGTTCCGTGGAATTGCGGGCAGCTACCTATGTAGGAAGAATCCACAGAAATTGTACCACCGTAAGACTCAACGACTACTTTGACTATAGTAAGCCCAATGCCAGTTCCGCCCCTTCCGCCCTTTACGCTCTTTCCGCTTTTTGTAGTAAGCCAGGGCTCGAAAATATGCGGTAAAACCTCTTTGCTGATCCCTGACCCGTTATCCTTTATCTCGATTTCAAGGTGCTTTTGATCTGCGGAAAGCTTCGTGCCAACGCATATAAGATTCGGTTTTTCAATGGGAATATCAGAATAAAGGAATGCTTCAATGCCATTTTGAATGAGGTTCGTAAATGCGTTCTTCAACTCAGCACTGTTGCCTCGGATATGCGGCAGATTCTCGGCAAGAGATAACTGTATTTCTACATCTTTACACAGATCCCGAGTCACCCTCTCTAGCAGCTGGTTAATGTCTACCTCTTCATTCCGGTCTAGATACGGTGAACCTCTCATAAAACTTACCAGATTCTGTATTAGCTTCTTAAGATCCCTGATACTAATTCTGATGTGGTCTATCAACTCTTCCTGCTCTTGATTCAGGCTTTCCACCTGTAGGACCTTTATCAGTTTGGAAATAAAAACGTTTTCATCAAGGTTATTCCCCCAGGCAGATAGTCTCTTTGCCAAGTCGCGGCACTGAGCTAGTATATCTGCGGCATTCTCCGCATTTATTTCTATGGGACGCGGTTGTAAAATTTTGCGTAAGGTAACGAACTCTTCATGTAATCCCCTTATCAAGTTTCCTGCCTCAGATTCTTTGCCGTGGGACTCTCCTAAAAACCTGATTGAGAATATAAGGGGTTGCAGGCAATTATTAAGATCGTGGGTGTACCCTGACATTAACTGCACAGCAGACTTTGCCTTCCATATCACCATTTCTACATCGTCTTTCTGCGCAGGGCCTTGGGAAATTGTACCAAACAGAAGAGGTGAACTGAATGCGGTAAGAGAAGATAGCGGCTCTATAAGGCCAAATGCCGCGAAAATTAACATACCAATACCCATTACTATTAGCAATGCGGCGGACAGATGTTGAAGTTTTTCACTTGAGATGTTTCGTAGGGAGGAAAGGGAAACACTGTTCCTCATACTTATGGAGGGTAAATCTATGAGTGAGGAATTAAGTGTCTTCCGGACAAATGGCGGAGCACGGCTGGTGAGAGAAGAATCCAGTATCTTCTGTTTATAATAGCAGGCGATTAGATAAGCTAATATAATAAATATTGCAATGCTTAAGCTAGATTCTAATGCCCAAGCAAAAAAGGTAAAATCTAAGCTTACGCCTGGCAGAGATTGTGCTCCTCCTTCCAGACGCTCGCATTTTGTGATCAGTCCTCCCACCATCTCCTCTTGGCCTGCTCTCACCTCCAATATCGGAATACCTCCAAGACCTGGCTTGAGGACATAATAAATTTTCCCCGGTCCCTCTGCCACAAAGATATTGCGTGCTGCTTCTTTTAGCTCTGGATCTGAATTTAATACTTCCTGGACAAGAGATAGGGGTAAAATAATCTCTTCAATAGAACGTTTATGCATTTTCGCCGTCATGAGAGATAGAAATTTGTCTCTCATGCCAACAGTAGGCAAAAGCAGAGTTACGCCATGCAAAGCACCCACGATATCCCAGCTTGGCTTGCTATAAATCCCATCAAATAGTCCTTCTGCTAAACATTTCCTAAGTGGTTCTTCGTTGGAAATGGCGCTATATACGAAGATATAGATGTCTGGTTTTTCAGCCCTTAGTTGTCTGGCCAGGTCCATACCGTCCATTTTCGGCATCATGATATCAATAATTGCAATATCATATGGCTTTCCTTCTTCTTTAGCTTTGCGAAAGATTTCTATGGCCTCAAACCCATCTCTTGCTGTGCCAAATTCAGAAAAACCCTTTCTCTTTAAAAGCTTAACCAGCATCTCTCTGTTACGATACTCATCATCAGCTATCAATATTTTGGGGTAATGAACAAATCTTTGTTCTGTAGCTGCTTCTTCAGAAGGCGATTTGTCATTCAGATGTCCTTGCGGCAAAACACTGCTAGGCTGCAGTGCCTTTAAATCGAATCCTTCCGCTTCGCAAATAACATGTAGTATGCCGGCTATGATATTCACGGTTAGGTCTGGACTGTGCGATTCAAAAGCTTCCATTTCGGCAGCCCTATCTCTCATAAACTTAAATACAGAGTAGTCGTCACCCCTGCTTCCGTCTCTTTCTTCTAGCCAAGGCTTATCGCCCGTGTAAAAAACGTGCAGATGCTGCATAAATTCTTCTTTTATGCCGTCGATTTTCTCAATCATTTCTCTCTTTTTATCGCCGTTCTGGCCATTCTCAATGATTATATATGCATTATACTTCTGTTCGGTGCCGCCAAGCCATCTTATCTGCATATCGTATCTTCTCGGCCTAAACAGACCCCAGGTTTTCTTTTGCAGCTCATCATTTACCAGATCTTGGAATACCAATGATTCCGCATAGCTCTCAAATTCTTTTTCGCGCGAGAGGAAGAACGCGACAACAATGGGACTCTGACTCTGCGCTAATATCTGTTGAGGGCTATCTTTAGCCAGAAGCCTAAGCCCATGTTTTTCGAAGATGGCCTGGACTCTATCCGCTTCTGATACCGGTATACCCGGGCAGGGTAATCTCAGCTGCAGCTGGCGAGGATCTTCCAATCCGACTGCACTGGCATCATTTATGGTATAATTCTCTGCGCTATTGGACATACTAAAGCTCATCAGCTCTTCAATATAAGCTTCAGGGGTATCGATATCCGGGGAAATATTCTTTTGGGCTAATTGCCTGGCTAACTCCAAGCGAATATCCGATACAATATTATTATAACCATCCCTTATCAGGCCTGCTAGCGAGCCGGAGCTAAGGATCTTAAATGCTCCCCCGCACGCTATCCATTGAGCAATAATAGCAATTACTTTTTCAGGAATCGGCTGTTTCCTTTCTGTAAGCAGTGCTCTAAAGCCAGTACACCACAACCGCGTCACGCTATTCAACAGTCTTTGCGCATCTTCAAAAGTCCTAAATTCGGATAAGCCGTATATCTGGTATTCCCTGCGTATACGGTTAACCTCCTTAATATAAACACCCAGGTTCAGGCGGCGCAAGAGTGACCTAATAAAACTATACCTACCCGGAGCGGTCCATACACCCAGATGTCTAAGGCGCCTTAAGATTTCTTTCTTGATATTTTCATCCACGTCTATCTGATCCAACCGTCTTGCAATCTGCTCGGTTAACGACCATATGCCAACTTCTTGAATCTCTGGATTATACTCCTCGAGAAACACCATAAAATATTTGATTAACTCATTTGTCATTTCCAGAGTACTCAGGATCAAGGCCAACCTCATATATTTATCATGTTCCTTTTCTAGCTTGTTCTTGGAATCTATTACCACATCAATAAGGGGACGAAGTATGGGTTTTAATAATTTATCGCTCTCTAAAATAGTTTGCAGGGTAGTAAGTATATCTTCCTTGCCAGGCAAGAAGGTTTTTGTAGCTTCATCGTATTTTACGGTATGGAACAAAAGCGCCCATTCTCCTTTAGTTCCGCAATACCTTCCTAAATCCAGGATGCCATGGATAAATGAAAACAATCCCGGATCAAGGTTTTGTACCTCAACTGTTTTCGCTAAACTAGGAACTGGCTTATACTTCGCGCTGAAGCGAAAATCACCCGTATAAAGAAGAGTGCCCAGCCCGCTTAAAATCTGCCGCCGATCTTCATGATTCATTGCTAGGTTATCCAGAACTCTAGAGATAACTTCATCTTCCACCTCTAGCTCATCTAGAATTGTCTTTAAGGACATGGTTGCCCCTCTCCAATCCTGTATCTCTTCAAGCTTCAAGACGTATTTACGGATAGTGCGCTTAGCTTCATTCTTTTCCCACAAGGCATGCCACGCAGGCGCCTTCAACAAACTTATGGGAATAACCTCTCTTGCGCCGGCATTACGCAGCACATCCTTTGAGACCTGCATGGTGGTACCGCTGGTAAGCACATCATCAACCAGTATAACCACCTTTCCATTTATATCCACCTTTCCGGAATTGTCGAATTCAACTATGCATCTCTTTTGGCCGGTTTTATCTGTGTATATAAATGCCTCCCTGCGTACATCAGGATCTGCCGAAGGGAAGGTGCCCATAGCAGGGCGGTTTCTTGTTTCATAAAATTGCTCGTTGATAAACGCCATATTTAGTTTCGCGGATACTCTTTCCATGAGAGCGCTGAATGCATGCTGTTCAGTTGCACCATAGTGTTTGGGCATGGAAGTAAACACCACCTCTGCCTTTCCTTCGTACATATTAAGTATCGGGCGCAGAATGTTTACAAGAGCGTCTTCAAGGTGAAGTGCCCTACCTATTCTCACCAACATCACCTCATCACGCAATGTCTCTTCAACCGGATTATCTTTTTCTCCTTCAAACAAAATTATGGGCTCACTAAGGTTGCCCTTTGAAACCCGCTCTCGCAGATTAGTTCTGGTTTTATCTAAAAGAAACTGCTTAAAAGGCGATTCTGTTAAGGCTCGTGGTTCGACATCCTGCCTTGTATATCTGACTAAGGCTTCCCTTAAGTAGTCCAACCACTCCTTATGGGGCGCAAGATTTAGAGGGTTAACTAATAGAAAACGTATATGACTTTCCAGCTGGGTATAGCGATCTTCGGTTAAGATCGCGCTAATGGTGCGCAGCCATACATCTTGCCTACTTTCTTCAGGAAAGGCCAAGTAGAAAAACATATGGTCTTTGAAAATAAGATTTAATTGCCCTCCAAATGCCCTCAGTGTTTCCGGTGTGCTTCTTATGATATCGGTATGTATGTAGAGAATGTCACCTACGATTATTGCCGGAACATCTAGCGCAGAATAGCATTTGACATTATCTTTAGTTAAGGTAATTCCTGTATGGTGTCCACCAAAAAGATCTATGAGCGTATTTAATTCTTTTTCTGTAATATCCTCTATCTGGCCGGCTGATGGCACCATTTCGGCTGGATAAAACTTATCGCCCAAAGCCTGCCTAAGCTCAGATAACCACTCTTGAGAGTGTTTAATCTGAATGCCTAATGAATTGCAATTTAAGAATCCGATATGGCTAAGAAGTGACGCAGGACCGTTCTTCAGGAGGTAACTGACAGTATAATTTCTGGCTGCTGATTCGGGTTCCTGCGGATGAAGCAGATGGAATAATTCGTGGCCTTCGAAGATAACCCTTAACTGCTCGGGCGGCGCTCTTAAAATGCGGGGGTTAACATGTAATACGACATTTCTTACTTCAGCAGGGGACTCCAGGGCCGGATTTATCCTTACATTCATATTGATTCCCTTGGCCAAAAGCGCATCACTTCCGCCAAAGGCAGAAATAATTATATTTAACTCTTCCGGCCGAGGCTCTCTTTCCGGAAGATTTTCCACGGGCATGATAGCCGGATAGGATTTATTTGTGGATAGACGGCTTTGTTCTGCGGCCGTTACCAGCCGCATGGAAGAAAGCGTTTTCTCTTTAACATAAATAAAAGCGCGGGTGCCTGCCCTATTGGCAATTTGCGGCTGGAGATAGCAACCAGAAACCACGCTCCCTGAACTACGGTCTCTGATTGTACCGAAGATGCCTTCTTTAACCTGCTCAATGCGCTTTACTAAATCTCTATCCCTTAGCGCATAAAGGCGACCTTGCAAACTGTCAATTTTTAGGTTTTCTTTGTGGGTTAATGCGGGGACTATTGTTGCCTGGATTTCAAGGGCAACTTCCTGATAAGTGACATCTTTTGGAATAATAATGATGGGCTGGTCATTGAGGAATCCTATGCAGGCACCAATCTTCCATCTCGCAGGAGCAAGTGCAAAATGCACCCCGCGCATTGTTAAGAGCCTAGCAATAGCATTGAAATTGGGGGCGTCCAAGTTGCGTGCGGCATCGCGCATCCCTAAGCCAATAACCTGCACAGATAACCAATCCGCATCGTTGATTTTGCCCAGATTCCAGATACTTTCCATTCCGCCAAATTCTTCAATTGCGGCATCCACTTTTTCATCCGGAAGGCCGCTTGAAGAACGGTCTCCTTGACAGCTGTTATCCGTAGAACCGGTTGCGCTCGTAGATAAGGACGCTATTGACCTTGGCCTTGATGATATCGGAGAATTCGGAGCTGATCTCATACCAGTTTCCGTCATGAGTCTTTCCCCTGATGGTGCCGTCTGGGCTGAGGAGGAAACTGAACTCTGAGTACCAGCAGGGGTACTTGGCATAGATGAGGAGTCCGTAGGGACGGGAGAGGATATGAGTGACTTCGAGTCCCTGCCCAAGTTCGAGTAAGGTAGACATTCTGCCTCCTTTGTTTGTGCAGCATAAATTGAATTTAATTTTGCTAATTTGTCTTTAATCGCGCGAAGCCTGAACGAGAAATAAACCACCAGTATCCCCAGGATTACCACTGCTGCAATCAATAATGCGGGCATAAGAGCAATTGCGCAAAACGAGCTACCTTCTTCATGGGAAGCGTCTTTGGTGCTAAGGTCCGGGGATACTTCCCTCTGAGCCTCATCTAACTGCGCATCCGCAGATCCTACAACCTCTCCCACAAACTCCTCGCCTCTGGCAAAAATTAATCCGCGTATTTTCTCAAAACGCTCTTTATTATCCGGTATCTCGGACTGGTTTATCGCTTGCATCAAGAACATATCAAAAATATTCATTGCCGGGCCATAGGCTTCTTTCAATTTTGCTTCTATTGCAGGAAAATCATTTGAATTAATAAATCCACATAATCCCTCGGCAACTGCCTTCTGTTGCTCTGACCATTTAATACCTTTTTCTCCAGGAACAAATGAATCTTCAAATCCCCAAAGTTTAAATGCCCTGGCGAAAAGGAATATATCCCAGGGAACTGTCCAGTAATGATACTGTTTTCTGACACGGGTAGATGATGTATCCATAGGTTGGAATATCTTGGCGATGTGGCCGATATTTTTTCCTACGCTTTCAACCAAGGCTTCCAACTCAACCTCTTTGCCGCCTTGATCTTTTTTGAATTCTTCTCCGATGCGCTCTATGAAAAGTATATTAACAGTGGGGCTTATGCCTTGCTGATAGCCATAGAGACCGGAGTGATTTCCCTGAAGTGCCGGCCAGCGCTTCATAACATCCGGCTCAGGAAGCTGATTAAGAATAAGTTTCTGCGGGGTGTCAGGTAAAGTTATTTCTGCGTCGGTTTGCGGATGCTTCTTCTTAACTTCCCAATGACGATGATCTGAACCAACCATATAATAAACTTCAAGAGAAGTGTTCTCAGGCAATTTATTATTTAAGCTTATAAACTTGAAAATCGCGGTCTCTCCATCGACGGCAAAAAGCTCTTCGTGCTCCTTGGTTATAGCTGTATACTGCACTAACGAACCCAGATGCGCGAACAAGGCCTTACTTATGGCTTCCCGTACGGTTAAAGAGGTTAAGTTCGGTTTACGGATAGGATCAGAATTATCAATCATGACCACTACTTTATCCAGTTTTAATTTAGCTACGGCTTCCAAGATAACAAAGATGTGGCCGACCTGCCAGGGATCACCTTTCATGGGCAGGAAGCCCACGCGTATAGGTCGACTACCAGTGCGCAAATCATCGGGTACGTAGGCCTCAGGATCACTCTCTGCAACTCGCAGCCTGACATCGGGCCTGATATCTCCAGCCTCAATATGCTGCGCAATATAACCAAGCGCTGAACGCAAGGGAAGATAAATATCGTTTACCAGCTCCTGCATCATTGTTTCTGGCGGCACCCCTGTCATCCTGGCGACTTCGGAAGGAATTCCTCCGGGCAGGTAACGCCCTATTGTCTTATTGTAAGAGTTCAAATTCCACTTTGAGGCGTGGACAACTGAAACAGCGGCCTCCAGGCGAGAAATCCAACCTTCATCGCCTATTAGACCAAGAGAATTATCGCCTTTCAGGAAGCGTATATGGCTGGATAAAAGCTCGTTCTTAAATACGGGCTTGTCCTTAAAGAGATACTGGATGGTGCGGTTTCTGGCTTGAGATTCATTTTCGCCGAGCAGATGATAGAGTTCATGTCCGGCAAAGATGACCTCAAGGTGGACTCTTATTCTTTCCAGTTCCTGCGGAGGTCCCCGGATGATGTTGGGATGCACATACAGTATGCCGTCTCTGACTTCAGCAGGAACCTGGAGGGTGGCGTCAACCCTGACATTGAACCTATCTAAGTGTATCCGGTGCTGGGCAAGCATATCCAAGGCGGCAGCACCGAATAAGCTCCTGATGAAATTAAACTCTGTTTCAGTCAGGGCTTCAGCAGCCTCGACAGGAATCATGCAAGCAGGATAAGAATGTTCTTTGCGGAAGAATTCCTCTGCCTCTTCTCTGGTGGCAAAAAAGCGGTTGCGATCAAACGGCCCCATAGAACCGCGCAGACCAACTCTTATCATATAGCCATCCGCATGTTCCAAATCATTATTTAATATCACGACCTCTTCGATTTTCCCAGAATAAGGCACGTACCAAACTCTGGCGCCGATACTGAATCTACCATCATCTAGCCTGATGTTTTCCGGCTCTGCTATCGGCTCAGGAACAGGAGTAACCTCGGCCTGCTGCCTGCGAGGTGCACTGGAAAAACCTCTTGTTCCACTATAGGCAGGCTGCTCATTTTTCATCGCACGCCTAACCCGCTCTATGAGTAAAACTTGTTTTCTATCCTTGGCTCTTTCCGCAACTTTCGCATTCTTACTGTTTAATAATTCATCAGTGATCTGTTCGGGCCTCTCTGCAGCAGCGATCTGCCGCAGTAATATCTCTACCCGCGCAAGCTCTCTCCTCTGGGCACTGACTCTGGCAGATCTTTCCTGATAAGCCTTCCTGGCACTGGCAAGATTATCCCCTACAAGATGGACTAATGAAACGCAGCGAAGTGCTGTGGCGCGCCTGAAAGAAGAAAATGCGCTTCTGGCAATAGTCAGCTTTTTATTGAATGCCTCGCGTATCTGCTGCGTCCTCTGAGCCCTAAGGAAGATAGCCTGAGCCCTAGCTTTATTTGCCGCTTCTCTTACGGATTTCTTCTCTATCTCTTTAGCTATTCTTCTTTCTTCAGCTTTCTTTAAAGCCTCCGCTTCCCTGGCCAGCCTTTCCTTATCAGCTTTGGCTTTCCTGGCTGCCTTTGCGCTGGCTGCATCTTTGATCGGGGTAGGTTTAACAGATGAAGCAACATCATCAATTTTAATTGACCCTAAAATCTGCTGTTTGCCTGAGGCATCAGTATAGGATATCTTGGCTTTACGGAAAGAGGTTTTGCCAAGCTTATTGATGGCGATCTCAAAATGTATGCTGGCAAACCTGATATGGATATCTTCGGCGGGGATAATCTGACCATCAAGGAGCACTACAATACGGCCTGCAGCAATATCCTGCATTATTCTGCTTCTTATCTCATCCTGCCTGTCTTCAGGCACGGTAATATTTTTTATAGCGATATCTACTACATCGCCTCTTGGCTCTGCCATAAGAAACGTAGGAGGCGCAGTTGCTTCCGGAAGAGATTCTTTTAATATCTGGGAAAGTACGGATTCTATCTCGGCTTCGGCTGCCGGACTGGGAACTGCGGAAGAAGGCGCGGAAGGCTGAACAGGAGAATCTAACGGCGCATCAGGTCTAGTCACGCCATCTCTACCAGCGGCTCCAGCTGGCTCGGCATTACGCTCTGCCTCTTTGGCCTTACGCTCTTTTTCCTGACGGCTGGCATGTTCTTTATTGGCTTTAAGTTCTGCGTGCTTCCTTTCCTGACGTTCAGCTAATCTAGCCCTAGCTAATGCCTTTCTGCTCTTAGCCACCACTTTTTGATAATATGCCTGCCAGGACTCGTATGCTTTAAGGGCTTCCTTAGCCTGCCTACGGGCATTCTTGGCCTTTTCTATTCTTGCTTTTTTCTGGGCACGCGGGCTCTTTTCCTTTAAATCCTTATTCTCTTGCCGGGCATGCTCTAACGCCTCTTTTGCGCAAGCCACCGCTTGCCAACCAGAAGCATCCCCTCTGACTTTCTTAAGGCCTGCCTTGGCTGCTTTTATAATTTCCTTGGCTGCTTTCTTTCTGTGAGCGTAATCTTCTTTTGCTCTCTTTTGGGATTCTTTCAATGCGTTTTTGAATTCTTTACGCGCTCTGACAACCTTCCTTTTCGCTGCTTCCACTTGCGCTCCCGCAGCTTTTATTTCTTCCTCACCCGAAGCCATCCTTAGATCTTTTCTTGCGGAATCCAGCTTTTCTTCTGCCTGGCGCAGGTCTCTTCTTTTTTGCAACGTATGTAATGGACCTTCTTCTTCAATGAGCCGTTGTAACTCCTCATTTGCTGGAATTTCTGCCTCATCAAGTTTTGTTTTTGCAGCCGCCAATTCCTCTTTTGAATCCTCCAGTCTGCATTCGGCAAATTCAAGATTTGCCCTTGATCGCCTATAGTACTCATTGGCGTTCTCAATCCTAGTAAAGACAGGCAGGTCATAGACTGTGTCACCCCTGATGCTTGCGAAGAATCTCCTTAAAATGCCTCTCTTTGGAGTACCTACGGCATCGGCAATTACCCTCTCTGCCTTACGCAGCACTACATTCGCGTAGCGATAGCTCTCCTGATCAATGTAAATATGGATATCCTGCAGCAATCCGGCGATAGAGCTGGATTGATACGGCGTAAAACTGTTGTTCAAACGGATAAAGAGCTCAGAGCACTTTATATAGCGCCGGTTTACTGCATGGAATTCACATAGCCCTACGGCCTTATTCAATATCTGGCCAAAGATTAATACCGCGACGACAATAGCTATCTTCGTAAGCAAAACAGAAGTAAACACCGGCATATAAGATCCGCTTAGAGCCTGGAAGTTAATCACGAGGGTGTGCGGGACAAGGAACGGCCAAAGGAAGATACTTAATGAGAGAGTGAACATGCGGCCAAAATCTAAGATAAATCGGGTCCAATAGCTGTGATGCGGCGTATTTGATTTCGGCCAGATCAGCCACAGGCAGTAACTGATGAGAATCAATGCCAGTATAACTGCGGGAAGTTGCCCAAGGACACCCATCTTGAATAACCCGTCCAATGTCCGATGGACCATATATCCGGCAAGCCAGCCTGCCAGCTGCGGGACGAATTTGAAGAACCTCAGGCTCTTTCCTCTGGGAACAGACATCACAAAGATACCCACCACGACACCCACGGAGAAAAGCAGAGAAGGAGCAATAAGCAGGATATTAGCCAGATGGTGCTCAGTAAGTATAGCATAGATGTTAAGCCAGGCATTAACCACTCCGATAAACCATATCAAGGCGGGATGGATAATGTTATACCAGGGCCTCTTGGTAATAGAGCTTGATACATCCACGCCATGAGCATCCGTCTTTTCTTCACCGGACATCTTAAACTCCAGAGTCTGCCTGGCTCTCTGCCCCAACACATGGACAGTAAGAAGCATGGGGAAAACGAGCATGTCGCGGGCCCGGGTAAAGGCCCATCTGCCTAAGCCACGGATAAAGCCACCGAAGAAGATACCAAAGATCAGCATCGTCGGATCCCAGACTCCGATCAGCGGCATTAAATATTTACCTATGAGAAGAGATATGCCTGCGCCTATAACAGCAGTGACTTTGTTAAAGCCGGCTGATTCCATATACATGACCAGGCCGTGGCCGGTAAGAATCTGGTTAAAAACAGCGCCCCAGATCACCAATGAAATCAGTAATCCCTGGAAAGGCGAAAAGCCGAAAATGGCAGAAATCGGATTAAGAAAGATGAATAATAAAGCAAACTGTGCGGTCAGGAAGTAGCGCGCGCCCTGCGCCCTGACTTCCTTGGCATATAACGAAAGCGGCCCCATATCTCCTATATTCTGCATCACCTTATCCAGCATCATCTGCGGCAGACCGCCGGACCAGCGCGGCATAGCAGACAGCCATGCAGGATGAGACCAGGATTCCCTCTTCTTATGCCAGAAGGCATCAGAGGTAGTAAAGAACGGCGCGCGGCCAAGGGACATGGACAAATAAGTCTGCTGCTGCACTGCCCAGATATCCTCGGAAATACCTACAGCGTGCGGGACAAAACCCTGGACGCCAAAATTAGTGGCGTAGAAACCCTGGTCTCTATAATGGGAGGTAAGCGGCCTTAAAGGATATCCGGGAGTAAGATACGCATTTACCGCTTCCGAATACAAGACGCGCATATGATTACCCCATCCAGTACCCACTGCCTCTCCTGCCTGACCGCCGATGAGCATCACGCCGTGCAGATACGACCTGTGCCCTTCCTCGATCAACTGCGAAGCCTGGCCGATATTAGTCCGGGTAAAGGTCGTGCCTCTTCCGGGAACGATTGCTACCAGATTAGGATTAGTGCGCATATAGTCAACATCTCTGATAAAGGCTTTCAGGTCTCCGACGCAGGCGTTCCTGTCCGTAATAATCATGTGCTTGAGGCCGGGTGTTTCCTCGATAAGATCCATACCGATCATGAAACCGGACTTAAAGGCGAACGCGGTCCAGTCATAAAAGACCACTGCCTTAGCATGAGTAATAGTATTAATCAGCGTAGCAAGTTTACATCTCTGGCCTAATTCTCCATTTATGCTGATATTGGCCTGGGAAGGTTTATCGCTGGTATCATTATACTTGTTGCTGGCAAGGTACATAATCAATTCTCTGCTAATGCCGGATTCCTCAAAAGCCAGTGCTATATCTACCAGGTTGATGCCGTTATCCTGGACATGGGCGTCAGCACTCATCATTGAAACCAGCCATCTTCTAATCTGCAAGGCGCGCAGGATATCCTGCTTTTCGCAAGCGGCGATATCGATCAAGATACGATGGCGTCTAAGTATAACCTCCATGTCAGGCATGATAGCGTTGTGGACCACGCCATCCTCAACCAACTGCACCGGATGGAACAAAGTAGCTCCACTAGCAAGCTCTCTCTGATGCAGGAGATTAAATATACGCTCCAGCTCCGGGCGGTTAATCTCAAACGTCTTATGCAGCTTAGAGTCAAATCTATCCTTCATCCCGTCAAACCAGTCAAGAAGCATGGCGGTGGCATTAGCTACGGAGCCTTCGGAAAAGACCGGTGAACGCAATTTATCTCCACCCGCATATATTAACCCGATAGTCCTTGCATTCTCTGTAGCAGGTTTAATAGGCTTCGTGCGCCGAGGAGTTAGCCTGAAGCAGGCTTCCTTGATCCAGTTCTCAAGAAACATCGCTATACCTAAAACTGAAGCTATCACCCATGCATAAGGAGAGCTGGCTAAGGATTCAGCCACGCCGTAGCCTTCAGCAAGATGGTATAAGATCGCAAAAGTCAATGCCAAGCTCTGCATCGGGAAAGTGCGCAAGAAGCTGGCGACTACTGTCCAAGCTGTGCCTACGCCATAACGTAAGAGATATAAAGAAAGGAAAAGCATCAGTACGCCGGATATTAATTTCAGGTAATTGCCTAACTGGAATTGCGTGCTGAAGAAGATGCTGAAGCTGGCAACGCCTAACAGCTTGCTTAGGTAGATAAATCCCAAATAAAGTATTGCATAGAAAACTATTGCGGCTAGCGTACCCCGTACTCCTCCGGAAGGAGCACTGAGCCGGGAATGATATCTTAAAGAGAGGCCGATAAGAGAAACCGGCTTCCCGCCATTCTTCAGGGTAAAGAAGAAAGTAAAGAGCTCTGTGGCTGCTACGGCAACAGCTGTCCACAACAGTGCCTTTCTGACTGCCATGGCTGCAGGGCCGGCGGTAACCACCAGGATAGGATCACTAAAGTTATAGTATAGCCAGAAACTCCCGGCACAGAACGCCGCAAGCGCGATAAAGCGAAAAGCCAGCATCAGGGTATTCCAAAGTGCGGGATCAAATGAGGCGCCCCTGGTAGCAAATGGCTGATCATTATTGCCCCTTAGGTGGCGTGCCCTTAAGCTCAAGAAATAGAATGCTCCGAAGACAAGGCTTATCGCTAAAGGTAGAACAATGAAGATAAGGATGCCATGCATATTATTCGTTAATACGGAAGCGATAAATTCACAGAGCGGTTTGGCATCGCGGATCCCGGAATTAAAACTCATCAGCGCCACAAACCAACCCAGTAAAATGTGCGGCAGGCTTATGGCTATCTCTTTGATAATAGGATTGAACGGCTCTATGCTAGCTTTTTCGCGCTCTTTAAACTCTTCATAGGTTGCCAGGACATTGTCTATATACCCGGTATTCACCCCTAAAATATTGGCGATCAAAGGCTGAAATTTATCCAAATCAAAATTATTCACTTTACGCAGACGATTATCGGTTCCTTTGTGTACAATAACGCTACATTCCAAGTCACCTACTATCTGCTCCATATCAGCCACGCTGATATCAGCAGTATCAATGACAGCCTGCGCAAAATCTCCCAATATCCTTCTATTCAATTCATTGATAGATACAGGATGATCCAGGGGCTCAATACCCTTGGCGCGCAACGTAGCTTCTATCCTACGATTGATATCCGCCAAATTACCGCCATGCTGATATTCTTCTATTAACGGCTGCAAAGCATCCACAAGTTCTCCCAGATACATCTCCAGCCTCGACCAGATATGGTTGCTATCCTCACTGGTAATTCCATCTTTTTTGCCCAGCTTGATAACTACGTGCATATAATAGGAAAGTAAAGTAGCGTAAGCATCCAGGGTATTCAGCCATCTGTCAGTGCCTCCCAACAGGTTATGCTGGTCATCTTCCTGCCAGCCATTCTCCTGCATTCTCCACTGCATCAAATACATATATAGTATCCTCATATGGAAGATGAAATTACCATCTACCGGACCATCACTTAATACCAGGGGAGCGAGAATATTGTCTGTATCAAGGTAAGCCTTATCCGTAGCTCCCCTTGTCCTGTCACGCTGCACAATCTGATATTCGCCGGTATGACCGGGTCTTCGATCCGGCTCTGCACCCAACACCCCCAAGACCTTAAGTACGCGGCGCTCCTCTGCTAACGCCTTTACTTTTTCACCGCATAATCTGTTAGCTTCTATGTCAATTTTAGCGATCTTCCTCTTACCTCTATTACGCAAGATGGTTCCTAAAAACAAAGGAATGAGTCCGTAAAGAAGTACGATGACGGAGATAATCACAAATAAGGTCAAATCATTGAAACCGAAGAAGGAAGGCAGGGCAAAGCCAAAGAAGGCAGGCAACGCAGATGTTGTGGATTTATTGGTATTTACTGCCTGGGGCAAGGCATTGACGGCTTGCCCTTGCTGTCCGTTAAGCAGGCTATTCAGGTTTAACGGCTTGGCGTTAACCGGCTCGATCACCTGGTGTCCGGCAATCACGTCGATATACTGTATAGAACTATCCTCCAAACCTGTATTTCTATTCTTGGCGCTGCGCTCCTGCCTGAGTATCGGCTGTGCGGGAAGCTCGGGATCAATCAACAATTCGGTTTTCTTAATAGTTTCAATAACCTCTCCCTTGGCATTCTCGATGCGGACGGGAATAGAATAGAAAGGCCAGTAAGGATCGTATGTTACTATCTTTGCGGCATCGGGATCCCTGCTGTAGTTAGATGTCGGCTGCTCATATCTGGCCTGATAAAGCCAACTACCGACTAAGTCGTAAATACCAGACTTCAACCCTTCCTGTCCGGGCAGGCCATTGACAGTCTCATATTCCACGCTCATGTTTCCCTCAAATATCAGGAGCCTGGGGTTATATTTATGCACCATAAATCGGGATTGGGCATAAGAGGCAACATCCTTCTTTGACGGATCAAAAGCATAGGTGTAACTTTCTCGGGCAACTCCTCTTAAGGCCAGATTTGCTTTGGCATAAGGATCCAGTAGGCTGTCGTATTGAACAAAACTGATATATTTTGGATCACTGGCTTCGTAGCCATAGCTGGAAGCGGATTTTACTGGCGTGCAGGCTTCCTTGGCCACCACCACGCGCCCACGGCTATCTTTTTCTTCCCAAGAGATCCCCAGAAGCAGCTCGAAAAGATCCTTGCCTGCCTGTTGCAACAAAAGATAATTATCACGGTAATCCGGTGAGAGAGTGATACTGGAGAAGCCTTTCTTGATGATATATGAGATGTTGCCGTTTTGCTTGTCAAGCATGGTGCGGTCAGCAGATGAAAGCAGCCTTTCCTGTCCGTCGCCTAGAGGCACACTACTAACTGTCCTTGAGGGCATGCCGTACTTCCTGGAATCAATATCATCGTAGAAACTGAATCTGCACAGATCACCCGGCCCCCTGCTGAAGTTTCCTTCGCTATCCAGATGTCCGAGCACGCTAATGCATTCTAAACCTGTACCGTCCCTGATTACCAGCGCGCTATATTTTATCTGGCGGCCGCGCTCATCATCAAACTTCTCATTCTTTAAGGATGACACCCACATCCAGCCGTCGCCAAAGACGATATCCTTAAGCCTGGAATCGCTGATGACCCTACCCTGCATGATCATCTCTGTCATGGCAGAAACACCCAGATATCGCTGATGGGCCTCTGATAATCTTGGGTGATCTTTATAATAAGCCCTCTCGGTAGCGATGACCTGCGCATCTTTGGTGATTTCAGAAGCAGCCACGCGGATATCTCCGGATGCTGCTGCTAATGTGCGCAGCCTTGCAAGCAACGCCTCATCTTCAAAATAACCCAAATACTGGATATCCTCTTTTGCCTCCAGGTCTCCGTTGAGCTTGCTCCTGTACTCTACAAAAGCTGTCTTATTCACCGGCTTAACAATCAAGACTCTTTCGGTGTCCTGCGGACGGCCATCGCCCTTGTTCACGCGCGTTTTTCTATCTAGGAGATATGATACGCTTAAGATCTCGTCGTTATCCAGGGCAAGGCTTATACCTCCGACTCTACCCTTTTCTGTAAGTTTGCGTAAATTCGGATTATAGATATTGAATGTGATACTGCCTTTTTCGTTATCGATAACCGCTAACTCCTGCTCTGAACCGTATTTGGTAACTACCTGCCAGCTCCTGGCGGGATGCCTTTCATCCTCATCATCCCCGAGTATGTGCACATCAAAGACCTTAACGTCAGCCAGGGCGCCGGAGAGCTCCTTGAATCCGGCAGAACCAAGGATATTCTGCCAGTGCGTAAAGTTCACGCCATCCCTGTTTAATTCCGCATAAGCAATCTTCCTGCCGAGAGCATAATCGGTATCGAACTCGTTATTTAAAAGGAAAGTCTTGTTGCCAGTCTCTTCGCCAATCTTGTCAGTGACGATAAGGCTGGCTATTTCAGGATTGTGGTTATAGATATTGGGACGAACCCTGAACATCCCTACGGGCAGCCCTCTTTCTACAGCCATTAACCTGACTATCTCCTGCGCCTTGATAACCGCAATATCATCGCTCTCTGTCCAAGCATATTCTCCGACCACCCGGGCATCTATTCCTCTTACGCCCACCTGGCCAGTAATGCGGTCACCAGTATAGCGTGTCTTGGAAAGGCCGGTGCCGGGTACATAAAGATCGCTAGCCCCGTAAACACCTATGGCTTCATAATTATCAGAACCCTGGGATACGCCTAACTCATCGTAAAGATTCTGGTGCAGTAGCTTTTCCTTGGTGTCTACGTTACGCACGATCAAGCCGCTCTGGACATCCACGACATTGATACCTTCACTCCTGCCTGCGACTATGCTGTACTTGCTGGTAATAGTCTTAGCCACAGGATCCATGCTGATTCTGACAGAACCGGAGACTTCTCTACCGTCATCGGCAACCGTCTTCCTCCCTGACTCAATGCCCTGATTATCGTATTTAATAGAACTATCCCAGGTTGTCGCACCGGCTCCGATCAAGTCTATATCCTGGATCAGGTTCAAGGTAAGGCCGCTCTGGACATCCGCGACCATCACGCCTTTTTCGCCATTGGCATAGCTATATTGGGCTTTCATCGTCTGATGCGCTGTATCATAAGTAGCGCCCCAGGAAGAGACGACGATATCGCCCTCTGTATCCTTGGTAACTCTGCCTGACTCCCTGCCTAACACGTCATAGGTTATATAAGTAGTCCACTTAGTGTTTACGTTGCATTCCGGCAAGTCTATTTCCTTCTCGTTGCTTATGGTCAAACCGGTAGTAGCGTCTATAATAGCGGTTCCGGTCTCACCGCTGGCCTTGGTATATTCGCTGATAGCGGTACGGCTGGCCGTATCTCTTGAGGTGACGCTGGCGTCATCTACGAACAATCCGTCCTCGGTCTCGGTACGACGGGATACTTCAAGACCCAGATCATCATAAGTGATCACCGTCATCCAAATAGGATTATCGCCGATATTCACCTGGCGCCTGATATTGTTAATAAGGCCGGTAAGCGCGTCCTGCTCATAACTGTAATCCACTCCGGAAGCGAAGGTTTCGTTTTTGATCAGTTTTCCAGGCAGGATATCCGTAGTCTGGCTCTCCTTGACTACCCCTTTCTCAACACCACTCTCAAACGCAAACGTTATCGTGGAGTCCTCTATTTCGCGCTCATTAAAATTGATAGTAGTCCACCATCCGACTCTGCCCGAGAAAATATCCGGGTAGACCCCGATATAATCCACAAGCCCGGTAACCACGTCCAAAATGCTATACTGGTCTACTCCGGTATTAGGATTGTTGACCACCTTGATAATATGGCCTTTCATGCTGTCGATAACATATTCCGGCATAAAGATATCACGACTCCTGCCAGCCGGAAGGCCCGTTGCCTCATCGACCAGGGTCTTGCTAGTCTCAATAATTTCTCCGGAAGGGTTAACGGTCACGCTTTCTATATCCACGTCTAAGCGGTTGAATTTCACGTCAGTGGTGCGATCACCAGCCTGCATACGGATAGTGTTACCAGTAGCGGTCTGAACATAAAGGGTGGCATCTGTCTCTACCTCTTCCTTATGCTGGGCTAATTTAAGGACCTTAAGTCTTCCATAAGCGGTGTCGATTTCGGCGAATCCTTCGGGTATAGTGGTGCTGATTAACGCACCATCTCTTTGAAGGGCGTTATCCCAGACGCGCCTTTGGGAAAGCGAAGCGATATCTCTGGCCCTCCAGTACTTGTCTTCGTAATTGCGGATCACGACAACGTCCGCGGTGATCTCCCTGGCGTAGTCCACTTCGTCTCCGCTATATTCCCTGCGGATCATGCCGCGTCCGTCGCGCAGAATTATCTTTTGCGTGTCAAAGACATTGTTCTTCTCTAATAAGGATACGCCGCCAAATTCATTGAAGGCGTCGGCTCCAAGGGCAACGGGTGTAGTCTCGGTAGTGACGATACCGGATACCGGATCAGTAGCCGTACTTCTGGTGGATACTCCAAATCCGGCAAGCAGAGGATCACTAAACTCATTCTCGATCACGCGATAAGGAATATCCTGACCGAATAATCTGACCTCCATCGAAAATACTTTATTGAAGATATCAGTATCCTTGCGGCGGATGACTTCATTCATGTAATCGACTTCCTCTATATTAAGCCGGGTGCCGTCAACACCCATCAGCCTAGAAGTGCTCAAGAGAACGCCGTTGTAATCGTAAGTCGAAGATTCGTTGGATAATCCCAGGCCTTCATGGAAAGCGTCCTCATAGCTGTAGACGGTGTACTTATCTTGCTCGAATTGGCCGTCCTTCATCGCGCCCATATATTCATTAATGGTATTCCCGGCGAATAATCCGACAGACCTCTGGACGATGCGGCTGAGCTGCCCGTTGGCGCCGAAGTAGGTGATATTCTGGCTAATTAGCCCGCTATTTAAGTCTACCGCGGTATTTTCAGTCTTAAAGAAGAGAGTCCTGAACCCTGCGACCTCCACATAGGTAGCGGACTCCTGCGCTACATATATAGGTAAGGAGCGCAGAGTGACCATTGTCGGCGGCTGCCCATTATACTTATATTCAGTATAAAGCTTATAGCCTGAGATCGGATCCTCAACAGTCTCGCTGATCTTGTACCCGTTTGCGGGATTGGTGTCATATATTTCATAGACTGTCTTGAATAGAGCGCCATCCTCAAGGAAATATCTTACTTTCTGAGTCACCTGCTGGGCGCCTTCGAAGGCAGATATTCTCTCGGAAATCTTGAGGATCTTGGTGGCCTCGCCGATCTGGTAAGCTTCATCAGAGGAGCGTGCGGCGATCTCGCTTAAACTTGAGCCGTCGGCTACGAGGGTGACCGCGTATTTGGCTATGCCGTAAGGATTAACGTACTTAGAGCCAAAGTTATAACCGTCATAAATGAAAATGGTTGTCTGGCCGCCGAAAATACGGTAATCAAAACCTATTGTCAGCGGATTATAAGCTATATTAGACCCAAGCATCCTTTCCAAATCATCCCAGACATCATTTATCTTTACCATCATCACTCTATAGGCATCCGCATCCTGATAGACTCCCTCTTTGATAAGCTTAGCCTTATCAAAGAGGAATTCTCCTGTCCTGTCAGATATAACCGATGTATTCTTCAAGTAATTCAGGTTGAAGGTGGATGAGCAAGGAATGCCTAAGTTGTGGAACCTGTTGAGACTATAGACAAATTCTTCGTCGCTACGGATAAATTCTATCAACTCGGCCACGAAAGGAATGAGCTCGACAAAATCATGGATATCGCTCTCGGTGACAAGAGCCAGCTCCTCATCCTTGTCATAAATCATGCGCGCGAAAACTTTCAGATCATCCAGAGTAAGCCTACTAACATTGATGCTGTATACGGTGTTAAACGCGCTTTCAACGCCCTGACCTCTTACTTCAAGAATGATCCTAACCGTGTATTCGTAGAATTCAATGATCGTATCTATGGGTTTCAGGTTACCGGACTGATCATAAAGTGGATTATATTCCGGAGAACTAGCATTGCCTAAGGCGGTAAGATCCCCTATCTGCAAACCGTCACTAAGATTGATACCAAAGAGTGATAATATCATCGTGTTGATCTCACTGCTATAGCTAGAGGCTCTCCATGCATCATAGAACCTTACGACCGCCTCAAAGAAAGTCAGGGTCGCAGTAGCATCCCTTAAATCTCCGTGCTCATCGTAGAGAGGATTGTAATTAGGCGCTGTGCTGTTACCGAAACCAGTCAGGTCCTCAAGCTGTATGCCATTTGACAGATCTATGCCGTAGAGGGTCAGGATCAGGTCATCAATCTCACTGCTATAGCTGGAGGCTCTCCAGGCATCATAGAATTTGACCACCGCTTCAAAGAAGGAAATAGTTTCATCGGGATTTCTTAATTCTCCGCTCTCATCATACAGAGGATTATAGTTGGGGGCGGTTTCATTTCCAAAACCAGTCAGGTCTTCAAGCTGTATGCCGTTTGACAGGTCTATGCCGTAGAGAGTCAAAATGAGACTATCGATCTCTTCTCTATATCCGGAAGCTTCCCAGGAATCATAGAATCTAACCACTGCCTCAAAGAAAGCGATAGTCTCGGAAGGATCCTTCGGGTCGCCGTTACGGTCATAGAGAGGATTGTAATTGGGGGCGGTGTTCTCCCCGAAACCCTCCAGATCCTCAACCTGTATACCGTTTGACAAATCTATGCCGTAAATGCTTAAAATCAGGCTATTGATCCGATCACTGTATCCGGAGGCGTTCCAGGCCTGATAGAACTCAACCACCAGTTCAAAGAAATCGATGATGTCAGATGCGTTATTCAGGTTGCCGTCCTGGTCATATAACATATACGGCTTATTCGGGTCTTTATTGCCGAAGGCGTTTATATCGGAAATATTAATGCCGTCGGATAAGTCTATGCCGTAGACGGATATTAAGATGAGGGAATTTATCTCATTCCTTAAAGACGAAGTATTCCAAGCCTGATAGAAGCCCACGACCGCCTCAAAGAAATCCATTGTGTCAGCGGCGTCCCTTAATTGCCCGTTCTCGTCATATAGAAGCGGAGCGTTGGGAATAGACTCGTAGATACCCAAAGCCCTCAATTCGCTTAACTGTATAGCGCCGTCAGATAAGTCGATACCATAGGCGTTGATCAGGATCAATGTATTGATCTCATTCCTTAAAGGCGAAGCGTTCCAGGCCTGATAGAAGACGATTATGGCCTCATAGAACTCCATGGCCCTATCTACATCCCTTAAGTGGTCGGCGGTTTCATAAAGTATGCCTAAAGTTCCATCGCCCATTATGCTCAGCTCACTTTCGCTTAACCCATCTGCCAGATTCAAACCGTATGCAGGAATAAAAATAATATTGTTGATGTCGTTCTTCAGGCTAGAGGCGTTCCAGGCGTTGTAGAAGCTGACCACTGCCGCGAAGAAGTCCAGGGTGTCCTGCGGATCCCTGAGATTGCCCTGATCGTCATAAAGCGGATTGTAATGTCCGGTCGTCTGGTCGTTGCGTCCGAAGGCGGCAAGCTCTGCCTCGCTGATACCGTCGCTTAAGTTGATGCCGTAGACAGGGCCGAGGATGATGCTGTTGATGTCATTCTTCAGGCTAGAGGCATTCCAGGCGTTGTAGAACTCTACTACTGCCTCGTAGAAATCGATCGCGGCATTAGGGTCTTTTAAATTTCCTGCCTGATCATACAGTATGCCGTAATTCCTGTTACCAAATGCCGAAAGGTCCGCCATCTGAATACCATCTGAGAGATCCAGCCCAGCAAAAGCGGAGTTAAAGATCAGGGTATTGATGGCTACGGCGTAAGTGCTAGACTGCCAAGCGACGTAGAACTGATACACCGCCTCATAGAAATCTATGGCGTCGTTGGGATTCCTGGAATTGCCCTGCTCATCAAAGAGCAATCCATAATTCGTGTTGCCGAATATGATTAAATCAGCTTCCTGGATACCGTTAGAAAGATCCAGGCCGAAGACAGAGATGAATATGCTGGAGTTTATCTGGCTGGCAAAGGAGTTAGACTGCCATGCGGCGTAGAACTGATAAACGGAAATATAGAAATCTAAAGCCGCATCTGCGCTTCTGACGTGGCCCTGTTCATCATAAAGCAAGCCATACTGCGTGTTGCCGAACGCGAGCAAATCTGAAACCTGGATTCCGTTAGAAAGATCCAGACCGAAAGCAGGAATGAATAAAGTAGCGTTGACCTGACTAGCCATAGAGCTGGACTGCCAGGCGGCGTAGAACTGATATACTGCCCCATAGAATTCAATAGCGGAACTAGCGCTTCTAGAATTACCTTGCTCGTCATAGAGTAAACCCTGCTGCTGATTACCGAATGCCAGCAGGTCCGCTATCTGTATACCATTGGAAAGATCCAGGCTGAAAGCTGGGATAAAGATCGTGGAATTAATCTGGCTTGAGACAGAGCTTGACTGCCAGGCGGCGTAGAACTGATACACCTTGGTATAGAAATCTATAGCTTGATTGGCGTCTCTAACGTTGTTGGACTCATCATACAGTAATCCGTATTGCTGGTTACCGAACACTAACAAATCCGCTATCTGTATGCCGTTAGAAAGATCCAGGCCAAAGGCCGAGATAAAAATCGTGGAATTAATCTGGCTTGAGACAGAACTGGACTGCCAGGCGGCGTAGAACTGATATACCTTGGTATAGAAATCTATGGCTTGATTGGCGTCTCTAGCGTTGCCGGACTCATCGTAAAGCAGCCCGTAATGTTGGTTGCCGAAGATGACCAGGTCAGCGGCCTGTATGCCGTTAGAAATATCCAGACCGAAAGCAGGTACAAATATGGTAGAGTTAAGCTGGCTTGAGACAGAACTGGACTGCCAAGCGGCGTAGAACAGATACACCGACTCATAGAAACTAATAGCGTCGCTGGCATCCCTGACATTACCCTGCTCGTCATAAAGTATACCGTACTGTTCGTCTCCGATTATGCCAAGCTCTGCCTTACTGATGCCATCTAAGAAACGCACGCCAAAAGCGCTGTATAAGATATCGGCATCTATCTGAGTGCTATAGGAGCTTGACTTAAGAGCTGCGTCAAAGTTAGCGACTTTCTCTAAGAAATCAATGAACTGTGTTACCCCTTCCCAATCAGAACTGCCCACAACACTAAACAATTCGGTCATATATGCAGTAGTATGCCAAGTAAGCTGAGTAATGCTCACCTGATAAGCGCCTTCGAAAATCGTCTTTGCTCCCATAGAAGCGCTACCTAAAGCCGTAGATAACGACTGCACGACCGTAAGATCATTAATATAAGCGCTGACGCTGCCTCCATAATTACTGCTTACTTCCTGAGCCCTGCCGCCTACCCAGTCAAGGGCAGCGGAATCCTCTCCAAAAGATGCAACCCAGTCATCATAGCTGCTCACGCCAAAAAGACTCAGGAACGCGCTCTCGTGCACCAACTCGTATTCGGTAGTCCCGGGAGCAAACGGATCCAGAGCCAACGGCTCTGCGTCGCCTGCAGCATCAGCGGCTGCAAGGTCTGTACCATCACCGTCATAATTGTAATCTACGATAGTGTGGGTCTTCTGGAATAAATTGTCTAATCTGTTCAGCAATTCCTCGCCGGCCTTAGCCTGTTCAGAGCCCCAGCCCATATAACCTTTGTAGATCTCCTCAAGGCTGATGTTGGATTCGTGGGCAAATCCGAAACGCGCGCCTAATTCATGGACCAGGATGAGCTGGATCATCTTTCCTCTTTCAAGGCCGCGCAGCGCTTCTATATGCGCCCTCTCTTCTTTATCAAGATTTGCTCTTTCTAATACCTGCTCGATGAATTCGCCTGCCTTGACAGAATCATTATTCAGGATCTCCCTGTTGATCAATATCCCTGCGTCGCTAACAGTAGCAATGAATCCGGTCTGCGCATCCGCCCTTACTGATCTGACCTTTATCTGATCAAAATTACTGCTAGGTGATGCAAGCATCTTCTTTAATCCAGGCCTATCCATTTCGTCTAATCCGTTGGATAGATCTATGTGGAATAGCGGTTTTAATATCGAGCTGTTTATGCCCGCTCGCTCAACTTCTATGCGCGGCTCTTTAGAAGTGCCCATCCAAGCCCTGTAATATTTGACCGCCTTTAAGAACTCATCCACAAGAACTAAATCATTCTTTAAATTCTTGTTCATCTCCTGCTGCTCTCCAAGGCGCTTCCTCAGGTCTTCCAATCTTAAGCTGTAAGGCGCGCCGTTAAAGACCGCATCTGTATGTATCCTCTTGAGAGTAAGGAAGTCTCTCCTGACGTTGCTGTCCCTTTCTTCCGCCTTGACCCAATAATACAAATCAATGGCCTGGCGGCTTAAGTCAGAGATCTCTAACCCAGAGACCAGCTCTTCAAAGAAACTCCTCATCTCCATCATCTTCTCAAGGCGTACGGCTACATCACGATACTGATATTCTAGATAAGTCAGGCGGGCAACTACCCTGTCCTCACAAAGCGAGATGTCTTCTGAGGCGCAGGCAACTTCGGAGACAGCCTGGGTAATAGCATCTTTGGCTTCTTTGACACGCTGCGGGTCGATCGCGGATAGAGGGCTAAATTGCAAAGCAGTGTAGAACTTTAAATCGGGGCTGAATTCGGTGCCTAATCTGTCTAAGGTGGTATGGTAAAGTTCGCTGAAGCGGATTAACTGTGCCGCGTTCATCTGAGAGTCTTCCTTAAGCAGCTTCTCAGCAAGCTCGATGGTCTGGGCGATCTGCGGAGGTGCGCGCGCCTGAGTATTGAAGGCCACCTGTTCGTCCTTCAAGAAAACAGCGGTGTAAGCCATAAGCCTGGAGACTTGCGGGTCAGTAATGCTATCATTGCGCCAGGCTATATATTTATTAGTCCACTGGAATAAGAAATTAAGCGCTTCCGGATCAGTGACGTCCAGCTTAGGCATGATCGGATAAGGCAAGGCGCGGTTGCTTGCG
This sequence comes from Candidatus Omnitrophota bacterium, assembly GCA_026387455.1. Taxonomy (GTDB): domain Bacteria; phylum Omnitrophota; class Gorgyraeia; order Gygaellales; family Profunditerraquicolaceae; genus JAPLLR01. The sequence goes on along the minus strand of JAPLLR010000046.1, from coordinate 62,813 downwards.
GTCAAATAGGCCTTGACCTGGATAGCGTTGTTCAAATAGCTTTCCACATTTTCTACCGGCATCTCTGAATTAACTAAACTTGCAAAATGACGCACCAGCCCGACTTCCTTGCTGTTACCGGAATTAAATGCCCTCTCGCCCATAAGTACAGCGACTTCATCTTTAAGCTGGTTAAGATTGTTGATAGACTCTATGGCCTGATGCCTGTCCTGCCTGTACTTTTCTCTCCAGTAATTGAATTCCCAGAAATGCAACGGGTTCATCAGATCAATGCTTTCGCTATCCACGCCTAAATATTCCGGCAGGCTGCTGTTCTTACGCAGAGCATTATAATCTTCCAGAAGGTTAAGTAGGTCGTCAGTCTTCATGTATTTGCCAAGGCGCTCAAATAACTCGATACTCTTACTTTCTACCTTATCGCCCACTACCTTCTTTACCAATCTTTCAATATCGGTATCGCTGGAGACACTGCTGGTATCCGTGCCAGCCTTCCTGAGGTTCTCCCGTAAACCTTTCACTATCTCAGCGTAGCTGGAATCATAGCGGATATTGCCTACCGGCGTCCTCAGATTAAGGATGTTGGAGTTATCTATCTGTGACCTGGAGCTGGCAGAGCTATTTTCGCCCAAAAGATAATATTCGGCGGTAGCGTTTAGGCCGGATTCTGTCCCGGATACGCTTAAAGAGCTGCGGCGGCCGGACCACTTCAATAGTGCTCCCAATCCTTCATCTGTCGTCCAGTTCACCGCAGTGGTCAGCTTTCCGGTGTTTCCGGTCCAATAGATATTGCCCAGCTCAGCCTGCGTGTTTTCAGCCTTAGTCTCCGCGCTTAAATATAACGTATTGTTGGCGGTCGTCATATACTGTCCCTTAACTTTTCCATCCGGATTATTGGTCTCAGTATCCCAACCCGCTTTTAAGTTAAAGACTTCTACGCTACCAGATTTCTTGGCGAGGATAAGATACGGCACATTACTCTTATTGTTGGAAGAGCTATCTGTGGTAGAAGTAGAAGTAGAAGTAGAACTATCCTGTGTATCTGAATTATCATCATTGGCCTGATATCTGTCTCCCACACCCCATCTCCAGCCGCTATTGCCGATATCGCGTCCGGCGCGGACATCGATAATCAGCGCGGTATCGTCCTGCTGGAATAATCCTTCAAAGACCCAGGCTCCGGCTCTCTGATTATATTTTCCGTAAATGGTCTGATCCTGATAGCTCAACTCCAGCCTTCCGCGGTTACCGTTTAAGTCAAAGAGATGGCGGTAGCTGGAGAAGACAGAAAGCTCACCGTCTTCTTTGACCTCCACTCCGATGCGGCCGTTGGTAGAGTCAGTATCCGCGTCCAGATATATCACATAGCGATATGGGCTGGCATTATCCTCTGTGGTTGTGCCAGTAGTGGTAGTAGTATCGCTAGAGGCATCTACATTATCGTAATTAATATAGAAGTTAACTCCTGCCTTGAATTTCACATCCGTGCCTCTTTCGTATTCCAAACCGATGCGATGCTCGTTGGCGCGGCGCCTTTGCTCGGCTTCCTGCTGGCTAGAGGAGCTAGCCGTAGTTGAGGTAGAGGTATCCTCAGTGCCTGTGCCGCTGCCAGTCCTATCGGAATTGATCAGGACGCTGTAATCCGCGCGCAGCTTCCCAAGATTACCCATAGAAATCAGCTTGCTGCTATTTAATACATACTGCTGATTATCCTGCTGCTGGAGAAGATCATTATTCTCCTGGTCCAGAGAGGTCTGCTGGCTAGTCGAGGTAGAGCTAGTGGTCCGCTGGCTGGTAGATAGATCCAGGTCAGTATACCTGACCTCCATCCATGTAGAGCTATTATCAGTCTGTTCGCGGAATACGATATTGCGTTTTAATTGTTCGATGTAATGGTTCCCGGTGTAATCCGCAACCTCGTGGAAGATGAATGCATTCCTCGGGTTCACATAATAATTCTGCCTGGCGATGTTCACGGACTTTCCGTTGATCTGCATAGCAGACTGGCCGTAAAGCTGCGCACCTAAGAGCTTGAACTCAGGAAGCATCTTCTTGCGCATCGCATCGATCTTGGTAGCGTTGGGGGACCCAAGATCGCTGGTCAATACCTGTATCAAGTAAATGGCGTTCATAACCCCCATTACGATATAATTGGTGGCCAGGTTTATAGAGATATCCTGCTTGTTTTCGCGCAGGAACTGTACGTATGCCCTGTAGGTATCTAAGGCATCCAATATCGCCTTCCTGTTAAGAGAAACGCTCTTCTCCTGATAATACTTGATCGCGGCCTTAATATCATCGGCATCTTTTAGTCCGTCTATACTTTCACGCAAAGTTTTTAATGACTTGCCAGCTCCATCCCTGGAATATTTGCTTAAGCTATCTCCCAGAAAATACTCTTTCTGGTCATCGCTGCTGATCTCGTCTGCCTTATAAACCAGAGCCTGGCGCAGGGCCTTTAAGTAAAGCTGGGTCTTCAATAATTCAATGCTGTCTTCACTTACTTCTTTGGCCTTAGCCTTGTAATTCTGGAAGTAATCGGACCTCTCTTCGGCGGTCCAGAAGGTCATCTTGGAAGTGGCTAAAACCAGGTTGATCAAAGATAAATCAATACCGGCTCTTTCCAGTTCACTACGCCTTATCTCTAATTCCGATAATTTATTCTCTGTACGGGCGTAATTAAGATAAAGGCTATACTCTCCACCGTTAAACTCTCCAGCCTTCGTATCATAGGTGCCTTCGATAAATGATCTTACTGCGCCTTCCAACTCAGGAGGCGGCGGCGGAGTACCAGAGCCTGAAGCGGCATTGTCAAAAGCCTGGCTTAATTTTTCCTTGTTTACGTACCATGTCTTAAAAGTGTTTAATGTCGCCTGGAACTGATTATACTCTACAGTATCCAGATATCTTCTATTTGCCGTAAGATATTCAGGCAAACCTTTAGCTTCTTTATCTTTCAGCCAATTCAGAACCTCCAAAGCGGCTTTCTTGGTTGCTATGGCTATGGGTAGCTCTTCCCTTATCTTACTGATAAGTTCGTCGAGCTGGAAGGAGATGATCGCTTTTTTCAAGTTAGCAACCACCTGATCTTTGGAATGTTTGGCCTTCTCCAACTGCTCTTCCATGGCGCTGACAAAGCTGGAAGCGTACATGGAATCGGATTTTCCGGAGAAGATTGCATCGATCATCTCGCTTAATTCCTCGGCAGCAAGGCCGTCTATCTTTAATCCCTTCAAGTCTGCACTTCTAACGATAAGTTCTCCAAGAGTGCCGTCTGCGTCTTTCTTCTGGATATACGCGCGCATTCCCTCTGCCAATTTATCCAGGATCTCTTCTTCGCTGACCTTGGCGTCCTTAACCTTAGAAATGGCATCCTGCACGGCGTTCTTGAAATCGCTGTCCCAAAATGGGAGAAAACCTAGGAATCTGGGTTCATGTACGCGTATATCCTTAAGCACGCTGCCTAAGATCTGATCTTCTAATAAGACGCTCCAATCCTGGTCATTCAATTTCTCGACCAGCTTATTCAGGGCCTTTTCTGCTTTTCCATCTTCTTGCGTAGCCACTTCAAAACCTGACTTTGTCGCTTCAGGAAGCACTGCGGAAGGTACTCTTTGCTTTTCTTTGATTGCAGCTATTAAGGCAGTTGTCTTGGCGTGCAGCTCTTGGCTCTTGTCCAACAGCTCGACCAGACGGATACGAGGTTGAGATTCAATCCTGGCCTCGATCAGCATGGATAAATATTCTGCCTCCTGTCTGCGCGCAGCATCAATCAGGCTATCCGCTGAAACATTCCTACTTTTCTTTTCCAACTCGCTAGCCAGGTAATCTTCATTTAACTTGATGAAAAGTTCTCCTTCCTGGCCATCATAGATCTCTTTTAATCTTTCCTCTATAGCGCCATTTAAGCTATCCGCAGAAACTTCCTCTCTTTCGATGACGAGCTTATTCTCTTCCCTGACCCTGGCCAATTTCTGCTCTAAAGTCTTGCGCAATTGCGGCTGCGGATGCTTACCCAGCTCTATCATAATGCTATCTTCTTCATCAATGAGGCACTTCAAAAGATTACTGCTATGCTCATTACGCGCCTTCCTTAAATTCTCCATGATCTCCGGGAGATATTTCTCGAACCTAACCCTGAGCCTAGAATCCATCATGCATAGGACTTTTTCTGTAGTCAAATCTTCCGGCCAGATGTGCACATTACGCATCAAATACACATAGGCATTAATATATAATTCCTTATTGCCGTAGGTGATTTCGTTATAAAGTATGGCCTCACATAACGCTTTATTGAATGCCTCATCCCTGTCTTCGGGCCTGACTAAGCTAGCCGTCTCCTGAATCTGGCCGAAAGGCATATGGATATTTACATCAAGCGGCTGGCTATCAATCTGGCTGCTTACTTCGGCAACCGGCTCATCTATGCCCGGATAAACATTTTCCGTCTCAAATTCAAACGCGGGCTCAGCCTTCTTCTCTTCGGCCTTTGCTTGTTTCTTCATCCTTTCGCCGAATATGGCCTGCTCAATGTTACCAGACTTCCTGGTGACCATCTCTTTATAGCGCATATTTCTAGCCATCTCCCAGACGCTATCCGCATTTTTGATTCTATCCTCTAAGTCATCCAGGATCATCGCCTTCTTATACTCATAAAGCTTTTTCTGCGTCTCTTTAATCTCCTTATTCACTCCGCTTGCGCCATCCCAGATAACCAAATGCAGCATGAAGCTTAAGGGATATTTATTGCTCTTCTGGGTTTCAGCTCCGGTCTCCTTAAGGCTAGTAGCTTCATAACCTATTGTCACATACACTGAAACTCTCTCTAACAGTCTAGCCAGCATTCCCGGGTCAACGCCTTCAATATCCGCTAGCTGGGTTTTGATCGCTTCGTGTATAGCAGCCTCAACTTTATCCAACACTACCTGCTGCAATTTCTCCGGGCTAGCCTCTAAGCTGATGTCTACGCGGCCTTCAAGTTCCAATGCCCTGGCTAAATCCCTCTGCGCCTGCCTTAAATCAGCTTTTATACGTAAGTATTCTACATCCACGTTGCCACCCAAATCATTAAGCTTTTGTTTTAAGGTATACACTCTTTCGTAGGTAACCATGATATTCTGCGCGCTGGCGGATATCTGTTCATAGGCACGGTAAATACCGGTGAATATCTTCTCCAAGTCTGAATTATTTATATACTCATCATTCTCTATAAGTTTACCGAGATTAGCCCCTAATCTTACGCCTGTCTTTAATACGGATTTCTCTGCGCTATCATCCTTAGTCGTACGTAAGGATGCGTAAACGCTTAAGGTCAGGGCATCCTTGTTCACGCTGGCTAATGTGCCGCTTAAATTTGTCTTATCTTTTTCGGCATTAACCCTGGATTCAGCCGCGGCCTGTATGTCGGAACTCTCCTTGCCGGCTATCGGATCACCGATATCGCGATGATTTATCTCAAAAAGCTCACCCACTATATAAAGTATCTTTTTATAAAGAGAAGTGTCTTTGAGGTCATACTTGTCATGCACCCTCGGGAATTCGCTCTTCAGCCAGCTATAGAATGCCTTCTTATCTCCAAATGCTAATAACGGAGCTTCTTTCTTAAGCAGTTCTTTTACCTGGGCATTCAGGTAAATCAACCACTCTGCTTCGCATCCGGTCAATCTCTCGATGATATTATTCCTGAAGGTATCGGTATCCACTTCTTCCTTAAGCGCCTCAGAAGAAGCAATCAAATTATCCAAGACTGAAACCATGAATACCCCCTGTTGATTTTCCCTCTGCCAAGCCTCGATATCTTCCAAGACAGCCTTCTCTTCATCAGTAAGATCAGTCATCTTCAAAGTATGGATCTGGCCGATCAGGTCATCGCTATAGTTAGAGGCTGTCTTCCTGCCTAAGATATCATCTTTATCCTGCCTTAGGCCTCTCTTAGCGCTATCTTTATCCTTTAATTCTTTCAAGGCGCTTAAGCGCTCATTCAGCTCTTCTCTTAATGTATTCTCCTGGCTGTACAGCGTCCTTACGGCATCAGCGCCTGTGATCAACTCTATCTTATCTAGCGCATTCCTGACCTCCTGCTCCTTGACAGCGATACTCTTCCTTAATTCTTCAAGCCTTATATTTACCTTGCGTAACTGCTTCTCAAGCTCAGCACCTTCATCATTCTGCTTGAGATTTACTTCAATACTATTCTGTATCTTCTGACAGACAGTTATCCTTTCAAACAGTGTCTTAGTAGTATCATCTTTAGCCTTGACCAGGGCCTGGATATTCAAGCTTAATTTATTAATCCTCTTTTCTTCTTCACGCTTTTCTTTTTTGTCAGTTGTGGCATCCAAGGCTTGTTTCATTTTAATTAAGGCTGCGCTATAACCCTCAATAGCCTTTGCGATCTTAAGCATCTCCACGGTATTCCTTAGCTCTTGATTACGCGCTGCCATCTGCTTTTCCAATTCAACTAACTTATCCTCAAGGAGCTTACGCTTATCCTGCAGGGATTTCAGCTCTTCCTGCTGCTGCTTAATATCTTCCGGACTCGCCTGGGCCTGCATCTTAGAGGCAAAACGAGTAATGGAAGCGTTCGCACGGCTGATCTGTGTCCTTAAATCTGCTGCCTGCAGACCTAATTGATATAACTCTTCAACCTTAGCTAAGAATGCAGCTCTCTCTTTTTCCAGGCTGCTGATGATGAAATCCTCCTGCTCCTGGAGCCCCTTAACATCCCTAAGCTTTTGCTCTGCGTTCAACTCATCACGTTTTTTGGATAATTCTTCTCTTTCCTTCTCCAAGGCTGCTAAAGCTTCCCGAGTCTTATCAAACTCATCCAGCTTAACAGCTAACTTATTCCCCAGATCCATGCAGATCAGATACATATCCCAATCCCGCGACAGACCAGCTTTTACCTGCCACAGCATCCAGTTCTTCATCGTTTCTGCGGCACCTTTTCTGCCCTCGATATCATTGAGCTCTCTATCCACCTTCCTCAACTCGATAATGCGTAAGCACAGCTCTTTAGTCGCCTCAGCCAGATGCCTTAAGTATACCGCGCTCTCAACAAGCTTATCCTCATCATTGCTTACCTTATTCAGCTCTTTGTAAAGATTATCTAATCTTTCCTTCTCTTTATTGATGCGAGCCTGGGCATCGGAATATGCAGCCTTATTCGCCGTAAACCGATCGAGCCTAGCCTTGGTATCAGTGACATCCTTAACCAACGCCTCAACCTGCTTATGAACCTTCTGCGTCTGAAGTCTGCTTTCCCTGGCCTCAAGTTCGCTTCTGTACATATCTTCATAGAAAGGATTATCACCTAAACGCACATGATCCCTTGCCTCCTGATAACCCTTCTCTAGTGAATCTGTCCAGTATTGCGCGGGATTCAAACCATTAATGAAGCCGGTGTCACTATCCGCGTTTTCAGCAAGCTGCAACAATCCTAACTGAATCCTAAGCCCTGCGATATCATGCTTTTCAGCATCCTTGACATAAAGTGATTGATTTATGCTCTCCCCGAGGATGCTTGCTATAACGCTTAAAACATCTACCTGCTCCTTAGTTATGTCTTTTGCTGATCTATCCTGAGCCAATTGATCAAACACCTCTCTTAACCTAATCGCCTCGGGATTGATCTGCTCAACCGCAGCAACTGGCAGGAGCTCCTGAATCCGGCTCTTCAAACCTAAAGCTGTCGCATTAATCCTGCTTCTCATGGAAGGCGCTACGACCTTAAGGATATAAATCAGTGCCTTGATATCTGTCTTTAAAGCTTCCAGACTGGATTCTAATTGCTTACGCACGAACTCATCTTTTTCCGCAGCGGCTCTAGCAGCCAGCCTAGCCTCTAACCTGCCAAAGGCCTTCAGGGCAAGATCCACTACTTCATCAGAATTGAAGGAGCCGGCGACTTCTTTGATTATTGCGGCTATTTCAGAATTGGTTTCTTTTAATATGTAAAATGCCTTGTTTAAGCTTATCAGTTTCTGCTGCAGTTCCTCGATAGCCTTCTTATCCTTTTCCTTTCTAGCCTTTGCTTCTGCGATATCCTCTCTTACCCCCTCAATAGATTTTTCCAGTTCTTTGGTGGCTACGCCAATGCCCCTGCCTTCGATTACCGTCTCATATGCCCGGGAGAGCTCTCTTTCGTTTAATTTGCCTAATTCCTCTGCGGCTCTAAGTATCGTGACTCTGTTTACCCTTAATCCCTCGAGTACGCGCATCTGGCCAATCTTCTCAACTATCGCGCTAAAGCGACTTATCTGTTCGGCATTCAATTCTTTGTGCCTTGACTGCAGCTCCGCGACAAACCTTTCTCTTACCAGGGTCTTAGCGGTCTCATCCGCCAAATTAATAATGCGCTCTGTGCTGATCTTGCCGATTCTGAAAGCCAGGATTTTCTGGAAGCTCTCTACAAAGCTATTGGCCAAAGATACGCGCCTTGAGAATTCTGCAATTCTGAGAGCATCATTTACCTGAGGAGTCATCCTAGCTTCTTCCAGAACTAAGCTGTTGAGTATCGCTAACACCTCAGACCCTACAAAGTATCCACCAGCAGAATTCAGCCTCTCCTGGAGGCGAGAAATAAAGTTGGCTATTTTCTTCTCATCGCTGTCTAGCCTTGACTTGATGACATTGACCACGTTTTTCTTTTCAATGCCCATATCCTCTGCCAGCATCTTAAAATATGCTCTATCCAAAACATCAAAGGTGCTGAGGCTAAGGCTTAGCTTAAGTTCATCCATCTTATGGATCAGTTCATACTCCGCCAGAGCAGAGTAGCCTTCAAGCGCGCAGCGAATGATAAACGCCTTCCATCTGGCATAAAGCTTTTGCGCATCTTCGATAAGCACCTTCTGTATTTCTATCCTCGATAATAAATCCTTAATCCTATCCCTCTTGGCCCTTAATTCAAGCGTCTCTACCAGGTACTTGTCAAACCAGGCGTTATCATTCTTAGCCTGGCCATCTTTTCTGGCAGAATCCATCTTTTCTTTGATTTTGGCCTCTATTCCGCTTAAGACCTCAGCTAATACATCTTTAACGTTCTTTATTCCTTCTAGCGCCTTATCCGGATCAGCAATTAATTTAGCCTGATCTTCTTCTTTCTGCGGGAAGATACTATTTAAGACCTGTATAGACCTTTCATATGCCTCGAGCCTTGCCTTATGGTCAATTTTTTGCTGCGCTGTCGCCTTTTGAATTTTCCTATCCAGGCTGGTGCTCTCGGCGGAAAGGTCTTCGACATCTTTTGAATCAAAGCCCAGCCATTTGATAGCCCTATTCAGCCAGTTCTTGTTCTGCTCCAATTTCTGGATATTCTTCTGGGCCGCTGCTTTCTGCTCTTCTAGCTTGGCTAATTCCTCTTTCTTGCTCTCAGGAATATTCTTCTTACCTTCTTCAATATATCCACGCGCATCTTCTAACTCCTGGGTTGCATTTTCAGAAACAGCCACGATATCATCTGGGGCTCGCTCTTCAAGTTTATGCAATAATTTATTAAGCTTGATATATTCAGGTGTGCCTGCTTTTGCTTCCAAATCAGCCAGGGTCCTTACATCAGCGAAGAAACGGATCACCAGGTCAATCAGCTCTTTACTTATAGGTAAGTCAGTCCTGTCTTCATAGCGTATCACGAGCGCAGGCTTTAAGGCAAAGATCAGGTCCCTCATCTGCTCAAGCTTTGTTCTGACATCTTTTGCCGATGCTTCCTTGGTGTCCCGGTTAGCTTCCTTAAGGACTATCATAGCGCTTAGCTCATCAATCATATTCTTCAATACTACCTTAGGATCCTGGTAAAGATTGATAGAATCAACGTAGCCCCTTAACCACTCTTCCTGCGCTTGCTTAGTCATCTCTTTTCCATTAACCTTGAGCAATGCCTCTACCAGCGTATCCCAGTATTTAGATGTTTGCTCTCCCCGGATCATAGCATCGATCTCTGATTCATTGTTGGCTAACTCCTCTAACTGCCTGCGCAGCGATTCTGTGGAGACTTCAGCATTACCCAGGAACAATTTCTCCATATTCTCGTTGACTACTCTGGCCAGGATCGCATCTTTATACAAAACCTTCAATGCCGCAAGCCTCGCCTCAAAATCAAACTCAAAAACCACCCTGCCCAGATTATCGCGCACAGGATACTTTATGCCGCTAAGGTATGTCTGCTTGAGGCTTGCCACCATATCCTGATAAGCCTGGAGCTCTATCTCAACAGCCTTGGGATCAGCCTCGAACCTAGAATAAACCTCGTAAGCCCCTGAATCCGTCCTTAATATATTCTCTAAGGAAGAGTTAATCCTAGAAAGCACATTCTGCTGGCGCTGCCTTTCTGCCTTTGCCGCCTCAGAAGTATAGTTTACGTAGAATTTCTTCACCTGGCCGAAATATGCGGATAAGTCTGTGCCGAATTCAAAGAACCTGCCGAATGTTATTTCCTGCAGCAGGCTGTTGATATCAGGCATGGGTACCTGGCTGGTTGTTAACTGTATATTTCCAAGCTTCTTCTTTATCTCCGCAAAATTCAGCTTGCCGATCTTAAGCTTAGCGATTGACATCGCCAGCTCCTGCGCCTTCTGGTCCATGGCGCGTAATCTCTCGTCATCATAGTTACCAGAATTTCTTAAGGCGGCAATGGAGAAGTCTAGCATCTCTTGCAAAGCACTCATTTGCCTTGCCAGCTGCTCCAGCTCCTTATCTCCGGTAACAATAGCTATCTTCTTCAGGTAAGCCACATTCTCTCTTAAGGCATCTTTTTCCTCGGACAAGGACTTGATCTTTGATTTCTCAGGCGACATCACCTCTGTCTTCTGGCGACCAATCCAATTACCTATCTTGGTGGCTACGCTTGCCTTATCTTCCTTGGTCTCCCTGACTGCATCCTTTACTTTGCTAGCCATCTGGGCTAATTCTATCTCAAGCATTACTTCTTTAATCTTGAGCTCTTTCTTCTTGCCCTCTTCTAAAGGATCAACCTTCTTGATCTCTACCTTGATCTTCTCTATTTCCTTTTCTATTCCGACCCTCTCCCTCAGCTCTTTGACGACGGCATCTTTTACCTTCGCGAAATCTTTCCTAAAATCTAAATCTCCCTTGCTCCTGCAGAAGGCCTCCATGGCTGCGGTTAAACCATCCTCGCTCCAGTCATCCAGATAGCCAGCCCTTTCCATGGCCTTAATCACGCTCACAAAATCCTGCTGATTCTCTCCTCTCAAAAGCTGGCGCCAGGTCTTGGGGCCCAACTTGATCAACTTATCCATAATGCTCTGGGTGTCTTCGCCGTTACCGTTTCCGTTGATATGGATGGCTTCAGTCTGGCGGCTTACGCCCTTTATCCTGAGCGCTTCTGCCTTACGCTCCTCCAGCACCCTGGTATCAATGTCCTTTTCTGCAAGGGTAATCTTGGTCTTTTTGATATCAATTAACACCGCCTCGATCAGGCCTTTTGCCTGCACGATGAACCCGGCATCCTTACCTTCGCCAGTCAAGAGCTCCTGAGAGGTCAGAACAATGACAGACTGCTTTAATCCTTCAGGTATCACTATTCCGCTAATATTGGCCCAAGAAACTTCTGTTTTAGCCGTTTCCCCATCTGAGGTCCAGTAGTAAATCCTGGCTTCCTTGGTTAAAGGGTTTATTCTTAATACCGCCACCTGCTGCTGGCCAGAAACCGGTTCAGCCACATCAGACTGCCTGGCTACTATCAACTCGACAGGCAAGGAATCTTCTGCTAACCCGCCTTTGACGAGCCATTTCTCAAAAGCAACTTGAGCTGTCTGAATCAGATTATTTCTTACTTCTTTGACTGAATTAGGCAAAGTCTGATCCAGCTTATTCTTATTGTCACCAACAGCGTTATAATAGTGCTCGAATCCGTCAACGCCAAACATACCCAGAAACGCTTCCTGGCTTAAATAAGGACTGTCCGCCATATCTGCTATCCATCTATCGCGATTCTTGGCAAGCCTTTCCCTGGCCTCGGCGTTTTCCCTCATCGCCTTTCCAAGGTTATCTGATAGGCCTTCACCGCTAGCCTTCATGACATTGTCAGTCAAGTTACGGCCTTCTTGATCTAAATCATACCTACTCACGATGCCAGACATAAGCTGCGCGGCCTTGGAATATTCGCGATTGCGATAGCTGGCATAGGCAAACGCTGCTTCCATCGGGCCCTTACCGCCGAAGTAATTATAAAGGAACTGGCTAACTATTTCTTTCTTATCCTGCTCATCCTGCTGGTCAATCTGCATTCCAAAGACATGCTCGCAGATCTGGCTTTCGTAGTAAGAGAAGAAGCGTCCGCCGAGAGACAGGGCGCCTTCCGGCCCTTCAAAAATATCAGCGATGGTGCCTATCGGGCCCTGTATCAGGTGACCTAATTCACGGATGGCGCCGATTTCAATTCCGATGATGGATAGCCCCCACGCGCCCTTTAAGAAATCAGTTTTCTGCTTATCCAATGCCGCGGCGAACACTATTCTTCTTTTCAACCTATCCTGCGCTTCTTTGTCTTTTGGCGGAGAGAGTTTAAACGCTATATACACATAGAATTGTCTGGGAGCCAAGAAGGCCACTAAAGAAAGCGATAAGATAAGGACCGCTGATGCTACATGCCAGCTAGATAAGGTATAAAGCATCGTGGGAATAACTACTAGCGGGACCATTAAAGTAGCTACGTTAAGGATATTGCTTGCGAAAGCTTTCAGGGTAATCAAAGGATGGCTATCGCGGGAGGCTCCCCACTTCTCCTCAAATAATAGCTTCAGATGCGGGGCTCCGGTAAAGATAACATAGCCGGCATTATATAATTTCCTGGTGCTCATATTATTCTCATTTAATCCTTTTATAATGCCCCTATCAATATTTGCGCTGGCCTTTCCGGGCTCGACCTGAATAATGCTCTGCGCTCCATTAAAACGCAATAATTCATCCCTAAGAAGACCAGGGTTCTGGAAGAAGGTAAGGAAGAGCTCTAGGAAGAATATCTTCAAGATTTCGGCCCAGGTAATCGGGAAGCCCTGCTTGACAGCCCAGCCATCTAAGAGCGGCTTGATTAACGGAACAGCATTAGCCAACCATGGGCAGTGTATGCAAAGAACGTAGACAATCGGCCAGCTGATGATGGAACCGCAAATCAATAAGACCACCCTGCTCTTAACAAATGAGAGGGCACCGGTGACATTAGGCCAACGCATTCTGGCGGCAAACCAGTGATAGCGCCACCATTCCCGGCAGAAGATTCCCCTCTTGCTTAACCTGATACTATTCGAAACATTGGCGGAAGGTTTACCGCTCAAGCTGATCCTATCCGCCATCATAAACGCAGCCCTTACATGCTCTTCTGCGTCGGCTAATTTCAAAAGCTCTTTACCAGCCATCATGCCATGCATTCTAAAAGCTTCCTCGTTGTTCCTATCCTGATGACGGATAAAGAAATCTCTGGCTGCCTTGCCAAAATGCAATGCTATCCCCAATGCTGAACTAGGAATGAATGCAACTAAAGCGAAGACAAAGTAAAAGACCTTCCTAGCTCCGGAATAATCCGCAACCCTGTCCCAGAACCTCTTTTCCCTCTCCTGGATGCTGTGACCGATAAAAGAACAAAGTACGCCTAACCAAGAAACCTTAGCTATCGCCCCAATTCCGGCCTTCTGGGCGTCTTGAGCTTTCTGCGTATCAACGCTTGCAGCTTCGTCTTTACGCTCCTGGGCAGTCGGGAACAATGAGGCGCGGTCCTTGATAGCATTCTGTTTTGACAACTCCCATTCCAGCACCATAAGCACATCGCGCAGGTATCTTCTATTTGCCCGAGAATTATTTACAGCAATTCTTTCCACCTGATCAATATAGTTTTGCCTGACCTTTTCATCCTTGATGTCGTCGTTAATAAACCTGAGAAGATTATCTTTTAAAGCCTTGATATCGTATTTATAGATATCCTCTTTGGCCAACTTATCCTGATATTCCCTGATCAAAGCCGGCAGAACGATCAGAGAAATAAAAGCTACTATCGCTATTGCCGCTCCGCGCATGTCAGCAATGTAAGCCAACCATGTCTGCGGAAACCAGCTCTTCAGGATATTTCCGTAAAGCGGGTTAAACACATCCACCGCCAATAGAAGACCGACAAAGAAGAAAGTCAATGCAACTGTGGTAAAGAAAGCTGAAGCCCCTCTCTTGGTGAATTTTGCAAGCACAAAGTTAACACCCAACAACACCAGTGCTGTGCCAATAAGAAGGACTCCGATCCAGCCTGTGGCTAAAATCGGAAATGCGGCAATAAGTTTATTATAACTTAGGCATAATGTAACTACACCCAGGAACAGCGCCCATAATTTAACGCCCTTAGCATTATTAATATCCTGGACAAGGGAAGCGAGAACCTGGGCAATATAAGCTTCTGATTCTGTGGCACCGTTTAAGTGGGCTTTTTCATGGGTGAGGAGAGATTTCTGGAACGAGGTAAGTTCAGTTGCGCGGGGAGCTACCCTATAAAGCCAATCGATATCAACAAATACTGTCTTATTATCTTTATCGCTTGAGGCAATAGTCTTACAGTCGGATTCCAGAACCACCTTGACATCAGGCCCGAAGAAATCCTGCAGCTGTGCTTCTAACCTGGCTCTTGCCTCAGGAGGCGCGCGTACAGGCTTGGCCCTGGTTAACCATAGCCTGATAGCCTGCGAACCAAAAAGATAAGCCCATGCCGCAGAGACAAAACACACTGCTGCTAAAACTCCGAATAACGCTATGGCGAAAGGATGAAAGCTGGAAATAATCACTGCCTTTGCTGCGTAGAAAGCCAGCGCTGCTGTAGCCGCTGCTGTGGCACTGGCAGCCGCAGAACCAAGTATACTAACATCCTGCTTAACAGGTGCTTTTTCCTGTAGGTTGGGCGCGGTCTTAAACCCTAGCAGCGCTTCCTTAACTGCCTCTCCGATAAATGGCTTGGTGTAGAAACTATTGATTACATTTTCCTTGATAGCTTGGGCCACCTCTGTCATCTGGCTGTGATGACCGCTGACCATAATAATATAAGTCTGGGGTGCAATCTTCTTAATCGCCTGGGCTAATTCACGTCCGCCTTCGATCTCTTCATCAGGATTTTTCGGCATGGACATATCGGTGACCACTAAGTCAAAAGGTTGTCCTTTCTTTTGGGCATCTACAAACGCGTTAAGCGCCTTCTGGGCGTTTTCCGCGATCACCACTTCAAAAGAAAGATTCACTGTCTTATCTTTAGCTATCATCGCCAGGTATCCTGGCATATTATTTCTTCCCGCCATCATATCCCTAATTGCTTTTTCGTCATCCACAAACAAAACTCTGATCTTGGTTGGCGCAGACGGAACCTTCGCTGCGGCTGCCTGAGCTTCTGACTCAACAGGACGATTCTTCTTTTCGCACTGCGGACACATGCCATGTGAAAGATACTGGCCGTAAACGGTCATCCTACTTACCTTTTCATCAACAATAAAATTCTCATGGTTTTCTTTATGCTGACAGACAGAAACAACCCAATCTGTATTTGCAAGTTGAGCCAATACTTCATTTGAAATAGTCTGATAGAGCTTGAAAGCCTTAGGGAACTCTAAGACGATATCACCTAAAGTGCCGATTATCTGTGTACGATATGCCCTGCCATGCCACTTCTCCAGCAGTGCCTGAACAGCAACTACGTCTGCATCGGTGTTCTTAAAAATCACTTTAATTAATCCGGGTTCAGTGACAAATACTACTGCCGTGTTAGATTTATGTGCTCTCCTAGCTATTGCCTGTAATAGATCTTCAAAGATCCTCATCAGGTCATGCGCATTAATTAATATAGGTAAAGGCATTCCAGGGTCAGAAACAACCGGCCTAAAGCCATACCCATAATGCTCAGTGTGGATGGCTTGCATAAAATCAGCCAGGTCAATCAGCTCCTGGTCCTTTACCACCGTAGGTGTCCCCTCAACTACCCTCTTGTAGAACTCATCGATATCCTTCTTAAGAGAATTAAAAGATTCGAATCTTTCCAAATAAGCCATATTTTCTGTTAATTCCCTAAGGATCCTGGCCTGTTTCTTAAGCAATTTGATCGCTGCGTCTTTGGCTATGGGGTTCAATTTTCCATCCTCTATGGAAGTAAGAATGATGTTGATTGATTCTTCGGTAGTTTTCAGGGCGCCCCTTACCTCTTCTGATAATATGCCTCCCTGCCCAAGGATGCTAATATTCTGGGTAGCCTTATTTATGGAATCGAATAGCCTATGACGCAAAGAATCAGCGATATTAGCATCCTCCTCTATGACAGCTGCGTCTACCGGCCTTTCGTGCACCTGCTTGGCGATAAGCAGGCTTACATAGCTGATCATCTCGCTGGTGATATCAGAATATGCCTTCTGGACAAGGCGATCCGGGATAATGCTTAATAGGTAAGCCATGTTTCCTTTATCATTCTCGGAATCAAATACAAGACGCTGCATGTCGCTTAAGTTGCTTTTCGGATCGCTGGAAAAGCGGATCTCTTCTTTCATGGCAGTCAGGTGATTGAACACGTCTCTAGTCTCGCCTACCTCATGGACGCAAAGGGCAGCTTTGAAATATGTGCTTGCCCTGATCTTTTCATATAAAGCAGAAGTGACATAGATATAGGTAATATCGCCTTTTGTGCCGACGGCATAGATATAGGTCTTATCGCCGTCGTCTCTCCTGAAGCCCATATTCTGGGAAGGTATAACCTTAAAGATAACCTTGCCCTGAGGCAGGATCTCTTCTGCCAGCTTCTTATAGAATCCGTAATATGTTAATTCGCTGCTATTGCGCCCTGCGATGAGCTTAGCTACCTCGCCGTCATCGTCAAGCAAGTATTGCCTGATGTTCGCGGAATCTTTTTCTTCGGCGTTTCTGATCTCCTTGGGCAAGCCCTTGCGCGCGCCCCTATCCCTTGAGCCGGGAGCGCGGTAAGTCGCGACCTGAGGATCTGTGGAATTACCGTTAGCAGTACCGTTAACCGGTTTAACGCGATGGGCTTCGATTTCCACGTTAAAGATACGCGCGTTACGCTTAGGGTCATTCATATGCTCAAGCAATGTAGTCAGACCCAGGATGACATCAATTTCAAAATCAAAAACAAACTCTTCAGGAGCTTTTTCGATGGTTAACCAGGGGCACTTGATAACGTTAGTATTAATATAAATCCTGCCTACTCCGAAAGGCTCCTGTATCTCGTTTTCGCGCGAATGAGCGCCAAGCTGCTGCAACATACCTTTTTCCTTGCTATTGGTAGGCTTGCAAATCACAGGAATACGCGCATGCTCAAGATCATCATCCGCCATAACCAATACTGACCTATGCAGGAACTGAGTAGCCAACTGAGCTGCCCTTTCCCAAGAAACTGTTGCGTTGTTAGAGAATTTATGGGCAAAATATTCGAATAATTTGCTGGCTCCGGTGAGCTTATTTATACCTCTAAAGTTGCTTTCTGTCGGATACTGTTTGATAAAACCACCGTTTCCGTCATTAATCTTTACACACCAGTATGCATTAATGCTAACCCAAGGATTAACCATAGGCGACTCAGTCCATTGCTTTCTCGGCTTTGGAGTAGAAACAACAGAGATAACAAAATCTAGGCGATCCGGGTTCAGGCCAAGTTTAACCAGAGCCGGCTTAATCTTGGTGTCATATATTGCGTCTTTCTCAGCAATGCGCTCTTCTTCTGAATCATAATTCAGGTCAAAAGCGCCTGTTCCGGTAATTATTCCTACAAATGCAGATGGGTCTTCTTTTAAGACTTCAACCATAGCGTTAAAGGATTTAATGTCTGCTTTGGTTAAGGTGTCATCGATATCAAAGGCGAAAAACTTGGGAATATTGACATTGTCGATCACCACCTGGCCGAGAAGCTCTTTCAGTAATCTGGCTGTCTCTTCTTTCTTACGCAAAGACTTGCCTTCCTGGGTATGATCTATATCAAAGAGTAAATCTTTCACTTTATGTTCAGTAGCGCTGATAGACCTAGTGGACCCTGAGGTTGCCCCAAAGAATCTACCAGTTAAGAATTGCAGGATGGTCTCGGCAGAAGTGCCGCCCTTAAGCAACCTCTGGCCAAGCTCTATCTTTCTGGAGAACGCGCTTACCTCTCTTTGCGCATAATCTTCTTCCTTAGCCGCATTTAAGATGTTTGCGATTTCTTCTTTGGTAAGGCTGCTCTGGCTAAGACTGATCTCTGCAGCCGGTT
This sequence comes from Candidatus Omnitrophota bacterium, assembly GCA_026387455.1. Lineage (GTDB taxonomy): Bacteria > Omnitrophota > Gorgyraeia > Gygaellales > Profunditerraquicolaceae > JAPLLR01. The sequence continues at coordinate 44,596 of JAPLLR010000046.1, read as the reverse complement.
TACCGGTTCTTCTCTCCAGCTCCCTCATCACAAGCCCTAATGCCTTGGCAAGCCTACGGAATTCTCTTCCTACCAAATACTCTCCATCGGTATAGCAGAAATCGCTAACAGCAATTAATACTGCAGGATTAATATTAAGCGGTTGATCTTTATCGCGAAGAATCCCCTTATTGACAAGCTCTGCCTTGAGGAGTTCGATATTCAACACGTATTTCGCATCATCATTGTTTACCGCTGCAACGCCGATTAATAAAGCCAGCCCTAAGAATTTCGCTGACAACGCTAATAGAATTGATGCTCCAACTATCGCTACCAGCACCCCAAGCTTGTCTGTAACAAGGGCTACGGAAGAGCTTACCTTTCTCTGTTCCTCCGTGCCCTTATTGTCAGTAGCCGCATTCTTTCCTGCCACGGAAGGAGTCTGCGGCTGGTTTGCATCTACAATGCATCTGGCAAATATTCTGCCTTTGCCAAAATTATCCATCTCTGCTTCATTCGTAATTACCTGCCAACCCGAAGACTGTTCCGGCATATTCCAATTGCCCATGCCTACGCTATTGATATACTTAGCGCTATCTTCGACTTTAAGCTCAACTCTATTGATAACTCCCAGCTTTGCGCAGCGCAGCAAGAATCTTACATAATCCTTGTCCGCCGGGACAAATACCCCTATAACGCTGGGCCCATCAACTCTGCTTATCTTTTCGGCGACAAAGCGCATAATCTCAGTCCCTATGCCCTTGCCTGCTCCAGTCCATATATTAATATAAAGGTAAGCTGCATTCCTTTGCATAGCGCAGCTAATCAGCGCGCTGCCTATACAAACATTGTCTGTGTTAAAAATATAATACCAGCTCTTATCAATGGACTTCAATATTACCGCTCCGCCATTGCAATTTAAACCAATGCTCTCTCCGAGAGATTGTTCAGGCCATGTATAATCATATTCCAAATCTTCACGCCAGGTCTTGAAACACCCACCCAACAATTCCATAATTCTCGGCATAGGTATGCCTAATTCCTGCATCTTCCACAAGAGCATCGCTGAGAAATCTGATTTTCCTAAGACGCGGTTCTCATAAGATACCAGACTAAATAAATTGATGATCTCTACCAGCATAGCCTTCCTGCCTATGCCCTGACTTATTAAATTCGCAATTCTCGAAGCCACTATCTCCATAAGCTCCGGCCTGACGCGGCAGCTCTCTGCAAGAGAAAGGGTCATAGAGTGATTTATGCAGCATTGTCCAATACTAGGATCATCGGATAATTCCAAAAGTACATCCACTGCCAGAGCAAGGTCTTGCTCCGGCAAACCTTTAAAGAATTCGGCTATTACTTTAGACCTCTCATTGTCATATACAGAACCGCTAAGCCTTAATATTTCAGCCTTGATCCTAGACTTTGTTTCTTCGATATCTGCTTCTACTGTGGTTGCTGCCAGAATTACGAAATGGAATAATCCTACGGAGATTAACAGAATAACTGCGGCAAGTAATACGGATATGCGTACAATATTGGCGCGGTTAAACATATTATTCGGCGCGCGGCTAGCTTGCCTGGCCATCTCATTTATGCTTGCCACTGCTACTTTGTGATTCATATAACCGTTATAGACCCGGTAAACAAGGTAAGCTGCGCCGATAATCACTGCCGCCACCGCAGCTACTACAACTAATGTCTGCGTATCTACGAAGACAAGTGCCGGCAACTCTCTATCATCAGTAGAGGGCGGTCTGCGATTCTGGGGATCCCTGCGAATCGCTTCTCCAAATGTAGGCAAGCCGGTAACGCTATAGTTATCTGATTCTTCTTTGCTCTCCCGTAATCTTGCGTTGGTGCGTGCGATGATATCATTCATACCTACACCATCAGAATAAGGAACCTTTGTGCCTTGATCGTTACAACTAAATTGCCCATCCAGACCAACGATCTTTCTCTGTGTTACGTCAAAAACGCAATAATCTCCAGCCCTGGTCACATAAAGGGCCCAGGCATGGGTGGGATTATGGCTGGGGCCGTAAACAAAGTAAATTGCGCCTTTCCATTTAGAGCTATAATTGTTAAGTATGCGCTCCACAAACATGGCAATTAATACGCCATGATGCTTGCAGACTCCGCCTTGCTCGAATACTTTACCGATTTTGCTGAGGCCTTCAAAATTTGCATTGAAGGGGACAAGATTCAAGATAGTATCAAAGACTTCCCTTAAGACATCAGCCCGGCCATCAGCTGAGACGGACGCTAAATCAACACCCTTGCTGCTTAACCTTTTCAACATTTCGAAATAAACGCCTTCAGTGTTTACATCCCAATCCGCCAGAATATTCCAAGCCTTTCCTCCGGCGATGCGATGCCCGCGACTGGAATCCGCCTCATTATATTCAGTACCACCGATTTTAAACCTGCTGCCAACCTCTCTACGGATAATGGGTTCTACTTTTGCGCTGCTGACGGAAACTGCAACTCCGCCGCCAAAGGCTGCCGGTGAGAAGTATGCAAATCCGGGCAGCTGAATACCTTGCTCTTTGCGAATATTGATTACGGCAGAAAGGACATCTTTTAGCTCGGACCTGACAATATGCAGCCTGGCTTCATGATGCGCCTTGCCTCGCCCTTCCTCTTCATCAGCCTGCCTTCTGCGTTCGTAATCTTTTCTTAAGGACAGGTATCTCTCAAGGAAGTATACATCCGCGGAAACTTCCTTAGCGGTGAAAAGCGTTACGATGGCATCTGCCATTAAATCAGACTTGGCCTTACGCATGGCCCTTTCTGCCTGAACTATCGCCATGACAAAACGCACCTCTTTTGCCTTCAGGCCAAAATTAGCCTCAGCATCCAGGCCCTGGTAATCTATAACTCCCTCTTTATTGAGACGATTTGAGACTCGGCCGGCGATTGCTTCTATATCTTGGAGCCTACGGATCGCTTTCCGGGTATTCTCGCAAGTAACAGAAACCTGGACGCTGCCGCCAAAGCTGGAGGGAGAAAAATATGCGAAGTAAGGCAGCTTCTGCTGTGAATTTCTAGGAGTTTCCATAACGCCGGAAATAACGTGCTTCACCTCATGCCTGGCTATAGATAGCTGGGTCTTTCTTTTTTCTTCACGAGACATCTTCGGATTCTCATATTTTTCTCTTAATCCCAAGTAATCCTTCAACAGCTTAATATCTATGCCGGTTTCTGTTTCCACGAAAAGTCCAGCTACTGCCTCAGCCATTAACTCATGGTCCCTGACCTTAAGCGCCTCTTCTGCCAATACTATCGCACGGACAAAGCGCTCTTCTGCGTCATTTAATCCACTGATCCTGGTCTCGGCTAATTCCTCGGTATCAACAATTATTTTATCTTCCAGCTTTGTAGCAACCATATCTATAACTCTATCGCGGGAATATCTATTAACCAGGCAAATCCTATAGATCGCATAAACCAGCACTGCTAAGGCAACCAGGGAAATTATCGCTGCTGGCGCGATGATGCTGATTGCCGGCAGGGAGTTGGTGGTTTGCTTTCTGTTTTCCTCCCTGATTTCCTCTATCTTCTTCAGGGCAAACTCGCCGTCCATTTTTCCGCTTACGCCCTGCATAAGCAATTCATTCTGTTTCAAACCACTGCCAAGATCCCGGCCAAACTCTCTGGCAGCATAATTAGCCTGCTGCCCGAAAGAGCGCGGATCATTGAATCTTTCCTTACCCCACTGGATAAATTTATTACCTTCATCCTTAATGGTCTGGGCATCAGCGCAAACTTCAGCTGCAATTTCACGCAGGCTCGGAGCATTGTCTTTGCGGCAATTATTCAGGCCCCACTTCAGCCCAGCCACCACGACTGCCAACCCTATCCATAATACCGCTACTTCTCTTACGCGCCTAAACTGCCCCTTGATCTCGTTCAACTTCTCTTGCCTATCCTTATTCTTAAACTCTCTATATTTATCAGATGCGTACAATCCGTCTTTTCTCTCATTTGCGCGGCGGTCGCCTAACTTATGATCAACATATCTCCAAGTCGCCGAGATAGCATCGATAATTACTACCGCCAGAACTAATGCCACTATCAGATCCAATCCCCCTGAGATGCTGAATGCCGGCAGCGAGCTTCTGGCTATGGGAGCATTTGTAAAGATGGATAAACCGCGGATTAAATCCCTATTCGCTCTTACCCAATAAGCATACTCATTTGCCTGTGACCTGTTGTACGCCTTCTTATCTTTATTCTCTATCTGTTTATTATACTCTGCGAAGCTTACCGGCGCACCCACCGGGCCTTTCAAGGAAGAAGTGTAACGATAAGCCATTTCCAGTCTTAAGTGCTCGGCATTAAGCTGCGGCAACCTGCTGCTCTTAATATCCCTGGCAATACCGTCCCTTACATCTGCTAAGGCCATAGCCGCTATCATAATATTAAACTCCGGATCTTCATTAGTGAGCATCTTATAAAGATTCCAGTTGGAGACATTGGTTTTCCTGCCTTTAAACTCAGGATACTTGGCAGCCTTTAAGAGTGAACGGGCAGTGCTCATGCGCACCTGACCGATACCCACGGAGGCATCGCGGCCGATTAATACGCTCCATCTGTCAGTATTAACCTCCCACGGGAAATCTCCTTCAAACATATCCAGTCTTTCAGTCAAGAGGATCGCGGCAAGTAGCTCCGGATCGATTCCATACTGATCGGCATATTTCTGGATGGCCTGGCGATGGACATTCATGAAATCCAACATCTGAGCTACCTTGCCGATTTTCTCTTTTTTGTCGGCTTTTACAGCCTTACTGGGATCCTCGCCTAATAATCTGATGAACTCTTCCTGAGAAGCCCAAATACGATCTCTAACGGAATAGCTAAGTTCATCCACATTATTCATAGCAGCGTAATTTTTGCCCCTGCCATCGTTATAATCAGACATGGCATAGACAAATTCATATATACCCACAATAACAAACACTATAAAACCAAGGGAAGAAAACAGTCTGGCCAGAATATTGGTGCCCTTGGCCTTGACTGAGGGCGTCGAATTTTCATAGTAATTAATAACTTTTAATACTTCCTGGGCAATATCTTTTAATGACTTTCCTGATATGGACACCGCTTCGTCGCTGAACCTAGTGTCCTGGGTAAACCTGATTTCTCCCTTAGCCATTCTCGTAAACAACTGCCTGCGCTGATAATCTTCCAGATAGCGGCTGGCTAGAATAACTCTAGCCTTATCCAAGTAAGAAATATCTCCCCTGACGCTATTAGCCATTACGGCTACGGCTATAGCTGCGACTAAAACGATAACTGCAGTGACAATCAAACCTGACTGCCAGAGGCTCAAGTTAAGCGCAAAACCGGACAAGCCCTTTGAATCCTCAGGTTTTGCCTTCGGGCGGTAGAAAAGCTGACCGTTCTCAAACACCAGGTCACCGAGTTTGACTTCCACAAAGTCGTCTTCCTGCGCTGACCGACCATCAAGCTTAGCAAGCTCTTTTTCATCTACATCTACGGTAGGTATGGCTTTACCATCCATTCTAAACTGCCAGAGAGAATAATCATTATCCTTAACAGGAGTACATCCTCTGGCATATATAAATTTCTTACCCGCGGGAACTGCTTCCGGATCAGCGCGCTGTTCATCTCTCTCAAAATATGTTGTAATCGCATTCACAGGGCCCTTGAAAATACCGCTGCTTACACATATCGCCATAATCAAAACCAAAGCCTTGGTCCCATAATAATCTTTTTTCCGGAAATCAGCTCCAATTTTGCTGTGAGGTCCGCCGTGGATAGCATACCTGAACCATACTTCATCGTTAATACCGACAGGCCGATTAATGATTCCGTGCCCTATGACATCATTTGATTTTGATGAAATCAGGAAAGCATGCTGTTGAGGCAACGCCGGCAAAGAGAATCTTCCTTCCTGCGAATCAAAGCGGCTGGTGACCTCAAAAAATGTCATTTCTATATTACTGAACCTGAACACCCGGCAGCTATCCCGTTTCAGGCTTCCCGGGATCTTTACTATTCCAATTTCGGAAGGAGAATTAGAGTCCCCCATACCTTTTATAAGAAGATTGATGCGGCGTTCAGTTTCATCCGCCCCTCTTATTTCTTCCTCATCGAAGCGGACGCTTCGGATGTAATCAGGGGTTAACCTTAAATTCCTAAAGCTATCTTCCTCGGTAGCAACTCCTTCCTGGCTGCACATCCCCAATGCAACGGCGGCGCTGACAGGGGCCACTCCATGAGGAATGCCTGCCAGCGCGCCGGCAATAAGAATCACACCCAACACCAAAGCTACCACTGCTCCGGCAGTTCTAATCGAAGATGAACCTGCTGGCCTTGTACCGGGGAGCGATAGCGTAGGCTGATTGAGCCCTTCTCCTGACAACTTCTGCGATAGGCGTGTCCAGATCGATCCATTGTTCACCGTGTTGGGCCTGGACATAGTTGCCGTGGAGAATAAAGTTGTAGGTGTGACCTTCGTGTCTAGCACTTCCAAAGATTGTGCCGTCGGCTGTAACGACGAAGTGGTTGAATTGTAATTCGTTATAATCTGTGCACATTTTACACCTCCTATGTTATTGTTATTCGTGCGAACCGTTAATCCTATTTTATTCGTGCGAACCGTTAAGTCGATAAGTAGGAACACCGTTCCTACGAGCATCAAGAACGCGCTCAAGTATGGTATCACGCCTGCCGCCAATAAGCTCCTCCCAGCTATCAGCCCGGCCGTTACGAGTGTAGACGTTGCCAGTATCCTGATAAATAAGGAAGATCCTAAGGTGGTGCGTATCAGGTTCACGGGCTGCTGCGAAAGTGGTGCGGTCCTTGCCAAAATCAACGATGTGGTCAATGCTAATAGTGTTAATATTAATAGGGCACATAGTACACCTCCTTGAGTTGTAAAGAGGGCTCCGGCAAAAGGGGTCAATGTCCTGGAGGGACGGCCTTCTGTGGAGCCCTCTGATACAACATTTGTACGACGAACTCCTGCCACGGAAGGCTCGCCATACTTGGTTAAATTTATATTATTGATTGGATTGGTTGTAGTATACGTTGTATCGGAGGCTTTAGCGGGGGTCGATCCCTGGAGGGGGGCCGCTAATAAGCCTCCGATTACAACAATAGCCGTCACCACTCCTGCCACGGAAGAAGTATACGGCCTAATCTTTTTAGCAATATCTCTGGGGAGCATCTTCAAGCCGGAATTCTTGAGATACTCGGCATAATCTGCTCCCAGCTTTGAGTCATTTAATAACTTCGCTTCCTCTTTTCTGGATTCAAGATGGAATAATGAAACAACGGCGATGACGGTAATGGCGGTATAAACTGTGGGGAACATCGCCAAGAAACCAAGCATGGATAACTGCAGACAAAGATGCTGCGGGTGCCGAGAATAACGGTAGACGCCTGTGGTTATAATGCTGGCCTGGCCGTCTTGCGGATAAAGTCTTGAGGAGTATATATGATTAATGCTAAAGGAGGCAATTACCGAGAGGGCTGTTATGGCTAATCCGCCGAGTAAACCGGCAACCGTTACCGCTGATGCGGCATAGATGTTGCCCAGCATTACCGTAGCGGCGAAAGTAGCTATAATGATTGTTAGTGCTGCGGGCGGACCACGAGCGCCATAGGTTTCCGACACAACTTGCGCGGGAGTGAGGCTATTTGCGGGACCTTTGATACGTACAAATGAAGACAGTTTTCTTACTAATTCGACCGCACTCGCCCAACCACCGGTTCTCTTGCCAGAACCTGCATTATTTCCATTGGATCCAGTAGCTGCATTACCAGTATTTCCGGTATTACCTGTATTGTTTCCTACAGGCAACCCCGTGCCATTACGAGTTCCTTCGGTTACACCTCTGGAACCTTTGTTTCCGGCATCTTTACCGGGCGCAAACTGGGAACCACTGGTCTTTTCAGCGTCTCCGCTGATTACACTTCCTGCACCTGCAGTTTTCGCATCTGCTCTGAAGCTATTAACCAGAGCTATTGCGCCAACTGTGACTACTACTACAACTAATCCTACTACTGCAACTATTGTAACTATATTGTGCGCACTTGTCGTACCGACGACCTGCGAAAGCGCATTCGCAGTCGCCCCGGGAATACCCGGGCTAAGCACACGTTGTGCAGCACCTATACTGAGTAAATGTTGTAGTGAATTGACAGTATTACCTAAGGTATCTAAAGGCGCGAGCATGTCTATCGGATGGCTGCCTACGCCAATGCTTGAGCCAAACATGCCCACCACAGCTCCTCTGAGAGGCGATTTTTCTCCGGTTTGCTCCTGAGTTGGCAAAGTCGTGGATGGTGTCGGGGCAATCGGAGTCTCCTGATGCCTATTTTGACCTTGTCCAGTAGGCTGAGTAGGCTTAGGTGAAGACTGTTGCGCTTTATTGGATTCGCTGCTAGCCAGGAGCAATGCTGGACCATTAATCTCATTCAGCGCTCCTCCTAACCTTAACATATCTAGTTTACCGCGGATGGCTGCCCTCTCCTGATCAGTGGCATCGCCGAAGACATCTCTTATCGTGTCCGCAAAGAGGCTCTGCACTAACTCTTCTCTATTAGGCAGGACCTCTAAAGAACCAGCGGAATTTTCTACAACAAAAGTTAAATCAATATCACTGTTGAAGCCGATTAACTGTTTATTCTTGGCAGTGCCTCCAACCACATAAAGACGTATATTGCCCGGCTTTAAGCCATATTCACCAGCTAGTCTCTGGTAATTATCCACTAGACGAGTTCCGACAGTCATCAAACGCGGATAGATGCGGCTGAAGATATTCTCAGTAAATATTCTCTGCTCTTCGCTTAATATTGGAGGTTTAGGTATAAGACTGCGTAACTCTCTCAGCCGTCTGTCTAGAGCCTCTCTTGCCTCTCTTATCTGCTTCAAATCATCATTAAACCACTGCTTGACCTTTTTGGCATCTTCTTCAATTCTCTTAACCTCAGCTGTGCCTCTGCCAGCGCCACCGCCAGAACCACTACCTTTGCCGATGGTGCCTGCTGCGCCGCCTACTCCTACACCGGCTCCACCGCCGCCCATGCCTGCGCCTAATCCAGCGCCAAAACCAAGTCCTTGCAGAATTGGCCCAAGCCCGAACATATAAAGCATAAGGGCAACACCGCCTACCATTTGCATCTTAGGCGAAACTTTCTCTTTCGCGCCTAAGATCACGCGCGCGCCGTCAAATAATACCGGCTTATTGTTGCCTTTATTGATAAACTTACTTATCCATTGAGGAAGGGCAAATGGAATAAGGTTAACGGTACCTAGCACAGCGCTGATAATTGCAAACTGCTTTGCGAACAAGGCAACCGTGGGATTACCGGTCAATAAGAATATTCCTAGCGCCAGGCCAGCAGTAACTAAGTTAACTGCCGGACCTGCGGCAGCTACTGCCCTCACCTTATTGTCATTTAATCTGCCAAAATTGACTTCTACCGGCTTTGCCGCGCCCGGTAATCCTGCTAATATAGGTAAAGACCATACGCTTAAATGCTTAAGCGGATTGAGCGTCAACCTGTCCCTGACCTTCTGGCTCTTGTCTCCGGCAAAGAAAGCGACAGCAGCATGACCAAGTTCATGCAAAGTCAAAGCTGCCAACATAACCGATCCGTTAATGATTCCCTTGGCTAAGAACGCCTTCCAGCCGGCAAGATGCGCTAATGCTGCGGGGTCAAACCAACCGGTATGCATTGCTGCTAAAACAATCGCAACACTAAAACCCCACACAGCAATCGTAGTGACAGTCTGCGTAATACTAGAGATCGGCTTTACCGCGTCTACATAAGGCGCTTGCGGAACTTCTTTCTTGATTAATTTCTCAAGTTTATCGCCTAAACCGTTTCTGCTAGTAATTAAGACAGAGCCGTCCTTATTTACGCTAATCTTTGCCGTATCCTTAGGCTTGGCTAGATCCTTAGCTACAAATTTTCCATCCGGACGGTGATTGCTGATCTCAACCGCTGTGCCGGCCTCTACCCTGACTCCCTCTACCTTGCGTCCTCCGGCAAGAGTGACCCGTTCTGTCTTCTGGCTTAAAGTTTCGAGGCTAGAGCGAATCTCTGCCTGAGTAGGAGCTTTCGGCTCAGCAGGCTTGGCAATTTCCGGAACATTAGTATCTGTTTTACCGGTAGCAATATCTTGCCTTGTCTTTGCTAAATTCTCCGGGCTAATATGTGTAAGAACTCTGCCAATATTCCAACCCTTTGCCTGAGTATTGTTAACCGCCTCGGCAATAAGTTTGGCTTCCGCAAGGTCAGCGTCATTGCGCTCTCTTAATCTGTCCGTAAAGCGCTGCCATGAGCCATCTCTAGTCGCACTGGCGATGGTAGGTAAAGGTATCATATCGGCAGCTACTGGCATGGTTACCATCAACTCATTATGCGCATTCTGCACGTCTTGCGCGATATTCTGGTTAGTCCTCTGAGTTACCAACGGATAAACAAATTCTCTGGCCTCATCTCTAGAGATGCCTGCCTTGCGGGATAATCTCTCTACCACCGGCTCAGCCATATCAAAGGTAACCGCATTTTCCGGTTGGATAAGACGATACTTCTCTGCTACCTCCCACAAATCCTCTCCGGAGCGCTCTAATTTCTCTTTGACCCGGCTTAATTTTACTCTACCAGAATTAGGCCGGCTTTCATTTCCCGCTAGCGCTAATAAAGCCTGAGTCAGGATCTTAAGCTTCCTTGCTTCCTCCTTTAGCTCCTGCCTCTTTGCGTTTGCTTCCCGCTCGCTCTGCTCTTCGGCTTTGGCCGAAAGATTAATCGATCTAAAAGCCTGCGCCTGCAGATTGTCCGCGCTGAAATAGGAATTGGCTTCTATTAACTTTGTGGTGGCATTTACGGCATTACGATATGGACGGTTAAAGATACTAACGAACCCTTTTACCTCATCCATATTAAGGCCGGGAACCAACTTATTAACATCCATTTTCGCGGCTTTGCTAGGATTAGCCTGCTGCAGGAAAGAAGTACGGCCAATCATCTCACTTGGCGCGCGCGGCTGGATGCGCGGAGTGAATAATGGAGCTAACTGCCCCTCGGATACGCCTAATTCCTGGGCCAAAGGAGTGATCTTGCCTACTGTGACCTGTTGCCTTCTGGCTGCAACATCCACAGCTTTCATTGCCGGCAATCCTATGGCAGCACTTGTCCCTGCTAATATCGCGAGATTAGTTGTTGAAGAAGTCACTATCGGAGCTAGAAAGCCAGCCAGGCTGGTGCTTGCGGCTAATTTAGCTAATAAAGGTATAGCTGGGGGCGCTAATTTAAGAGCTAGCACAATTCCCAGTGCCAGGAATGATAATTTCGCCACCGCAACCCCTGCTTCGGGTTTAGCCCTGATTATTAAAGGAAGGTTCGACAAGATAAAACTAGTATTCCTGTATATATCCTTCATCTCGTCTTTTGTCGGGCGCTGTTTATTCTGGAACCAGGAGACACCGCCGGCCACCGTACCAAGCACCGCGCCGCCAGCAACAAAACCAATTCCTCTCTTTGTCTTTTCCCATCCTGCTTCTTGGTTATTCACTAAGCGAATCTGCCTAGCCTCAAGTTTTAATTCAGCTTGGCGGATAGATTCTTGTCTTTGCGAAGTGGTATAAGTACCACTATAAACACTTTGCAGCTCTCTGGCTAATTGCGGATTAGTATTCTGCAGTTGTGTAGTCACACTACGCAGTAAGCTATAATCGCGGGAAACAGGATTATACATATCATCGATTTCAGCCTTACCTATATTAAGCGGCTGAGTCGAATTCTGGCTGTTTAGCGCCCTCACCGCTCCACCGATAGCTGCTAACGAGGTAATTCCTCTTTCAGGATGGGCTAAATTCAGAACGCCATTATCTACCATCTCAGTTACAGCAGTAAAAGCTTCCTGCGTGGTTAAATCTCTTGCCTGTAACGCTGCCTGGGTTGTTGAAGACAAACCAAGATTAAGAGAAGCTATTGACTTACGGTCGTCTTGCGCAGCATGCATAAGTGACTGGGTTTGTTGCCAGACGAGACTGCCCGCAGTAGTTAAATTAAGCGGAGCTGTTTTAGAATCGCTTGCGGGAATTGTCCAACCGCGTTGAGCATTAGAAAACTTTGCTTCTATAACTTTACGCGCGCCTTCGGGCACATTATTTAAGGTACCATTCAAAGATACGCCTAAATCTCTATTTTGTGTCCGCTGAGAATCTCTTCTTGCCTGTAAATTTGCCTTTAAAGCAGCTAACTCTGCTTGTGTATATTGTATATTTGAAACTGAAGTAATTAATGTACGGTGAAAACCTTGTTCTCCAATAACTGTATCAATATTATACCCAATATCTATTAATTTCTTAGTCAAGTCTCTACCAGTTAACCCGGCTAATTCTTTCTTTTGCTTAGGAGTAATCCACTGATCTTCTAAAGATAGTGTTAAAAATTTCACTGGATCCTTTGGATGTAAACCTCCGGCCCTACCTTCTGTTCCTGCCCTACCTAGATGCTGAGTTATATTAGTTATACCTTCCATGGTTAGCTGATGTGTAGCAGCTGATGTTACACCTCTTGATAAAGCAGCTATATTACCTCCTGAAGGATCACCGACAACATATATAATCATCGGTTTTTCAAGGCGTCCTTTACTATACTCCTTCATCAATGCTTGTTGTGTTTTTGGTTCAAACCCTTCAATAAATTTAACTTCGTAAGGACGACCATCTGAACTAACTAATTCTCCAGCTTCTACCGCTTTTTTTGTTGTTTCATAGGCTCTTCTTACAATAGCTGCATCTCTACCAATGCCTAAATGTAAAGCGCGCGGATTATCTCTAATATTACCAATATGTGTATCTATCTGACCTTCAATAGCTTTGTCAAGTGTCGCTCTAAAATCTCGATCCGTTTCCTTAATTAATTTCTCCGGATCAAGTAAGCGTATATCGCGTTGCTTCTTCCCTACTCCATAATACTGTAACATATCCCTACCAGGGGTTGCAGTAAAGCCAGTAAATTTATCTGCTCCTATGCCATATTCCCCGCTAATCAACTCCGCAAAATCTGCTTTTTTCTTTGACTCCTGAAGCCGAGCATTCGCTATATCTGCTATTCGCTCCTCTTGGGTATACTTATCAAAAGAGGGTTCGGAGACTAACTTCAGCTTAGCATCAGTAATTCTAGCAACTAAGAAAGCTGCCTCTATTGGATCTCCTAAAATAGTACTCGGACGACCCGTCCCATCTTCTTGAGCTACTCTATAAGGATGAGAGTTAGCTTTAATCCTCTCTTCTGGCGTCATTACGAAATGGTCGAGCTCAACATAGACGTTTGCGTCAATTCTTTGATTCATAGAACTAGCCCAATGCTGGGCATATGATTTAAATTCTTCGAAAGACATTGAAAAGGGTAACTCTTTAGCTTTACGCATGCTTCTATATAAATCAAGTAACTTCGTCGGTAGATATTCATCCTTTATACAAGCTGAGGAATGAACCTCTACTTCCTTACCTAATCCATCTTTTATGATTAATCGACCATCTATTAAATCCGGCGTGGTTTCCTTTAACTTCATTAATTTTTCATATAAAATAGCTATAAGCTCTGCTTTTTTAATATTTCCCCTACTTAACTGACTAAACATTTTCCCTATTTCTGCTTTAATCAAAGTTGCATTGGCAAAGAAAAGCTGTGTTTCGTCTGCGCTAGCTCCTGTAAGTTGCCTAAATGCTTCGCGCATTTTCTCGCCATTCTTCTCTTTTGCTCCTAGATAAACTTCTAGTAGAGTTTCACTATCAGCAAAAATAAATTTACTCTTTGCGTCCGCTGGGGTTTCAAAACCATCAATAGGCACTTCTTTAAACTCTGTGCCGCCTTTTCCATCTGGCACGACAACCCATCTCAATATCTTTGCGGATTTAGCGATTTCTTCCATAAAAAATCTTGCTATGGGGTCAGAGCCATCAATTGCTTGCTCAATTAAGAAATCTTTTATTTTCCAAGAACTTTCATTCAATTCTTTACCTTCTTGCGTAGCTACCTGGAAACGAACTGCAAAGGCTGCGATATCACCTGCTGTCTTTCCAGCACCCAAATCTCTACCTAGTATCGGCCTCGATACAGCCTCTAATATAGTCTGGGCTATCTGATCTTCCTTAAGTTCTAAGCTCATCACTTTTCTTAGCTCTGGACTTTCAAAAGCTTTTTTCCAAAGTTGAGCTGCCTTTCTAATGGTAGGATCTTGTATTTGATCAATTGGCGTTCCTGATTTTATTGCATTCTTTATTGCAACCCCAAGAGCTTTTGCCTCTTCTGTAGACAAGGAGTTACTTTGACTAATTAATTCACTTAGCGTCTTCTGCGCGCTTTCTTTACCAGCGTCTGCCATCCTGAACGGCGAACGCGCCAAAACTTCTTGAGGCTGGCCTTCCTTACTGACGGCTATGCGCGACCAGGATAATAAATCTTTCAAATGGTCTCTGCGAGCCTCTACATCGCTGCTTCTTTTCCTAAGGCCCGCAAGCTGTCTAGTAGCGTTATCCAAAACGTCCCGGCGCAAATTACCATGGCTGTCTACAAGCTGGTCTCTTAATTGCGCATCTATCTCGCTATAAAAACGGGCAGTCCTTACTATGGGGCTCTCTACGCCATGGTCCAATGATATCTCTGCTAAAGCTCTTAAATGCGGATCAGTAACTTTCTCAGCATCGCGTATGCCTAAGCGTTCAAGGGTAAATACATTAGCAGCGATTTCTTCCGCGGCTGTGCCTCTGTTACCTAATGTCAGATGGGCTGCTTCTTCTGTAGCTACATACTCCTTCAACTGCGCGCTGGAGGAACTCATAGTCGGATGTGCCTCAAATGCAGGCTCGCCATTCTCACCGCGCACGATCCTAGCCACCTCTGTCATTTTGGACTTGGGAGCAACAGTAGTGGTGGTGGCGCTAGGCACATGTTGCCTTGCCTCTGCTATAAGCCCTTCTGCCTTCCTAAGCGCAGCTTTTTGCTCTCTCTGGGATCTTTCCTTACCGACCCCAAGCACCTCTTGCGCTACTCTTGCCTTGGCTTGCTGGATATCTGCTGTTTCGAAAAGTATCTGTCCTATTCTCTTCAGGTTTTTCCATTCAGTTATCCTTTGCCTATTGTCCAGCCGATTCTTAGCTATGGCTTCATCAGACATCGGCCGAACATCTTCGGATGGAGCAGGCTTAGCAACTTCTTGCCTGTTGGCTTGGGATTTAGGTGCGGGTAGAAACGCAATAGGTTTGCGTAAAGCCTTCGCTGCTGCATCTTGCGCAGTTTCTCCGGGGCCAAGGTTGATTCTTACTACTGGCCCACTTTCATTACCAAAGTTTATGACGGATGGGCTCTTTGGCATAGCAGGCTTAGGAGTTTGCGATTTAGACAGTTGGCGCCTGGCTTCTACAATCAACTGGTCTGCCTTACGCTGGTCAACAATTCTTTCTCTCTTAGTCTGCTTTCTACCGTCTGAAACTACTTCTTTTACGACTTTTGCCCTGGCTTGATCAGAATCAGTGGTTTGCTGAAGGATCTTGGTAACTTTTTCGATCTTGCTGGCATGCTCTTTTCCTTGCTCGACTTCAGGTGCATACGGTTTTGCCTCTTCTATAAGCTCTTCTGCTCTCTTTAAAGCTACCTTTCTCTCTTCTTTGGATAGGTCTTTCTTAGCCGGCTCGCTCTGCAGCATCTGCGCTACTTTTACTTTAGCTTGACCAGGAGTCTCGGCTTCGGCTACTATGGCCGCTACTTTCTTAAGCTGATCTCTCTGTGCTACTCTTTCTTTTCTAATCGCCTCTTTTGCTTCCTGACTAGCTGAAGGCAGTAACTCTGGCTCGGAAGACTTAGCAGATCTAGAGAACTTCGATTTTATGGCATCTATCACTCTGCTAAAGAATGGCTTGGGTGCAGATATATGAGCAGGTAGAAGCGCAATAGGCTTGCGGAAAACCTTCGCTGCTGTCGCTGCTGCATCTTGCGTTGTTTCTTTGGGGCTAAGATGGATTTTTTGTACTGGCCCGCTTTCGTTGCCAAAATATACGACGGATGGACCTTTTGGTATAACAGGCTTAGGGGCTTGCGATTCAGGCAGATAGCGCCTGGCTTCTTCTATAAACCTTTTCGCCTCTGTTTGGCGCTCTTTGTTGGTTTGCTTTTTATCCTTGCTGACTACTTCCTTAACCACTCTATCCATAGCCCGGTCAGAGTCAGTAGTCTCCTTAAGAATATTTATGGCTTTCCTTAATTGCTGGAGATGTTGTCTGGCCAAATCAGCTTCAGGGACAGGCGACATATTCTTAGTGATCTTCTCGGCTAAGGCATCGCGTTGCGCTTTTAATTCTTTTAATGCGGGGCTTTCGGCAGGGTTGGATGAAGGACTGGCTTCAAAAGCTGAACGGCCTTTTCTGCCGATTAATCTCGCCCAGAATCCAGCTTCCTGAATCTGGCCCTGTACCGCTTCATCCTGAGCTTGAGAATTCTGTTTTTCTATCCTAGCGACAGCGCGATTTAATCTCTCTAATTTCTTCTGGTCTCCTGCGAGCGCTTCCGGATTATTTACCTTTACCTTGATCGTGCCTTTACCATCGCCTAATTCAACCAACTGAGAAACCGGCTCTTTGACTTCTGGCTTAGCAGCTTCTTTCTTGGGTGCATATGGCTTTGCTGCTTCTATAAGTTTATCTGCCTCTGCTAAACGCTCCCTCTTAGGTAAGCTTCTATCTTTAACTACTTCCTTAGCCACTCTTAGCTTGGCTTTATCGGTATTAGGCGTCTCAGAAACAATCTTTGCTACTCTTTCAAGTTTCTCCTGTTTTGCTTTAAACTCAGCCTTCTTTTCCTGATTGGCCTGTTCATTCCTAAGCCTGGCTTCGTTAGACACAGACACTCTATCATCAGGCTGGGCTTTGGATTCCGCAACTTCTTTAGATTGCGCGGGTGCAGATTTGGATTCAGATTTTACTTCGATCGCAGGTTTAGGTGCAGGAAGAAGGGCAATGGGTCTGCGGGATATATCCGGCGCCTCTTCTCCATGTTTTACTAATGCCACCTTTCCATCAGCGGTAGCGATGAATACGCGCCTGCCAGTCTCAGGGGCAAAGATAAATTGCGGCTTAAGATCCTTACTCCCAAGTATATTTTGGGCTCTTTCAATTTCCTGTCTTTCTTCCTGCTGCCGCCTGAATTCAGATATCCGGGCCTCTCTGGTCAGCTTATCTTGTTTAATTGCTTCTTGAGATTTAGATACGGTTTCGGATTCGGGATTGGCTGCGGTTCTGGAACGAGAGGCATCGCTGGGTGTGCCTTCGGTAAGCATAGCTACTGGCCTGCGGCCAGCTCTTATGGCAACATCGCTGATACTTTCGCCTTCTCCAACAGCAGCTCTAAAACCCGGTCCTTCTGCGGGAGCAACAACTACATGGGAAGGCGATTTTGGCGCTGGCGGAGCCCTTTCCTTATTAGCGACCTTAGTGGCATCAGAATGGCTCCTTGCCATTTCCTCTACTAGCATTCTTTGGCTGGGATCATTTAAGTCATAGCCGAGCGTACGCGCTAAATACCTTACCTCAGCCTCTGCCGCTATTTTATGTGACGCTGACGGGGATATGCCTTTAGATAGCAAGGCTGCTTCTGTGCTTTCATGCACATCTGTCCCATCGTGCGCGTTGCGGCTGAAGTATATGGTCTTTCCGTCCCTTGAGGTAGCGCCGCGGCCACCGAAGATCTCCTCTGTATCCAACCAAATGCGAGTCGCGCCGTCTTCGCCTTTTTCTACTCTTAGAATCTTGGCTTCTAACGATCTTCCGCCATCACCCTTCTTCCTTCCGCCTATATCCGCTGCCCATTCACCAGCCATCGACAGATGTACATTGCGGCCGGATGATAAAACATCATTTTGGGCCGCCTCATCATAAACTACGCGCCCCTTACGAATTTCGCTAAAATCACGGCTAAGACTCAAATCATTAGATTTTAAACGCCCTTGCCTAATCGCTGTTCTTTGCCTTCTAAAGAAGAAACCATTGTCTTTTAAATATTGATCAGCGCGCATCTCATAAAATAAGGTCTTATTGGGAGATTCCGGAGCTGAATATCCGTCCCTGATGATTGCAGCTCTCGTAGTTGGATCTTTAATACCGCGTCTATTGAGGAAACGATACTGCGAGGAAGTAGCAAGCTGCCAAACATTCTTGAACCAGTTCACTGTGGGGCTGGTATTTATCTGATTCTTAATCCAGGGGGTGGCGGTGTCTCTTGCCCAGATAGCAGCTGTCTTAGCCCAATTATAGGTGGTCCAGTTCTTAGGATTGGCAGAGGCAGCGATATTGGGAAGAGCAGTGTTCTTTGCCCAGTTGACAACCCGAGACTTAGACATATCAAAGGCGTCATTCTTGAACCAGTTCACTGTGGGGCTAGTATTTATCTGATTCTTGACCCAAGGAGCGGCGTCATTCTTTGCCCAGTTGACCACAAGAGATTTATTCATATCAAAGGCATCGTTAGCCAGCCATTTGCCGACGCTGGTGTCTTTGGCCCAGTTGACTACCTGAGACTTAGACATATCCAGTGCGTCATTCTTAGCCCAGTCTGCGGTGGCCCTTCCTGCATCAGCTACTGCGCCAGCTACTTTTTTGCCGGCATCGACCACAGGAGACTTAGACATATCAAAGGCATCGTTCTTAAACCAGTTCACTGTGGGGCTGGCGTCTATCTGATTCTTAATCCAAGTGGTGGTGGCTTCTCTTGCCCGATTAAGCGATCTTCCAACCCAAGTCGGAGTAGCGCCAATCTCATTAAAACGATTTACTACGTCTGCCCTGACATTTCCACTTCTATCTGTAGGCGCAAGACGCCCATCTGCAATCGCTCTTCTTTCTGAAAAAGAGTATCCTTCTTGCTTTAGATAACTACGCTGACTCCAACGCTGAAAGAAGTTAGGACGTGACATTTCAGGCTGAGAAGCAGGAGCCTTCACATCGCTACCCCCCGCTCTTCTGCCCCTATCGCCTACTACATCATTTTCATTTAACCTTACTGTTCCTCCCGCTTCCGTAGAAGATTGCACAGGAGCAACTTCACTTTTATTCGAAGGAGTTGCTTGCGGAGAACGTAAAGGTAGGGCTGCAGAAATAAGATTTTCCACAAACTGATGCCCGGGGCCGCCATTTGCGTTTCCGAGCTGATTTAACCTGCCGCGGAAAGAAGAAGCATCGCCTTCAGTTCTACCTGCTGTCGCCGCTTCTTTTACCATGCCCACCTGCCTACCAAGCTCATTTCCGGGGAAAAGCATAAGATTCATTGGTGTAAGCTCTATGGCTGTCAGGGTTTGATATGTATCTAAAAGCGGAGTGCCTCTGGCTTCGCCTTTCTTTAGGCCTGCACCTTCTTTGTAACCGCCCAATAACCACATCTGCGTTGCGAAATAACTCAATCCCGCATACTGCTCGGGATTGGTTATAGGATTGGTGTCTTTGCTCTTTTCAGGATTGACAAAATTGCTGAATCCGTCACCTAATAAAGATTCCCATCCCCCAGTGATAGAGCCCTGATAGTAGGAGTCTGAAACCGAATTCCTAAAATAGCCGTCGAGGGAAGTCAATGCATATATTCCTGATTCCGCAACAGAGGAAAGATAGCTGTACATGCTCCAACCACTCATTGCTGAACCCTGTGCTATGCCGTATTTGCCCATATTCCTGGAGGCATTCGAAGGAAAACCGGCAAAACCCAAAAGGGTCTGCTCAACATCCATCGGCATCGCCAGGATTTTTCCCCCTAGGCCCGGGACTGCTTCTTTAATCGCTTTGGAATTATTCTGCGTTATTACGGAAGCGTTCTGCTGCAGGCCTTTGGAAACACTATCTGCCTTATCAGCATCTGCCTTATTTCCTATGGCACCATCCAGCCCCACTTCCCAGTTGGCTGCCCAGCTTCTAAAGGTATCCCTTAAAGCAATAGCATGATTCTGTGAATCCTTCGACGCTTCTGCTGCTCTACCGCTAGAATACCAATCCTTCTGTTCAGCAGACATGGAATTGTAGCTGTTGATACCGCCTAATGTGCCGTAAAGGCCGACGCGCGGCGCAACGCGACCAGCCAGAAATTTTCCGCTATTCCAGCCGCCTCTTAAGGCCCTGGAACCCCAGGAGAGATTCTGGGCAGCGCTCGCAACGCGAGTGGTACCTTGTGCTACTTGCGCCGCTTTTCCAATCCTGCCCTCCCAAAGAAGTCCCTTGCTTAGGCCGCTTATTATTCTAGAAGAACTGGCTGATCCTTTGGTGGCAAGTTGCACACTTCCCTTGGTAAGAGTGCTCATTCCTTCCAATTTGGCTGCTGCGTTGATTACCCTCATTACCCTAGAGGAACCGTTTGCTGTCCCACCGATAAGTTGCAGACCCTTTGCGCCAACGCCGATTCCTTTGAGTAACGGCCCGGCAATCAAAGCAGCATCTCCCACTGCTTCCAAAACCATCCCGCCATTACTCTGGTCCGCTCTGGCTTCAACGCTAGGAGCAGCAGGCAGAAAATTGCGGACAAAACCCCAAGTCTTGTAGAAATTCCTGACGGCTGTACCTGTGTATTTTTCTTGGGTAAGTAAATTATCCTGCATCTTAAACCAGTTATATTCTCCGCTGTCAAACTTTTTGAGCAGCTTATCCCTTGAATCATAATCATTAAACCAGACGCCCCTTGAACCAACACCATGCGCATACATCATCCGCGCCACAGCCATGTCCGCGCCCTCAGTCTCGTCACTTCTCAAAAACATCCTGTGTCCCCATTTCACGTTATCGTCTCGAGCTAGCTGATTGAATGTCTTGCCGTCATCAACGCCTTGTTCGATATTCCATGCGTCATGTTTCAAGTAAATCTTATCATCTTTAACAGCGGTATACATGTACACGCGGAAAATAGTGTCTGATTCAGTGTCTCTGGCGATGGGAATTACTCCCCCCTTCACCCTCAGGCCGTCATCGCTAACTGCTGCGCTGCCAACCTCCCTATTCTTTTCATCGTAAATAAGGATATAATTTATTCCGGAAAGATCATTTCTCTTTATTTCTGTTCTGTACCCTTCAGCCGCAAGCAGGCTCCTATACTTTGCGACATCGATAGTGGTCATGAGTTTTAAGGTTGTGTCATCTTTGGATAAAGAACCTAAAATCGTATCTTTATCTAAGTTAATTTGCCCGCGCTCGCTAAAGAGAGTAAGCGAAGGTGAAAAACTGCCGATCCGGGCTAACTTGCCCTTGGAGTCGCCGAAAATAGCCCACCCGGATTTATTGAGCTCATAATCTCCATTAGGCAATAAATCCCTGCCCACAAAATTTATATTCTGCGCTTTTCCCCCCAAAAGATTCAGGGAATCGCCTATGCCGTCACTATCGCTATCCTTGACCTCTGCTGTATAATAATAATTCTTTAAGAGAGTTGGAACCGGGCCAGAGGCTTCATAGATAGAATTTAATATTCCATCCTGGTATGTGCCATTTATTCTGCGCTCATTAGTTCCTGCGTATACGCCTGCGCCAGGAGTAAGCACCTGCCCGCCCAATTTACCGCCTGCGATAGAAATCCTGCCTGATGCCTTATTCTGGAAGATACCTTTGGTGTCATTTCCGTCAGTAACCATAGGCACCAGCTGCTTACTATCTACAACCAGGGTGTAGTTGTTATAAGTAATGTCTCTTGAGATCGTTCCGCCGCCGTCAGTAAAGAGGTTGCTGGTGGGTGTAAAGTCCAGCTTCTGCGAGCCTCTGGCCTTGAAATCATCTCCGGACAAGACAATACCCAGATTATCTTTTCTGCTTGCCTTTTCCATTTCTGCCTTTAGCATCGCCTGAACATCTCCCTTTGCCTCTGCGCGCTGAGTCTGCGCCGCAAGCGTATCATCTACGAATTTTTTTCTATCTTGAGGCGCCGCTTTATCTAAGGTATCATTAATCCCTTTGTTTACTATGTCCATAAAAGGTACGTTGCCGTAAGTCCCGCCGAAAGATCCGGATAGATCAAAAGCAGGAGCTTCCTTGCCGGCAGAAAAATCCCATGTTTGCGATGCTTCGGTAGAGCTTTGTTTTTCCTCTTTCTGCGGCCTGCCTTTATTGTCAAAGCGGGAAACCCTGCCCAAGAATAAGTAGGTAGGAGTACTACTGTCAGTAATCATGCCTTTTGCTAGATCATGGCCTTTAAGCTTTATCTCCTTACCGGCCACTTCTATGCTTTCTACTTTGCCACTCTGGATACTTAGACCGCCCTCGCCGAGTATTGCATCATAGTAATAATTATTTAATTTAATGGGCTCAGGCAGCTGGTAGGCTTCAGTCAAATTCTCTCCCTTGGCGCGGAAAGCGTCCTGATAGGCATATTCTATGGGGTTTTCAGCTGTGCCGGCGAATACCCCGCCACCCTTAGTAACCATGTTTCCATTGTCATCAATTACTAACCTGAAATCAACCTTACCCATACTCCATGGCGCATATATACCCTTCACATAAGCAACTTCACCATCCTTTATCACAGAAGTGGTGGCCAGCCCCTGGCCGACCATGCGGTTATCAAAAGATATGGCGGTCTTTCTTAAGTCTGCGGTAATCTTTCCACCTTCCTGCATTAGGTTTGCTGAGAAAGAAGGCAGCAATACCTGAACTCCTGTTGCCTTGAAATCAGGAGACACCTCAAGCTTCCTTAAGTCTTCTTTCTTGATTTCTGCGACCACATTAGGCTTTACCTTTGATTCACGGATAATCTGTTCAGCATCCTCTTTGCTATACTTCTGCTCAACCTTAAGCATCTTGGCGATTTCCGCATCACTTTTCCCTGCTGCCCTTAAGCTCCTTGCATTCTCTAAAGCCGCCTGCTTCCTCATCGCCTGCGGATCGCCGCCAAAAGCCTCAGGGGTGGACAAAGAAGTAAAGAATACCTCTTTGCCTCCGGCAGTGCGCAGGCCCTTACTCGGATCATGGCCGTCTTTACCAAGCTCTATCTTCCCGCCGTTTACTTCTTTGAGAGAATCTACATATCCCTCCTTTGCCACCACTACTCCTTCTTTAAGAACACCTGAATACCGGAAATTATTCATCTCTAGCGTAGTGGCTTCTGCCTTCTTATCTCCGATCGCCTTGGCACCTTCAAAATAAGAAAACCATACTGGCTTTTCTTTTGTACCAGCGAATATCCCTGCGCCTTCAGTCACCACATTTCCTTCTTTGTTCACCGCAATTTCCTGATAAAAATTGTCAGATAATCTTAGCCCTAAATGTCCGGAATTTAATCCTTTTCCGTAAACCACCTCTCCTCTTTCGTCGATCTGATCCAGCGGCTTTCCTATATACGTAGCACCAACATTCTTAGCTAGCTCTTTCATAGTCTGCCTGTTCGCCAACACTGAAGTGGTATTGACCCCTTCAGACAAATTCTCGGAAAGGCTCACTCCCATATTAGTAATATTGGCGCTCATAGTTCCGCCTTCATTAGCCATATTAGATGAGAATGTCGCATCAAGTATCTGCTCTCCTTTGGCATGCACTGCGCCTGAATCATTCTTAGAAACATTGAGATGGCGGGATGGCGTAAAGTTGCGGTTTAACAAATCCTGCGCGCCAAAGAGGAATACTGCCTGCTCCGGGGTAATACTGCCTGCCTTGATTTGTTGTAATTGTCTGGCTAAATCTCCGGCTTGGGCTTGCACATCTTTTTTCTGACTGTCTTGGCCTAAGCGGCTTAATTCTCCTCTTACTTTATCTATCTGTTCCGCAGAAAGCTGGTTAAGGCTATAGATATTTCTTTTTCCGGCCAACGTTTCTATCTGCTCTGGGGTCAGCTGATTGCCGGGCTTATTAAACTCCTTAGGGTCCAAGCCCACCTTCTCGGCAAGAGCCTTATTTTCTTCGGCAGTCATCTTTTGCACCGGCTTAACCGCTTGCTCTGCTCTGGCAAATGTCTCCGGATCACTAATATTATGGAAAAATATCGACTCACCACCTGCGGTCCTGATCCCCCCGGCTATCCGGGTGCCGCTATACTCGCCAAGGTCCTGATCTGACAGTTCTATATAAGACCTAGTGAGCGGATAATTACTTACCGCATCTTTTGCAATCGGGTCCACTTCTTCTAGCGGCTTTCCGGTTTCCCCAAAAATAGAAACCACAGAACCATTCTTCTGAACCAGCCCGCCGGTGTAGAAATCTCTCAGGCGCACCTGTATCTTTTCACCGTCGGCAGCAGGATTAGTTCCCGCATGGTCCTTTTCTTTCACAGCCAAAAATTCGCTTGAGCGTACTCTTTGTTCCTTGGCAGCATCGCCTACGGCTATGCCTGCCAGATCAGTAATAACATTGCCCTGGGCATTTAATTCAATCTTTAAACCCCCATCCTTTTTCTCGGGGGTTAGGGTGCTGGTAAACAACCTCTTGGTCACCTGCGGATTCTCGCGGTCATAGAATAGAGGCACCTGGGTAAACTGCTGGCTTGCATCTTTGAGCACTGTCTTGCCGTTTTGCTCCTTAACCTCAGCCTGTTTAAACCCTGTGGTACTTATTACCACGTCAGAAAGATCCCCTTCCACCCTTCCGCCGGCCCCGCTGAAAGAAGGCATAAATTTAAGGTGCTGCTCACCGGTGACCCTGCCGGTAAACGCCTTGTTAGCGTCTAATTCAGGATTCAATGGCCTCTTATTTTTGGCATCTGCTTCTGCGGATGTGCCTGCGGTTGGATTAGTGCTACTTTGCGGTTTGCCGTCCTGATCGCCTGTAGTAAAGGAAATATCATTGAACTGCCCGGAAGCCATCATTAAATGCAACGGTTCATTATTTTTTGTTGTAAGGAGGCCTTGTGTTTCTTTCAAATTAGTAGTCGCAGAATTTAAGATGTTGGGGGCAGACTCTTTATTTCCACCTTTTAATATCTTCACTAAATCCGCCTGACCCATAGTGCCACCGACAAACTCAAAGCCATCGCCTTTTTTCATCGCCTCGTAATAAATATCGTGGGCGATCACTCCGCCTTTGGTCGAACCTGTTCCATCAGGAACCCTACCTTCAATCGCCAGACTCTTGAAGGTGTTTTCTGGGCGGCCCACAGAAATAATTCCCTGATCAGTTTTAAGGGTACCGTAAATATCCGTTTCAATGGTGCGCGATGCAGGCGCCCGGAATCCGCTATCATTGTCATACTCTCCGTTTTCATTTGTATATACAATCGGCACATGTCTTTCTCCGGGCTTCATATTCCCGTATCTGGCAGCATAGGTGGTGCCGGATACAAAACCCTGTACTTCTGTGGCAACATTGTGGTCCGCGGAAAATTTAAGCGTCTGGTATCCGGAAACTGTTCCATCTGCATTATAAGAAACATCCGTCTGCTTTTGAGCCATGCGCCTTGCTACAGCACTATCTATATAGCCTTGGGGATTGGATTTCTCTGCAAGCCCTACTGCTGTAGATTGATTAGCAAATTCATCAAAGGTGACTGAAGTAGACGACTTATCTCCTAAAATGCTGACTGTTTGCTGGGCTACGCTATCTCTCCATTTATTAACGACTTCCCCTCTGCCGGCTACATTCATTGCCGGGTCAATAATGTAATAGCCGTTGGCGCCCTCTGTTCTTACCAAAAGTGCAGCATGATCATCCCCATCACCCACCTGTATAACGGTACTGTGTACGCCTATCTGTTCAAGCCTGTTTTGAAGATCAACAGCAAAGCCAAAACAGTTCTTATCCTGTCCGCGAGGATCTACACCATTAGGATGATAATGTGCACCCTCTGCGTTATAATCAAGATAAGCCTGGGCTATCTGCTTAACCGCCTCTTCTATGCTGATGGGCTTAGAAAACTCCGGTTTTGTTTGTGCAACTATGTCATTTACTTTTGCTTCAAGAGCAGCCTGAGTTTGAGCGTCACGGGGGTTTATCTTCTCAACATCCTCAATACGTCTCATTTCCTGGACTAAATTTACATGGTTTCCCTCAAATGTGAATTGACCCATGCCGTCCAGCTTCATGCCCTTAAACATCTTTCCCTGAAGTCCTACCGCCTCAGCTGCTCCGTCTGCAGGATTTCCGAATGTATCTGTCTTATACCAGCCTTTCTGGAATTCCATTTCTATCGGTTCCGTTAATCCCTCGACAAACACCTGACGGGTCATCCTGTCAATAGGGGCTTTTTCGCTGCCGGCATATTCTCTGACATTAGTTTCCTTGCCATTAAACTGCATATTGCCGCGCTCATCAGTGGTCAATTGCCCGGAGCCGACAAACTCAAACCCCTTGCTTGCCTTGACATTAAAATCTCTGTCCACCTGCGCTGACAAAGGAATGGGCTTGCTAGCAGAATCCCCTTCGATCTTAATATTCTTCATGTCCAGCATATCGCGGGTTACCCTGCCCTGTTCGGAAGTGATCTTATTGGTGGGACTGAAGACCAGATGCTGCGGCCCGCTGATCAGGGTGTGCACCGGATCCGTCTGAGCTGCCTTTTTATATTCATACGCCATTGCATAGGGCGCCTGATTATCCGGATTGTTTTCCCCGCCTTTTGCCGGCACAAATCCATCCACCACAGGCACCAGCCACGGAATAGCAGCATCTCCCCTGGTCACAAAAGTATTATCCTTATTACCGTTTCTTGAGAAATCTATAAGCGAAGTTTCCTTGGTCAACAAATTATAGCCTGCTACCTGCGCCTGCCTGACTGTGCCGCCAAGAAGCTCTATTTTGGAAGGATCTGCTGCTCCTTTTGCTTCATACCAATAATCCTTAAGCAACATTCTTCCGGTTGCAGCTTGCGCATCTGCTGTCTTGACTTCTACAATAGTCTCTTGGATCTCTGTAGCGCGCTG
Organism: Candidatus Omnitrophota bacterium; assembly: GCA_026387455.1. GTDB lineage: Bacteria > Omnitrophota > Gorgyraeia > Gygaellales > Profunditerraquicolaceae > JAPLLR01. The sequence continues at coordinate 17,766 of JAPLLR010000046.1, read as the reverse complement.
ATTAGGTGTGCCGGCATAGAAATATCCGCTGGTAACCTGGCCTTGATTGTTTATAAGCACCTGCCCCAGATCCGCATGGGCTGGATCAGCGAATCCTTTGCCGCCGCTAAAAATACCTTTTGTAAAAGCTGCCTCCTGATTTTTGTTTAAGAAAACTGTGGTGGCGACCCCTGCGATCTCATCTTTCATATTCAGAACACTTCCGGTATTAGCGGTCCCGCGGAAATCTCCTGATAGGGCCACATTGCCGCTGACAAGTTCATTAATAGCAAAAGTAGCAACCTGGTTTCCGGCAGCATAGATATATTTACCTTGTTTAGAATAATCCAGAGCCCTTTTTTCGCTAAATACCTTATCCCAGCCATCACTGCCGGAAGTTGCGGACTGCGCCTTTATCCTGGTTGTTTCTGCTTCTATGTTCTTGTTTATTTCTGCGATGCGCGCTGTATCGTTGTTGGCCCGTGCCATGTGCAGCTGGTCGAACATCTCCAGCATCTGCGTGTTAGTTTCTCCTATGCCAACCATGACCGGCTGCGCTTTTTTATCGGTAACCATGAGGTAGGGTGTATCGCGCTGATCACCGGGAAGTGCGCCTAATTTGGTGTCTATTTTTACATATTCCTTGCCAAATTCGTTCTTCCATATTCTAGTCTTGTTGAAATCTGCTGCCCTATCCGCAGCTAACGGACGATAAAAACCACTTCCCGCATTCGCCTTATCATAGCCGACATCCTGGATTCTGCTGCCGCCATCCGAAATCCAAAGATCAACACCCTTAAGATACCCATCAGTTTTCTCTACCTGTCTTCCGGTAATTGCAAGGAATTGATCTGTTGTCACATCTATATTATTCCATCCGGATAACGCGCCACCCTTGCCTTTGATGAATTGCCCTTGCACAAAACCCGCTGTATTGAGCTCATACGTCTTCCCTTTAAGCCCTTCTAAAGCATACTTATCCCCTTTAATCTCAACTTTATTTTTAAAGATATCCCGCAGACCAGCAGAGGCTCTTACATCAGCGATAGCAATTACCTCGCCTTTTATCTTACCTGCGTCATTAAGCTCCACGGCTGCAACAAACTTTTCTATCCCGCCTTCAAACTGGTGCCGCACATTCGCAAACATCGGGCTAAAGGTAGCAGCATCAGTCTTAAGCTGCTCAGGCCCGGTGATCTGCGCATGAATAATAGCGACTTTGGCATCCGGAGTAAGCGCGGTGGATTTGTAAAGATGTTTGCTTTCCTCGCTGGTCCTAAACGTCGCAGGATCAGCAAGCTTTTCAACAGAAAGCTTTTCGATGCGTCCTGCTTTTGCGCCGCCAACATTGTATATTTCCGGCTTGTAGAAAACCGTCTGATCCTTATTAATAAATACCTCATTATAGTTCTGGGTTTTTCCGATGAAGGTACTCTTCATCTCTTCCTGAATTCCTGTTAGATCTTGTATTGAAGGGGTAATGAACTTATTCAGCTCCCATGCATGTAACCCGCTGTAGGTCAGGCCCTGCTTATCAAACTTGTATATTGTTTCCAAGCCCAAGTTCCTATCGGCGACAGCGTGAGTATTAAAGAAAGCTTCCTTGTTGCCTAAAGGCTTTATCTCGCCACTGTACAATGACTTTACTCCCCCGCCCCAGAACTCAACCTTACCGCCTAACACATCCTTGGAAAGCGCGATCGTATTATCCTTATTTATATCCCTAGCAAACTGCGCCTGGTATCCGGGGTTGAAGTTTATATCTTGTATAACCATAGGCTGGGTAGCATCTTTTATCTGATCTTGAATATTCTTATTAATATCTAAATTCGGCACGAGAAATTCTATCCGGCCTCCTTGAATACCTTGAGTTGAAATAACTGCTATTGAATCTCCCGCCTTATATCCCACACCTAATTCAACCTTAGTCCCTGTCATATAGATGCTCGCCCCTCCATCAGTCGCCGTTTTATAAGGCGGTAAAACCGCGAATGCTTCTCCGGTGCCATATACCGATAACTTCTGATTAAATATATCGGGCTGCTTGGCGGCATAATCAACTTTAAAATCAACCCCCTCTATCTTGAACGATTTTACTTTTCCGGTGAGCTCGTTCTTTGTGTAACCCATCCCGTCGGCCGAGGTAAAAGGAGCAAGCGGGATCATAAAACCATCCTGTTTCCAGCCGGACATACTGGTTATTTCTCCGGTAGCGCTAACTCCATCCTGCAAAGGAGCGGCAATTCTAATATGAGTATTATCAATAAATTCCTGAGGGTTAGTAAAAGGTATTACCTGCCCGGTAGCATAATTTTCTGCTGAACCAACTAATTCTTTAGGCTGATAAAAATTATTGCCCCACTGATAATTATAAAAATCATTGGTAATCTTAGGAACTCTTGCAAATGCCTCAACTTTAGTCATCGCAGCCCCGGTTGAAATATAAGAATTTACATCTCCGGCGAAAACTATGACATTATCTCCGGGCATGGTTGGTGTGTATAGCTCCCCCTGACTTTTCCTCTGGTTTACATCTGCCATTATGTCCACTCTAGTCATCAGGGGGCTTACTCCAACAGAATTCCCAGCTTGATCATGCGATACATAGAAACCATCATATCTTGTGTTTTTCAAATCCGGTCCTACCTGGACAACCGGTTTGACTACATTAACCGTATAATTATTTCTCCAGCCTTCAGCAGAAACTTTCGTACCATCAGTTAGTACAACCGGCTGTTGATAAGCAGAAGTTTGGCCTAGCGTACTAATGCCTACTGCAACGTTATCTTGCAAAATTACTCTCTCAATAGGGTTTCCTGAGAAATGTGGCTCTGACGCAGTTTTACCAATATGAAATACCCCATTAGTAAATTGCTCATAGGGTGCGACTTCGCCTGTAGTTGTATGCCATCCCGTCCATGTTTTAATATCTACAAAAGCTGCACCATCATTACGAGCTGCAGTATCACCTTTCCAGCCAGCATCCATACAAATTCCACTCGGACAACCTGGAGTCCCTTTCAGCTGAGCATGATCTCCTACATAGATAGGCGCAATATCAGCGTTTGCTTGAGGAACATACATATTATAATGAAGAGTTCCTTTTTCAGCCACCACCAAGATCTGGTGCTCCACCAAATTAGGAATACCGTTAGTCGCTGAAGGGAGTGATGACAAAAATGGCGTTTTACCATCTCCTGCAAATAAAATTTTATCCGGGAGAAGAGGTGCGGTGCCAAGCTGTTCTAAAGGTTTAAGGGTTGTCAAGGTAGATCCCTGGACCTGTATGCCCTGATCTTTTAATAATCCTTCAGCGACTCTGCGAGATTCAGCACTATCTGTAATGTGCTTGTTCACTAATTCTGTTCTTATGGTCTGCCCTGTCTCTTGGTCTATTACCGGGACTTTATAATAATCACTAGTGCCTGCTCCGGGACTATAGCTAAATGCGTTTTCGGCTTGTTGCCGTCTTGCATAATCAGCAGACTTTATTGCCGCTGGAGCGACAGGAGCCGGCGCAGATACTGAAGGAGCCACATATTTTGGTGTAGGAGCTGTGCCTAGATCAGAACTTTGAAAACGATCTAAATATGGAGCCGGCGCAGATAGTGAAGGCGCTGCATTTGCTGCGTTATAGGCTTCGGCTATCCCTGAACTAACCGGCCCTACAGCAACCCTACCGCCATCAGCAGTAGCAACAGAAGGAGGAACCCAAGTATTACCATTATAGCCGCCCGGCTGATAGCCTGAGTTTAACGAAGCCGAGCTTGGAGCCGCAGGAGCAGATGCAGGTGCAGGAGCTGGTGCAGGAGCTGGAGGCCCAACAAAGTCTGAGCTAGGTGGAGCGGGCGCTGGAGCTGGAGGCCCAACAAAATCATCGTCATTTGCCCCCATCACCTGCATCGCTTCTTTAACGCTAAGCTCAGTAACGCCATCAATCAGCTGAGTGACTAAAGCATTGCCGGTAAACTTCTCGGCAAATTTATCTAGGGCCAAAAATTCTTCTTTATGCAGATCGCTGAAATATACTTTGCCATTTGCTATGCGCGTAACTAAGACATAGTGATTGCCGTTGACATGGGCCAAGAATGGCGCTAAGGAAGCAACAGGCTCTCCTATTGCAAGCTTAACCGGATAAGTCTTAAGGCCGAAGAACTCAGAAGCCTTAGACAAAGCATATAGAGAGTTGAGAATAATTTCGGGGTTTCCTTCAGGCTTAACCACGTTATTTAAGATATCCACGGTCAAAGCCATTACTGCGATATCTTGCTCAGAGGCTTGGATACCCTTAAAGCTTAAGAAATCATAAAGCGCTTTTGAGCCGCAAGGCCTGCCCTTGAGCCAGTTGAAGATCTCTTCAATGCGCACAGTGGACATTTCTAGAGGCCTATCCAGCTCAATGGTAAGATTGTCAGAAAGCTTTATGGCATTGACTTGCTTATTGGCGATGTCACTGAGGATCTTCTTTATGGTTAGGGGGATATCCAGATTGCGCAGAGAATCAGGATTAGCAAGATAGTTGGGGGTAAAAGTTGTCACGCCGGGCTTGTTCCAGAGCACGCGCCAATCATACTGCGCTGCCTGGGCTACCTGCTCCGGAAGAAAGACCGCTACAACAATAAAAGCAACCACGCGGATCCAGGCCTGGAACTTGGAAACAAATTTCACCTGGGTCTCGGGTTGCTCTAGCGAATTCTCTTCTTCTGTCCGTGGCTTTTGATTAGGCATTTATTATACTTTTAATTTAAATACTATGAGGTAAAACCTCTTGTTTTTCATATTCTCGTTTATAAAGTATTTTTAAAACTACTTATTAACTACTTAAAAATAAAAGCCGAACTGGCAAATACTGATTTTTTCGTCGGTATTCGGCAGCCCGGCTATCCTAACAACTAGAAACTTAAAATTATTTAATCCAACTTCTAGGATCCGCGGCTTTGCGCCCCAGGATTACTCCTGGTTTGCCCTTTCGTTTCATTACACCCAAAGTATATCATTAAGATCGTCGCTGTCAAGCATAAAATCTACTTGTTTTGATACCGCTTTCTTTCCTTTAAAATCCGCTAATTATTGCAACTAAAAGAGTTTACTTCCTGCTAAAAAATGGTGATGAGAATCATTTATTTAGCTAAAGTTGAAGCAAAAACATAATCCTGACCCAATTTTCACGTCTATGAAGAAATCAGAACAGATTGGACAATCAATCTATAGAGTGGACATTACTGTGTCATTATTCTACCTTTATTTGGGGATCTTCAACCTGTGGGGTCGCTACATTATACTGATAATTCTGACTTGTTGGAGTATCGCTTTTATAATTTACAGGTGCCGGGCTATAATTAGAAAGCATGCCAGTCGGTTGCGCTACTGAAGTTGGGGTATATGCTGCCGCAGCCACTTTAGCATCATGAGAAGAAATATCCCCGAGCAAATCTGCTGTAGACCTGTACGTACTATAAAGACCATTCGGCCCGATAAGGGAAGGATTATTATTGTCTATAACTACGCTTTTCTTGTCACCTTGTATCGGATTGGGTATCAATACCCCCTCGCCGGTTACTACAACTGATTCATAACCTTCGTTAAGAGCTGATACAACAGCATCTTTCACAGGATCGTACGGCGTAATCCCTACCCCCCCTCCGATTTTCTCTACGCTTAAACCAAATTTCTCGGCTTGTGTTACTACCGGAGAGTTATAAATAGCTTCTGATAAATCATTATATATTGTTGGGGCGCTTTGAGCCACAGTATTATCATAATTCGGCGTATTAGTAGCGCTATTGTAATTGGATAGCGAAGCAGAGCTGGAGTATATACTTTCTGAGTTATCATAAGCTTCTGCGGACTGCGAAGGCGTGGTATAACTAGACGGGCTTGTCAGCATGGGATTATTGTAACTGCTAGGATAGCTTGTCATGCTGCCCGAGTTATTATAGCCCCCGCCGGGCTGCGAAGGTGTGTTATAACTAAACGAATATGTCACCGTGGAATTGTTGTAACTGTTAGGATAGCTTGTTATGCTGCCCGAGTTATTATATCCTCCGCCGGGCTGCGAAGATGTGTTATAGCTAAACGGGCTTATCACCGTGTAACTATTGTAATTGCTAGGGGCCTTATAAGCTGCGCCGGACTGCGAATTAAGCGAGCCTATCACCATAGAATTATTGGAACTATTAAGGGCCTTATAAGCTGCGCTTGGTTGCGAATTAAACGAGCTTATCACCGTGGAATTATTGTAACTATTAGGAATATTATTTACTCCGCCGGGCTGCGGATTAAACGAGCTTATCACCGTGGAATTATTGTAACTATTATTGGGGGCCTGATTGTCGGAAGAACTTGGCTCCGGAGAAGAGTAGGGGTTGCCGCTATAATAATCTTCTGCCTCAACCCTAGAAGACAATAGGCTCAAAACAATTATTAAAACTAAAATAAGTAATCTTGCTGGCTTTGCAATCATTAGGCCTTCCATAGTTTTATTCCAGTATAGGTAAAGTGTAACATGCAGACCAACTTTATCAACGCTAAAAACTAACTAATTGATAGCGTTTTCTCTCCTAGAAACAAAAGCACCCCTCAAGCCAAAGCTAAAAGCGTCTCTGGGTAATAATGGACATTCCTTGCCTAGTTTATTACAGATTGGACATTGCTTGAGACAAAAGTATTTGTAAAATCGAAAGAAATAGACTATAATATAATTAAGATCTTAAAGTTGTTAAATCGGAGGAATGAATGCGCAAGATTCTAATCGCCATTTTTATAGCTGTTGTATTTACCTCAATTTACGCTGAAGAAGATATATCCTGGCAAGTTGAAGAATATCTTGACGGATATAACGATGCCTATATCTATGGGGATTATCAAAAAGCTATAGATCTGGGCACTAGCGCCCTGGGCGTAATTGAAAAAAAATTCGGGCCTGATCATCCTAACGATGCTGCAATGATTAATAATTTAGCAACTCTTTATAAGATTAAAGGCAACTATGCGCAAGCTGACGAGCTTTATCAAAAAGCTTTGGGAATCTATGAATTAACCCTGGGGCTGGATAATCTTTATACAGCTAAAGTCTGGAATGCCCTGGGAGAGAATTATCAGGCGTGGCGTAAATTCAACGAGGCGGAAAGTTCTTACAATAATTCTATAGACATACTGGAGAAAAACTTAGGCAGCAATGATCCTGCCGTTGCTATTGTCCGTAGCCACCTAGGTTCTTTATATCTGGATCAGCATAAATACGCCGAGGCGGAAAGTATTTTAAAGACTTCCCTACAGGCAATCGCAGACTCCGGACAAGAGTATCCTAAACTGATTCGTTTGGCATCCGATATGGGTAAATTATATGAAAAACAGCAAAAATTTACAGAAGCTGAACAATATTACAGGTATGCCTGGGGAGTGTTCAAGAGTTGTTTTTATCAAGAGGATGCCAGCATTGACAAGGCAATAAACCGCCTTAAATCAGAGGCAGCCAAGCTATGGTCACAAATCAATGAGCCTATTTATAAACGGCTAATGGATATCAATGACCTTTATATCGGCCCTTGGCATCCGGATGCACCCAGGGTTTTAGATAATCTTCCTATGCTTTATTTAAAAGAAACCCGATATGCAGAAGCAGTGAATATTTATGAAGATTCTCTGGAGATAATGATGAGCAATCTTGGGCAGGAACATCTAAACGTAGCCAAGGTTCTGGAAAATATGGCAAAGTTTTATCGAAAGATGAATAAACCTGATAAAGCCAAAGAGGCATCTGAAAAAGCCGAGTTTATTCGCTCTAAAAAAAGATATTAGGGACACTTCCTACTCTATTAACTCATTGTTAAACATTAAGTTAGAAGAATCAATATGCAATTGTTTCGCACACCCTTTCTCATCAAAGAGCATATTTGAATAAAGCTCCTTTCGACGAGTGGCATCGTTGTGCAGGCTAAGATAGAAAAAGTCGTCATCGACGATCTCATCTTCCCCTCCTAAGGCATAATGCCGATAGCTTGAATAAGCGTATTCTTCCGGAAAACTCACCAGCTGCGCTCGCACCGGGTTTAACTCAATATACTTTCCGCATTGCAGAAAGTACTTTTCATCAACAATTATCTTGCTCTTAAACCTACCTTGCAATAGATGCCCTATATAATCGCGCCTTGCGCGATAATAGTAGAAATACTTCAGCCCAAGCCTTTGCATGAAGCGGCCGACATTGCTTGCCGGCCCTACACCAAGCAAAAGGTGTAGGTGGTTCGGCATCAAGCAATAGTGATGAATCTTAACTGACTCCTCTGCCTTAAGTTTCCTCAAACATGAGCAATAAAATCGATAGTCGCGTGCATATGAGAAAATGCGTTGGCGATTATTACCTCGTGACATAATGTGTAGATAGCCATACCGTGGAATGAAGCGTGCCGTCCTAGACATAACCATTCCTCCTCACTATAATAGACGAAGGAAGTGGCAAAATCTAACAGAAAAATTTGTGGAATTTTAGCCTGATTATCCTAAGTGCTTGATATAAATGATGTTACTAAGGTAGGAAGTGTCCCTAACTACTCTTAATGCCTAATGAAGCGGCCGCCTCTCGGGGATCAGCGGCATACCTCTGGAAAAATTCCGTTACATCCTTCATTTCCTTAATGCCTTTTTTCAACATCGCCCTGATAATACCGGAGCGAAACTTCAATTCTTCCATAATCTCCACTGTGCTCCTACCGCTCACTAACGCAAGCCTATCGCGGTATTCGCTGCCTACGGAAGATTCTTTAAAATTATTCGTTCCTAAATCATAAGTCCATAGCGTAGAAAGCAAGATCGTCTTATCCGCCATACCGGCAGTCTCTGCCAGCTCGCCGACCACGCGGCTAATTCTGCCGTTTAAATTATAACGCCGCATAATCACAAATACATCCACTAAATTTACCAATACTTCCGGAACATTCATCGGCTCGTTCTGAAGCCTGATGATCGTTTCCCTGGCGGTAGAAGCATGCATTGTTCCCATGCAGTATTTACCGATGTTCATCGCCGTCATCAAATCCTGGGCTTCCTGGCCGCGGACCTCGCCGACAATGATCCTGTCCGGCCGCATACGCAGGGAGTTCTTCACCAAATCCATAAGCAATACATCTTCATCGCTTTCCAGGCGCGAGCAATTCTCCTGAAGGGTGGTATTTAACTCCAGAGTATCTTCAATGACTACAATGCGGTCATGTACGGGAATAAAACTAAAAAGCGCGTTTAAGAGCGTGGATTTTCCCGCCCCGGGCCCGCCGGATATGACAATATTTGCGGGCTTAACCCCTAATCCTTCCACATAAAACCAGAACTGCGCAGCGATCTCAGGGTTAAGCGTACCATTCTCAATCAACTCAATTATGCTTAGCGGCTTTTCCTTGGCGCGCGTGATTGTGATCTGCGGCCCGAAAGGAGAATAAACTATGTTGCCTCTTCCTTTAACCTCAGCAAGCTCTATATTGTTGATCTTCTTGATTTCTTTCCTGCCAGAAAAAATAACCAGCTTTTTAATCAACAGATCCAGCTCTTCGCGGGAGGTGTACCTCTTATCTGTCTTAACCAACCCGGAGTTTGTCTTATGCACGTATATAGGAGAAAGATGGTTGATCATGATATCTTCTACTTTTGGGTCAGAAAGAAACTCGTCGATCAACCCGTAAGAAAAAAAATCATTAAAAAGGACTTCCATGTCCGTGTTTTTTAACTTGCTCACCAGCCCCTGTCCGGGGATAGAATTATACACCTCCAGGAACTTCTGAAAAATGATATCGCGCTTATTCGCCCGGTCCTGCAAAAGAAAGATCTTGCCTGCCAGCCTGTCCAGAATCTCGTTTTCTATCGCAATTCTTTCTTTTTCCATAAGCTTAGCCGTCTTTCTCCCTTAAATTCTATTCGCTTTATGCCTGCCGTTACACATTGTTTATATTATATCACGGATATTGCGTCCGTTAAAGGCTCATTTAATCACTAACGAATATATCATTAGCTAATAAGTTTAGTTTCTGAAAGCGCTGAAAGAATAAAGGATAATATTTTATTGTCGGCTTAAGGCTTCCTATTACTTTATCATTTTCCATCTTCTCAAAACTAAAACTAAATAAATCATTAAGCAGGATTTCATTATTATCCAAACCTCTGACTTCAGTGATATAGGTAACCTTACGGCTACCATCCTGGACTCTTTCTAAATGAACAATTAAATTAATAGTAGAAGCAATTATTTTTCTTGATTCTAACATCGGGATATTCATCCCTGACATTAAAACCATAGTTTCTAAGCGGGCTACCACATCCTTAGGTGAATTTCCATGCACAACCCCTATGGTCCCGGAATGGCCCGTAGCCATAGCCTGAAACATGTTTATCGCCTCTTCTCCGCGCACCTCGCCTACGATAATGCGATCGGGAGTCATACGCAAGGCATTGGAAATTAAATCTTTCAGACTAACCCCTCCCTTGCCAAATTCATCAGGCGTCCTTGTCTCCATAGAAATATAGTTCTCCTGCGTGAATCTTAGTTCTGCGGCATCTTCAATAGTAACTACTCTTTCCTGGGGAGCGAAATAATTAGAAAGCATTTGCAAAAGCGTAGTTTTGCCAGTTCCCGTACCCCCGGAAAATATTATATTTATCTTGCCCTTAATGGAGGCTATCAGAAATTCGGCTGCTTTCTGGGTTAAGGTTCCATTAGCAATTAGATCCTGGAGTGAGCCTATCTGCTTAGAGAATTTCCTGAAGGTTACTGCTGTACCAAAACGTGAAACAGGCGCCATCATTATATTTACGCGTGTGCCATCCTCAAGACAGACGTCTCCATAAGGGATATCCTTACCAACGCGTTTCCCAACGGCACTAAAAAACTTTTCTATAGTTCTGAGCAGCTCTTCCTCTCCGGAAAACACACTATCACTTAACATCTTTTTCCCGTTTTTCTCCACAAATATCTTTTTAGGGCCATTAACCATAATCTCGGATATTGAGGGGTCATCAATAAGTTTCTGAACCGGGCCTAAATCTAATTTCTTACTTTCCATATCAGCCTCTCTTTTTTATACTTACAAATTAATTTAATTTTATGCGAAGCAACTGTATTATCCTACCGAACGAATTTTTTGTCAAGGCGGAAACAGATCAGCTCTTGCAACAGAAATTTATAGTCTCTTTTAGTTTTATTGGGAAATGACAGAGGGTTATGCTTGGATTAACTAGATATTTATTTATTATCTGTCCCGACTGCGGTTGGAAAATTTGTATAAGTTCCTGAATTTGGAAACCCAACATCAGTAACTTGATGGCTTATGGAATCAAATTTCGGTGTAGTTCCGGGAGTTGGTTCTGTCGGCGCATAGATTGTTCCTCTTGATGGGAAATATTGACGGATTAATTGCGCGACATTTTTAGTTGGGACCTGGTTAGTGCTGCATTTACCGGAAGAACAACTTTCCACGAGTATTATCGTATTTGTGCCTATATAAGGTGACAAATCTTCAGCGTTCTTGTCAGCGTCATAAGCAGAAAAACTGTTTGAAAGATCAGGCACTCCATTACCCCAGTCAGGCTTATCTCCAAAAGTCATTGACCTTCCGTCAGTAGAACCATGCCCCCTGATATCAACTACTGCCGGCTTTTGGCCTTGTGAAGCCGGCTCTTGAGAAAAGTCTTTTATAATCTTAGGGATTTCCTCTCCCGGCGTCGTATCTCCTCCCCCAGCTTCAACATATTTTATGCGATATCCATTATCAATTAATTCAGAGATTGTGGCTTTTCCGGGTGCTCCCGGAACTTCCATGAAAGCTTTATTATCGTCTCTTTGGGGAGCAATAATAAGAGCCCAAGGTCGAGTGTCTTCATCCCCTATATTTTCGCTGCTTTCTACTATCTTTTGTAGATCCGGTAGACTAAAGGTAAAAGGCTGGGTAATGCCCTGTGACTCGGTCTGCGCAAGCAAATCTCCTATTTCTTCAGTCTGGGGATTCTGACGCAAATCTTGGATTAGTTCTTTTCTATTTTCTGAATTACTAGGCCCACCATAATTTCCATAGAGATAACTTCTGAATGCGCTCTCTTCGGCAGAACCCAGTTCGCCCCTGTAAAACATAGCTACTGCCAAGGGATTTCTATACCCTGCCAATGCTTCCATAGTCTTAAGACTCGGAGCACTGATCTGCTTGGGGTCTATTTTTTTCAACAATTCTTCAGCTTGAGTATTGCCCATTTCCGCAAGTTTTCCCAGTACTTTAATATCAGCCAATGCTTCTGAATCTTGCTCGTACTGCTCCTTAAAGAATCTCTCAGGGTTATAGTTTTTAATCTTATCTTCTGCTCCCTCTACCCTAGAGTATCTATTATGTTCTTTTAAATTCACTAAGGCATCCAGAGAAGCAGCGCCGTCACTTTGTTCAAATTTTGACCAACTGTCCTGCACTAATTTTGTTTCTGCTTGTTTTTCTTCTGCTATTTTAGTTCTATGTGCTATAGCTTTCCCGCGTTCCTCTGGCGAAAGGCCATTTACGTCTGCTGCTGACATATGGCTCCAAGTATCTTCAGGAGACATGGTTAAATTAAATTCCCCAAATCCTAATGGTTTACTTGACGGTACATCCTGGGATTTTTTATCTTTCTGGGATGCTCCTGCTCCAAGGGAATCTTGTACTGCCTTACCCGGAGCCGAAGTGCTTTGAACACCAGCTGGATTAGCGGCCTTGGCCTTCTCTAAAGCCTTCTGAAACCCTGCCTGATTGTTAGGGTCATACTTAATGCCATACTTCTGAGCATCTTGCCTATTCTGGGCATCTTGGTTTACAGCCTTCTGTAAAGCCGGTTCGTTATCAATATTTCCTTTATAACCAACAGAACCAGCAACTCCTCTTTTTAGAGACCGACCTAATGCTGCTGAATCAACTTTTCCCTTCGCATAATCTGCTTCCTTATCGCCTCCAACTATACGTGCAACGCCTATAACGGCTTTATTTATCCTTTTTTCTGAACCTATTGAATCTACACTCTTTACTACTCCGGCAATTACTGATCTTACTGTAACTGTAGCATCCTCATTATTATTTATTTTTGCGTAATATCCCTGGAGAGTGCTCTTAAAAGCCTCATACTGCGCAATCTTTGCATCCACAGCCTTCATCTCCTTCTCAGTATTTGCAGCTCCTTTACTGTCACCGGATTTCTGCTGACTGGCAAGTTTATCGGAAAGCTTTTCACGATTATTCTTTTCACTAGCGATCGCTCGATCTGATAGCTCTATGCCGGATTTTAATTCTTTCCCGGTAACCTTGACGTCTCCTCCCTTAGCTAAATCAGCTGTGCCTCTTGCGATTTTTCCTCCAAAACTAGTAGCTTCTCTTAGCTTGCCTTTTGGATCAATCACCTTGTCAATCTTTCTTGCTAATATTGAACCTAACCCTCCGGATCCACCTTTCCTCACTATCATTAATCTGGAAGAAGAACTCATTACCGTACCCGATCCTGATGCCTCTTTAGAAGCTGCCTCCTTATCCGATCCCGATGCCTCTTTGGAGGCCGTTTCTCCACTTGATCCCGATGCCTCTTTGGAGAAAACTTCTCCGCTTGATTCTGATGCCTCTTTGGAAGCTGCCTCCTTATCCGAACCCGATGCCTCTTTGGAGGCCGCTTCTCCACTTGATTCCGATTCCTCTGCCGAGGAGGCCATACCAGCCAATTTCGCTACCAATCCAGATATGTACGGAGTTACTATCGACGAAACTAAACCTGCCATTGTCGAATCCATACCGAATTTTCTAACTAACACATCGCGTATTATTTCTTGAATAAGTAAACTAACAAATGCGTCCACCAACCGCCCTACTACTGCGCCTACGCTGATTCCCTGTCCGGTAGCCAGGCCTGCTATGGACTGAGCAGCCACTGAAGCCACCATCCGAAACATCTGGCCGCGGCTTATATCCACCCGAGTACCGCCGATATTAAATGAGATCAATGACTTGCCATAATCACTGTAATAGTTATTGTAATACCACATATTAGCAGCTTCAACTGCTATGGATACAGCCGAGTTATAAGCCAAAGTACCCCAGCTGTCAGTACTAGATGCTTGCGCGCCGGAATACGCTCCTGAGATTGTTTGACTGAAAGAACTGCTATTGCCATAGTTGCCGGAACGGGCATAAACAGGAGTAAGGGTGCTAAAGACAAAAGCAACAACCAGCACCAGCGCGATTAAACGTTTAACCAATGGGTTTTTCATCTTTTTAATAAATACTTTACCAAATGCTTTCTTAATTACCCAAAAAAAAACCGAGAATATAGCTCGGTTGTCCTTGGAAGTTCATGGTATTATTTTATTTTTTACCAGGATCCGTGGCTGTATCCCTATTACTGCAATTCAAATATAACATACTAGTAAAGAATATCAAGGCCATTATAACCGTATAAAGAAAACACTTTCCTTCTAGCGATTATATGAACATTTTACGCACGAAAATTAATGTCCATTCTGCGACACAATAACTTACCTTAATAAATTTATTAAGTCTGTAAACGTTTGGAGTAGTTATAGATCGGAACTACTGGATGCGAAAAGAGGCGAGCATTTTACGGAATACCGGCTCTATCTGCTGAGCCCTTTGTAAATCCATTACGCAAGTCAAGACATAAACACGCTTGTCCTTTATCCAAACCGCGCTTATTGCCCTTATCAGAACCCTATCGTCAAGCGGAGCAGTAAAAGCGATCCATTGATGCCGCACAAAGCCACTCATGCCTTGGCCTTCCGTGACATCACCCATCTTTTTAAAAATCTGTTTAAATTCCTCGCGATTAATATCGTAATAAGTAGCCAGGTCTATCGGTGCGGGCAAATCCTCCACCATAACCCTGATATTACTGGTAAAGAGATCATCGGGATCTTCTTTTGGTATATTTATAGCCAAAACAGAATCCCGCACATCTTCATCTATGTCCCAATCTTTGAGTACTATAAAGGAGAACTTATATTCGCGGTTGTTATATTTGCGCCAGGCAAACATTTCGCAACCAGCAAGGCTTAAAGAGAACAAGACCAAAACCAAGATTATTTTGAGTTTACGCATTAAAAACCACCGGAAAGCATATCGCCCTGAGAGAATTTAATAATTATGGGCCCGGCAACAATAATCATAATCGCCGGAAGGATGCAGAAAACCAGGGGAAAAAGTATTTTAAGCGAAGCCTTAATTGCATAGCGCTCCCCATTCTGGAAACGCCTATCGCGCGTATCATCGGAAAGATTCTTAAAAGCTTCCTCTACCGGAGTACCCATACGCTCAGCCTGAACAATCACACGAGAAAAACTGGAAATATCGGCCAGATGCAGCCTTTTAGACCACTCCCTGAGCGCCTCAACGCGAGGCTTGCCTACCTGCACCTCGCTTAAGATTACCCCCAACTGTTCAATAAGCGGATTAAAGGTGCTCTTATCAATAACCCACTTAATCGCTGCTATCAGGTCTGCTCCGGCATTAATACACATATGCAAAAGATCAACGGTTTCCGGAAAACACCGCACTATCTCTTCCTTTTTGCGCTTAACTTTCTGCCACAGCAAATAATCCGGCAGGAAAAAACCTATAAAAGGCGCAACAATAGCATAAATAGGGGAAAATTGCCTTAAGAATACAAATCCTGCCAAACCAAATATAACAAATAATATAATCTTCAAGCCAATCAACACAAAAACATTTAGCTCGATACGCAATATCTCCATTTGATACTTAAGCTTATTAAGATAGGTTAACTTCTTATAAACGGGATTAATTACAAAACCCAGCGGCTTAAATGCTCTATTCAAATCCACTGATTTAAGAGTAAAGCCGAACGGCTTTTTCTTAGTGCCATCGGTTCCCACATCTTGCCTCAGGTGCATATAGCTCTTCACCTGTACAAACAGACCAAAGCCCAACAAAACAACTGAAGCAAAAATTAAGAAAAATATTACCGTTAGCAATCTTCCCCCTTTTAGAATTTCATAGTACTGATCTTTTTAATCATAATCACACCGACTATCTCAAGCCCTACTGCCAGCCCCAAAAGCTTACGCCCCAGGTCTGTTTGCATCATAACATCAAAATGGCCCGGATTCTGTTTATATACAAAATAGGCAAACCCTATGGGCAGCAAAACCATAATTATGCCTTGCAGCCTTCCCTGAAGAGTCAAGGTCCCGATCTTTTCTTTTAATTTAAGGTTATCGCGAATAGTGCCAGTTAAACGGCTTAGCACCAGAGGCAGGTTTCCTCCTGATTCCCGGGCGATAAGTATGGATGTAACTACAAGGTTAACCTCTTCAGTGGGGATACGCGCACGCAGATTTTTTAAAGCCAGCTCCATGCTCACACCTAGCTTGTTCTGGCTTAAAATAAGATTAAATTCCTGAGAAATAGGAGCCGGCATCTCTTCGCACAAGACTTCTATTGATTGCGGGAAACTCAAACCTGCCTTTAACGAAGAGGATATAATCATTAAGGCGTCCACCAGCTGGCTGCGGAATTTTTTGAGCCTTTGCTGCTTGGCCATCGAGATAATTACCTTAGGTATAATAAAGCCGAATATAAAGCCAATAAATATCCCGATAATATGCCTAAATAAGATTAAGCCTATTACGGAAAAAATAAAAGGGAAAAGATAGAAAAGGAGCATTTTCTTCTTTTCCCAGAATATAAACGAATCTTCAAGAGTTACGCTTATCTCCGTAGCCCTTTTATCCTGAAGTTTATTGTATCTTGCCAGAAAATAGGGGATTACGACTTCCGAAATAAAAATTACCAGCAAGACTACCGCGGAAAAAATAAATAAATACTTTATCATGTTATTTTATTATTTTGTATTAGGAATGTATGTCTCACCTTGGCCAAATACATCAGCTGTGTCCCTATATTTTCCCGAAAGGCTATTTCTTATATAATACCCCATAATTAAGAGCGCTGCAACAACTATTGTAAATACTAAAATGTAATCCAGAAGGCCCTGGCCTGAAATATTTTTGCGCATTACCTTCCCCCTTGGTTTTTGGCAATTGCGTATTCAATATCTACCATCGAACCTGCAGCCGTATTAATA
The DNA here is from genome assembly GCA_026387455.1 of Candidatus Omnitrophota bacterium. Taxonomy (GTDB): domain Bacteria; phylum Omnitrophota; class Gorgyraeia; order Gygaellales; family Profunditerraquicolaceae; genus JAPLLR01. The sequence continues at coordinate 687 of JAPLLR010000046.1, read as the reverse complement.
TAGTTTGGATAAATCGCTATACGCACAGTAGCTGCATTGGATTTAAATTCCAGAATATGGCTATTTTTTATTATATCACCCAAATCAATTTTGGCACCTAAGGGAACGCTGGAAATAAATCCTACCCCTTTATGCTCTTTTGCATATTTATCGTTATCGGCCCCGATGTTTACTTCCTTAGACAGCTTCCAGCCTAAAGAAGGCATCTTCTGCTTATAAAAATCCCGCACCGCTAATACCTTAATAGGCGTAATATAAGACACGCTATTCCTATCCTTTCCGGTTCCCCCACTTTGGCGCACACTATCAGTCGGCCTCGGCACATCTTCTAAATCAGAGCCAGCTGCATTATCATTTTCAGGTAACTTGACCATATATAGAGGGTTAGCCTCTACCTTGGAAACACCATCTTTGTCCATATATTTAATCACTATAAAACGGGAGCCCTTTTCCCCGCGTGGGGACAAATATAGCTCAACCGCCATGCTATTACTTTCAAATCTTAAACGCTTAAACTTCATTACCTTAAAACCCATATCCTCTTTTTCCCTAAAACCCAGCTTCTTAAGGGCCGCACGATAAAAACCCTCCACTTCCTTAGGATTAATATCGCTTTGATACACTGTGCCTGAGCCGCCAACTCCCAGCAAAGGATCCGGCACCTCCTCATTTGATACCTTGCTCTCC
>JAPLLR010000029.1 GCA_026387455.1 Candidatus Omnitrophota bacterium | reverse complement strand
AAGGGTTTTCAGGGCGGTATGAAGCGCTGGAACTGGCACGGAGGCCCTGAGACGCACGGTTCGACTTCCTACAGGCGCGTGGGTTCCTTGGGGTCCTCAACCACGCCCGGCCGCGTTTTTAAAGGGCACCATCTTCCCGGTCACATGGGCAATGTGCGGGTTACGGTGCAGAATCTGAAAGTTGTCAAGGTGGACCTAGAGAATAATATAGTTCTGGTCGAGGGGGCTGTGCCTGGACACAAGAATAACTATGTGATCATTAAAAAAGCGGTGAAGAAGACCGCGGCCGCAATGACCAGGAAAGCTGTTGAGCCGGCAAAGGCAAAGGGCAAGAAATAAAATGGAAGCTATAACTTTACCTCTATATAACATCGAAGGAAAAGAAATCGATACCGTAAAATTGAATTCAACCGTATTTGACGGTGTGGTAAATACGGATGTCATATATCAGGCGGTTAACGCCTATAGAGCTAATCAGCGTAAGGGATTAGCATCGACTAAAACCAGAGGAGAGGTTTCCGGAGGCGGACGCAAGCCCTGGAAGCAGAAAGGCACCGGGCGCGCGCGCGTAGGCTCCACCCGTTCGCCTTTGTGGCGTCACGGCGGTGTGGTCTTTGGCCCGCACCCGAGGGATTTTTCTTTCAGCATTCCGCAGAAGATCAAGGTTCTGGCGCTTAAGTCCGCTCTGAACGCCAAGGTAAAAGACAATAGCCTGATCGTGCTGGATGATTTAAAGCTGGTCGGCCCCAAAACAAAAGAAGCCAACAGGGTACTTATTAACCTTAAGGTTGCGGATAAAAAGAGAGGCCGCAATCACGCTTTAGTGTTAGTAGACAAGATGGATAAGTTCCTGCAGATGGCTATGGGCAATTTAAGCTTTATGGATTTAGCACTCGCAAAAGAGACCCATGCATATGAAGTCTTAAGCCATAGGAAGATAATCATCACCAAGGAGGGGCTCAATACCCTTACAGACAGGCTTAAAAAATGACGCATCCATCATCGATAATCAAATCATTGATACGCACCGAGAAATCAACGCTGACTGAGCCGGCAGGCAAGTATTTGTTTTTGGTAAGCACTGCGGCGAACAAGATCCAGATCAAGAAGGCGGTAGAAGAGGTTTATAAGGTAAAGGTGCAGGACGTGAACACTTTCGTTTCGCTGGGAAAGATGAAAAGGGTAAGGCATCAGCTGGGCCGCACGCCTGACCTGAAAAAAGCTATCGTCACTCTGAAAAAGGGCCAAAAGATAGAAACAGCATAAAGGATATATTGCCATGGGCATAAGAAAATTCAAGCCGACTACACCATCAAGACGAGGAATGAGCGGATTCGACTTTTCCGAGATAACTAAGGACAAGCCGGAAAAATCCCTGCTCATGCCTCTTAAGAGTAGCGGCGGCAGGAATGCCTATGGACGCATGACTGTCAGACATAGAGGTGGTGGCCACAAGCGCATGATGCGTATTATCGATTTCAAGCGCGATCTCTTGGAGACTCCGGGTAAGGTCATCGCTATTGAGTATGATCCCAACCGTACTGCGCGTATCGCACTGGTCGAATATCCGAATAATCTTAAGCGTTATATTATCGCACCGGCCGGCCTGAATGTGGGGGAAGAGATAATTTCTTCCAACCAGAAGGATACGGAAATGAAGATCGGCAACTGTCTGCCGCTTAGGCACATTCCTTCCGGCACCCTGATCCATAATCTGGAATTAAATAAAGGTAAGGGCGGACAGGTAGTTAGAGGCGCAGGCACCAGCGCTCAGATCATGGCTAAGGAGGGAGATCACGCGCATATACGCATGCCTTCCGCAGAAGTGAGATTGGTGAGTTTAGATTGCCACGCTACTATCGGCCAGGTGGGCAATATCGAGCGCGATAGAATTACTTACGGAAAGGCCGGCAGGAATCGTTGGAGAGGGAGACGCCCGACAGTAAGAGGTCTGGCTATGAATCCCGTGGATCACCCGCACGGCGGCGGCGAAGGTAAGTCCGGCCAGGGTAATCCGCATCCTGTTTCAAAATGGGGTATGCCGACTAAGGGTTATAGGACCAGGAAACACAAGAGGTATTCTAATATATTTATTGTAAATAGAAGGAAGAAATAATCATGCCAAGATCACTTAAAAAAGGTCCGTTTGTCGATGAGAAATTGTTGAAGAAAGCCGAGAAGGCGCGTCAGTCCGGAATACGCCAGGCCATAAAGACTTGGTCCAGGCGTTCCACTATTATTCCGGATTTTGTGGGGTTGACTTTCGCGGTGCATGACGGTCATAAGCATATCCCGGTGTTTGTCACCGAAAATATGGTGGGGCATAAGTTGGGTGAGTTTGCTGCATCCCGTATATTCAGGAAACACGGCGGCGTGAAATCGAAGAAGGCTGTGGAGAAAACTTAATATTTCTCCGCCTCATGAACGCCGCAAAATTCTGTTCCATAATTTTGCAGGCGTTCGGCGGAGTGATTCGCTAGAAGGAAATAGAGGGCTCATCAAATGATTGCAAAAGCCGAAGGAAAATACTTAAGATATTCACCGACAAAGGTGCGGCAGGTCATCGACCTGATCCGCAACAAAGACGCGCATGAGGCAGAGAGCATTCTTTTGACTATTAATAAGAGGCCGAAGGAGCCGTTGATCAAGATCCTGAAGTCCGCGATCGCTAATGCTAAGATAAAAGGATTTACTATTGATCAGCTCTATGTATCAAAGGTAGTCTGCGACGTTGGGCCTAGCTGGAAGCGGTTTAAAGCCGCGGCGTTTGGCAGGGCGGCCCCGATACTGCGTAGGACAAGTCATATCAAAATCGAATTAGATCTAAAGTCAGGAGAGTAATTGCATGGGACAAAAAGTACATCCATTCATTCTAAGGATTGGAATTATTAGGACCTGGCATAGCCGTTGGTTCGCAAACCGTAAGGACTATCCGCGGTTTATCGCCGAGGATTACAAGATCCGCAAGTTTATCCGCGCACGCTTCAAGCAGGCAGCGGTGTCAAATGTTGTGGTGGAGCGCCTTGCGGATAAGGTCAAAATCCGCATATTTTCCGCGCGTCCGGGCATTATCATCGGCCGCCATGGAGCGGATATCGAGCGTTTGCGTGAAGACTTAAACAGCATGGTGAAGAAAGAAGTGGCTATTGATATAGAGGAAGTGAAGAATCCGGCCATTGACGCGCAGCTGGTGGCCCAGAACGTCGCTATGCAGCTTGAGAAACGTGTGGCATTTCGGCGCGCGGTAAAGCGCGCTATGGAACAGGCGATGAACTCCGGAGCAAAGGGAATACGTGCTACCTGTGCCGGGCGTCTGAATGGTGCTGAAATAGCCCGTACCGAGACTTACCGCGTGGGCTCAATTCCTCTGCAGACTCTGCGAGCGGATATAGATTACGGTTTCACCGAGGCTATAACTACATACGGCCTTATCGGTGTCAAGGTCTGGATATACAAGGGCGATATTCTGGGCAGGCCTGGGATTAAGCGTGTTGAAACCAGCGTCCAAGAAGCTAAAAAAGAAGAAGTAAGGCAAACGGCCCAAAATAGTTGATTGGGGAGTAAATTAAAATGTTAATGATGCCCAAGAGGGTAAAATATCGTAAGTCAACCAAAGGAAAGCGTCGTGGTATAGCTACCACCGGGGCGCAGCTGGCGTTCGGGGAGTTTGGCCTCAAGACTCTTGAGAACGGATGGCTGAAGAATACGCAGTTAGAAGCGGTGCGCGTTATCATCGCCAGACAGTTGCACGGAGGCGGCAAGATGTGGATCAGGGTGTTTCCCGATAAATCCATCACCAAGAAGCCGGCAGAAGTGCGTATGGGTAAGGGTAAGGGCGATATTATTCACTGGGTCGCGGTCATCAAGAGGGGAAAGATTCTTTTTGAGATGGGGGGCGTGCCCGAAGAGTATGCCCGTCAGTGTTTTCGCCTGGCAGCCTACAAGCTACCTGTCAGGACCAAGTTCGTCACCCGTACTCATAGATAAGGGGATTATCACAATGAAGAAGCAGGATTTTAAAAGCCTTTCAAAAGATGAGTTGATACAGAAAGACAAGACTCTTAAGGATGAGCTATTTAAGCTTAACCAGCAGCGTTATGCCGGCAGAGTGGAGAAACCGCATATGTTCGGCCTGGTAAAGCGGGATATCGCCCGCATTCAGACGCTCTTAGGCGCCAAAGGTAAATCTTTATAGGAAAATAAGGGTTGTCCCTGCTGGGCTAAGGCCCTTCTTTAAAGGTAGAGAAGGCCTGCCCCTTCTGGGCAAGAAAGAGAAATAAAATGGGCAAAAGAAAAGTATTAGAAGGTATTGTCGTCAGCGATAAAATGCAAAAGACTGTTGTAGTCAGGACGGTGCGCGTGAGCAAGCATCCCAAATATTCGCGTATCATGAAGTCTTCCAATAAATTTAAGGCGCACGATGAGTCAGGCGTGGCGAAGTTGGGGGATACCGTGCGTATAGAGGAAACCCGGCCGATCTCAAAGGACAAACGTTTCAGAGTGGTTAGCGTCATCAAGAAGGCTGAGGCCCCGCACGTCGTGTTAAAAGAGGTGACCACATGATCCAGCTTCGTACAATCTTAGACGTAGCCGATAATACCGGAGCCAAGAAAGCTTCTATGATCGGAGTTTTATATAGAAAAGGTAAACCTCACGCTGAGCTTGGTGATGTCATTAAGGTTAATGTTAAGGAATCTTCCGCTGACGCCGTAGTGAAAAAGGGCGAGGTGGCCATGGCGGTTATCGTCAGAACTAAACAAGCTATAAGGCGTTCTGACGGATCGATCCTGCGTTTTGACCGCAACGCCTTAGTTTTTATCGATGCGGCGAACAACCCCAGGGGCACGCGCGTCTTCGGACCTGTGGCCCGCGAATTAAGGGAAAAGAATTTTTCCAAAATCATCTCGCTGGCACCGGAAGTAATATAGAAGTAATATAAAGGAATAATTAAAATGCTTAAGATTAGAAAAGGCGATACAGTCCAGGTCATCAAAGGAAAAGACAGCGGAAAAAAAGGTAAGATCATCAATGTTTACGCCGCCCAGCGCCGCGCGCTGGTCGAAGGCGTGAATACGGTCAAAAAACATCAGCGCCCCACGCGCCAGGATCAGAAGGGTGGGATTGTTACGATAGAAATGCCTATTCAGATGGCAAACCTCATGCTTGTTTGCAAGGCCTGCAACCGGCCGGTGCGCGTAGGTTTTTCAGTCACTAAAGAAGGCGAGAAGTCAAGGATTTGTAAAGCTTGTAAAGAGGTGCTCTAATATGGCGACTAATACATATACTCCTAGATTGCTTACTCGTTACAGAGGCGACATCACCGCTAAGATGATGGAGTCTTTTAAATTTAAGAATCGTATGGCTGTGCCTCGCGTGGATAAGATCGTCATCAACATGGGCGTAGGCGAGGGTTTGCAGGATATCAAGATCCTCGAGAGAGCTATGGAGGAGCTGGGTGCGATCACTGGGCAAAAGCCGATCATGAGGCGCGCTAAAAAGGCTATTTCGAATTTCAAAGTCAGGGAGGGTGGGCCGGTGGGCTGCAAGGTGACTTTGCGGCGCGTGCGCATGTATGAGTTTATGGACCGCCTGATTAATGTGGCGCTGCCGCGCATTCGCGATTTTAGAGGCGTGTCGTCTGATTCTTTTGACAAGGCCGGAAATTTCACCATGGGCCTTACGGAGCAGGGCATATTCCCCGAGATCGATTATGACCGCATCACCCGTGCTCAGGGCATGGATATAACTTTCGTGATAAAGAACGCAAAGACTATCGACCAGGCCCGTGAATTGCTCAGGGCGTTCGGTATGCCTTTTGAAATTAAAGAAAAGGGATAATAGACAATGGCGAAGAATTCACAGTTAGCTCGTTGGAAGAGGCCTGCGAAGTTTTCCACCCGCAAATACAACCGTTGCCAGATCTGCGGCAGGTCGGGCGGGTACTTGCGCAGGTTCCAGCTCTGCCGTATATGCTTTAGAGAGCTTGCCTGGCAGGGGCTGATCCCGGGTATCAGAAAAGCAAGCTGGTAAGCCCCTTCCTATAGAGGATAGGAAGGGCTACCCTTTCTGGGTAACTTTCTGGGTATGCTTTTCTAAAAAATTAAGGAGAGAAAGTAGATGTCAAGAACTGATTTAGTCGCGGACGCTTTTACAATGGTGCGTAACGCCATGATGGTGAAAAAAGAGAATGTGGACGTGCCATCTTCAAATACAGTAAGGTCTATTTTAGAGATCCTGAAGAAGGAAAGCTATATCGAGAACTTTAAGCTGATTGACGATAAGAAGCAGGGCATATGCAGGATTTATCTAAAGTATATTGCCGGAAAGCCCGCGATAATGAAGATCAAGCGTATTTCCAAGCCGGGTCTACGCGTCTATGTTAAGTGTGAAAAGATGCCCAGGGTTTTAAGAGGCAAAGGCATGGCCATAGTTTCAACTTCTAAGGGCATTATTACGGATAAAGAGTGCCGCGAACTGGGTGTGGGCGGAGAAGTCATTGGCTACATCTGGTAAACCAAGAAGAAAAATGAGGACTCGTTAATGTCTCGTATAGGTAAGAAACCAGTAGCAATACCAAGCGGTGTAAAAGTCGAGGTCAAGGAAGGCGTGATCTGTATTGAGGGTCCTAAGGGGAAACTCTTAAGACAGCTTGCCGGACGTATCGGTATTGAGGTAAAGGATAGTCAGGTTTTCGTGAACCGCTCCGGGGATTCTAAAGTGGATAAGTCTATGCACGGACTTTTTCGCGCTTTAGTGAACAATATGATTAAGGGTGTGACTGACGGTTATGTCAAGGAGCTTGAGATCATAGGAATCGGTTTCAAGGCCGCTATTCAGGGAAACATCTTGAATATGCAGCTGGGGTATTCTCATGCGGTTAATTTTCCCGTTCCGGAAGGGATCAAGGTAGAGTGCCCTAAACCCACGCAGGTGGTGGTGAGCGGCATTGATAAAGAAATAGTCGGAAAAGTGGCTAGTGAGATACGCGCGGTATGTCCTCCTGAGCCGTATAAAGGTAAAGGTATCCGTTATGTGGGTGAATACGTGAAGAAGAAAGTCGGTAAGGCCCAGGCGACAACCAAATAATCAAGGAAGGGTTAATTCGTGAATAAGAGAGTAGTGTCAAGGTTAAAAAGGCACCGCAGGATCAGGATGAAGATGTGGGGTACTGAAGTTAAGCCGCGGCTTGTGGTCCAGCGCAGCCTCCAGAATCTTACCGCTCAGGTCATTGATGATTCTGCCAATAAGACAATGTTTTCGCTTTCAACTATGGATAAGGCAGTGAAGCAGAAATTTCCTACCGCCGGCAATATCAAGGCCGCTGAGGTCTTCGGCCAGCTCTTTGCTCAGAAGGCAAAGGAAAAAGGAATCACCAAGATCATTTTTGACCGCGCAGGATATCTGTATCACGGCAGGGTCAAGGCGTTTGCCGAGGCTTTGCGAAAGGGAGGACTGGAGTTTTAACTTATGCGTGAACTTAATATCGAGCATCAGCCGGAATTAATCGAGAAGATTATCAGCATCAACCGCGTTACCAAGGTCACCAAGGGCGGCAAAAAGATGCACTTCAGCGCTTTGGTGGTCGTGGGCGACACAAAAGGTAAGGTAGGCTTTGCTCAGGAGAAAGCTAATGAAGTCGCTGATGCCATCAGGAAAGCCCTGACTAAAGCTAAGAAGAGCCTTTTCAAGGTTCCCCTCGAGGGACCGACGATCCCGCATGAGACCGTCGGACACTTTGGGGCGGCAAGAGTGATGCTTAAACCGGCATCCGAAGGTACCGGGGTTATTGCCTCCGGCCCGGTGCGCGCGATATGCGAAGCCGCAGGCATCAAGGATATTCTTACTAAATCCCTGAAGTCGAATAATCCGGTGAATGTCATTAAAGCCACTGCCGAGGGGTTAAGGGGCCTGAAGGCGTAAAGCACTTCAATAAGAACAGGAATAACGTAAAATGACAGAAAAAATAGTAAAACATAAAAAGAGTTTAGGTAAAGATAACAACCATAAGGAAGCTGCGAAAGATAGAGCCCCTTCGAAGCCTGCGGTAAAGAAGTCCTATGTTCCTAAAAAGGCAAAGCCTGAAGTTAAGGAATCTTATTTTGGGTTGCATAATATCAAGGCTCCGGTCGGCGCGCATAAGAAAAGAAAGTATTTAGGCAGGGGCCCCAGTTCCGGTCACGGTAAGACATCCACCCGCGGAAGCAAGGGTCAGACCTCTCGTGCAGGAAGGCATTTTTATTTGGGTTTTGAGGGGGGGCAGTCTCCATTGATCCGCAGGTTTCCTAAGCGCGGTTTCACCAGCGTCTTTAAAAAAGTTTACCAGATCATAAACTTAAGAGATTTGAGCCGCATCAAAGAAACGCTTATCGGGCCTGAGCTTCTTGAAGAGCGCGGGCTGATCAAGAATAGAGAGAAATTGATCAAGGTTTTAGGTGACGGAGAGATAAAGGCAGCGGTCACGGTAAAAGCGCATGCCTTTTCAAAGCAGGCTATAGACAAGATCAAGAAGGCCGGCGGCACTGTGGAGACCATTAATGCCATCGCTGGTTGATCTTAGCCCCTTAGTAAACGCGTTTAAAATACCGGACCTAAAGAGAAGGCTGATTATTACCGGCCTTTTGCTTGCGGTCTATCGTATAGGTTGTTATGTACCCACCCCCGGAATCGACGGTGGCGAATTAGCCAGGCTTTTCAAGCAGGTAAGCGAGACTCAAGGGGGAGCGCTCTTTGGCATAATCAACATGTTCTCCGGAGGCGCTATGGAGCGCTTGACAATATTCGCTCTGGGTATCATGCCGTATATATCCTCATCTATCATCATGCAGCTTTTGACTGCGGTGATCCCGGCGCTTGAGAAACTGGCCAAAGAAGGCCGCGCAGGGTATGAGAAGATGAATCAGATCACCCGCTACGGCACGGTAGTGCTCTCAATAATTCAATCATATTTTATCGCTCTTTGGCTTGAGCATTTCCAGGGTTTCCAGATCGTGATGAATCCGGGGTTGGGATTCAGGATCATCACTGTTCTGACTCTTACCACCGGCACGATATTCATCATGTGGCTGGGCGAGCAGATACAGGAAAAAGGCATCGGTAATGGTATATCACTGATCATTGCCGCAGGTATTATTTCAAGAATCCCCACGGCCTTTAATCAGCTTTACGCGATGATTTTTCCGCTTTCCCACAGGACCATCCAGCCTTTCACGATGATCATCATGGCGGTGCTGTTGGTGGGGGTAGTATTTTCAGTTATCATGATCACCCAGGCAATACGCAAGATCCCGGTGCAGTATGCGCGTAGGATCGTGGGACGTAAGATATACGGCGGAGCCAGCACGTATATCCCGCTTAAGGTGGATCAGTCAGGCGTCATCGCCATTATTTTTGCTCAGTCGATCATTCTGTTTCCTGCCACATTGGCTTCATTTATTCCTAATCCTGGATTTAAAAATTTGGCGGAAAACCTGGTGCGTGGGCATTTTCTTTACACCGCTATATACGGCTTACTTATCATATTCTTCTGTTATTTCTATACGGCCATCGTTTTTAATCCCAATGACCTGGCTGATGATATGAAAAAGCACGGGGGATTTATTCCTGGGATTCGTCCGGGTACACCCACAGCTGAATTTCTTGATTTTGTAATGACCAGGATCACTCTCGCTGGTGCATTGTTTATTATGGTGATCGCGATATTTCCGGACTTCATCATGGCCGTGCTTAAGGTGCCGTATCTAGTAGCGTCATTTTTCGGCGGAACAGGGATACTGATTACTGTCGGAGTCATGCTGGACACCCTAAAGCAGATTGAGTCGCATTTATTGACCCATCATTACGAAGGTTTTATCAAGAGCGGCATCAAAGGAAGAAAATAATGAGGATAATCCTTTTTGGGCCTCCCGGAGCAGGCAAAGGCACCCAGGCTAAAGTTTTGTCTGAGAAAGTGTGCACGCCGCATATTTCTACCGGAGACCTGTTGCGTGAAAATGTCAAAGGCGAGACCCCGCTGGGTAGACAGGCAAAGGATTTCATGGATAAGGGCCTGCTGGTTCCGGATGCATTGGTTGCGAATATGCTTGAGGAGAGATTTATCCGAGCGGATGTAAAGGAGGGCTTTATCCTCGATGGTTATCCGCGCAATATCGCGCAGGCTAAGACTCTTGATGACATGCTAAGTAAATTAGCCATGGATATAGATTTTGTGGTTTATCTGGATACCGCCGACGCTATTATCATTCAGCGGCTTTCCGGAAGACTGGTCTGTAGCTCCTGTGGCGCTTTGTACCATATCACTAATATGCCGCCAAAGGTGGACGGAATTTGTGATACTTGTTCTGCCGGACTTTATCAAAGGTCAGACGATAAAGAAGAGACGGTCAAGAAGCGCCTTGAGGTGTATAAGAAAGAAGTAACTCCATTAATAAATTATTATCAGGATCAGAAGAAATTATACAGGCTGGCCGGCGATGAAAAGCCGGAAATTGTTCTTAAAAAAATTATAAAGATCGCTGATACGCATAATGATTCCCTTAAAGTCTGAGCATGACTTGGTAATGCTTAGGGTCTCAGGCAGGATCTTGGCTCGCGTCTTGAGAAAGCTGCAGGAGATAGTCAAGCCTGGCATAACAACTGCTCAAATCGACGCTCTAGCAGAAGAGCTTGTGCTCAAAGAAAACGCTCAGCCTGCTTTTAAAGGTTACAAGGAATATCCTTTTGCGACATGTACTTCTGCTAATGCAGCAATTGTGCATGGGATGCCGGATGAGAAGAGATTAGAAGAAGGCGATATTATCAGCATCGATCTAGGTGTCATTTATCAGGAATATTTCACTGATGCCGCAGTAACAGTTCCAGTCGGAAATATTGACGCTAAGAAAAGAAAGCTGATTGAGGTGACTAAGAAGTCTTTGGCCGAAGGAATCAAGCAGGCTAAGGTAGGTAACCATCTTTCTGATATTTCTTATGGTATTCAGAATTATGTTGAAAAAAACGGTTTTTCCGTTGTAAGACAATTTGTAGGTCATGGCATAGGTCGTTCTTTGCACGAAGAACCGGAAATACCGAATTTTGGCAGGCCCAATCATGGCCCGATTTTAAAAGCCGGGATGGTTTTTGCTATTGAGCCCATGGTTAATATGGGGACGTGGGAAGCAGAAATACTGGAAAACGGTTGGACCGCAGTGACCCTGGATCGTCTTCCTTCAGCTCATTTTGAACATACAGTGGCAATTACTGAAATGGGTCCAGAAATACTGACGAAGGAGCAATAAAGAAAAGATTTATGAAAGAAGAACTTATCGAGACAGAAGGCAAAATCCTTGAGGCGCTTCCCAACGCTATGTTCAAGGTGGAGTTGGAAAACGGGCACGTGGTGCTGGCCCATGTCTCAGGTAAGATGCGCATGCATTTTATCAGGATACTTCCTGGTGACAAGGTGAAATTAGAGCTTTCTCCGTATGACCTTACGCGGGGAAGGATAACCTTTAGGGTCAAATAACCCCACAGGGGTAGGCCTTCCTATCCGATTAAGGAAGGGCCTAAAAGGTGAAATAAAATGAAAGTAAAGGCTTCGGTGAGGAGAATCTGCGATAAGTGTAAGATCATTAGAAGAGAAGGCGTAGTGCGCGTAATTTGCACGAATCCTAAGCACAAACAAAGACAGGGGTAAAAATAATGCCAAGAATTTTAGGTGTAGACATCCCGAAAGAAAAAAGAATGGATATCGCTCTTACGTATTTGTACGGCGTAGGAAGGGTGCTTTCTGTCAAGATACTCAAGGAAGCTAATATTGAGCTAAGTAAGCGCGCAAAGGACCTCTCGGATCTCGAGATCTCCGCTATCGTGGGAGTGATACAGAAAAACGGTATGAGAATAGAGGGGGATCTGCGCCGGGATATTTCCCAGAATATTAAAAGGCTTATGGACATCGGTTCCTGGAGTGGGATGCGTCATAAAAGAGGACTCCCGGTACGCGGCCAGCGTACAAAGACTAACGCCAGGACCCGCAAGGGGCCACGTAAGGGCGGAGCAGTGCTGATGAAGAAGGAAGCGGCTCCGACTCAAAAGGCTGCACCTAGAGCGCCAGGAAAATAGATTTACTTATACACCCCGCCATAAAGGATTGGCGGGTAGCACAAAAAGTGCACGCTCGCCTATCCTATAAAGGCGAGGCGTGTTGCGCTTTCTGCTGTACCCAACCTAATAGGAAAGGTTGGTATTCCGCTTTCTGCGGAAGGAGAAAATTAATGGCAACAAAAGAAAAAGCGAAGAAAAAGAAGCTAGCAAGAGGCGTTACTTCAGGCATCGCGCATATTCAGGCGAGCTTCAATAATACCATCATCACCATTACCGATAAGCAGGGGAATGCGCTTGCGTGGTCTGCTCCCGGCGTGGTCGGCTACAGTGGTTCCAAAAAATCTATGCCGTTTGCCGCCCAGATTGCCGCAACTGACGCAGCGCGTAAGGCCAAGGAAATCGGCATCAAGGAAGTGGAAGTGTATGTCAAGGGCCCGGGTTTCGGACGTGAATCCGCGATCAGGGCGCTGCAGGCATCCGGATTGGTCATTACTATAATTAGGGATGTGACTCCTATTCCTCATAACGGTTGCCGTGCCAAGAAGAAAAGGAGAGTCTAATTTTATGGGTCGTTATATTGATGCAGTCTGCAGGTTGTGTCGCCGCCAGGGAGAGAAACTTTTCCTTAAGGGGCCGAAGTGCTATACCGAGAAATGTGCGGCTACAAAGCGCGCTTTTCCTCCGGGTCAGCACGGACAGTCCAGGGGCAAGGGAGGCAGGTCAAAGCTTTCAAACTATGGTGTGCAGCTACGTGAAAAGCAGAAAGTCAAAAGAATATACGGGGTCAGGGAAAAGCAATTCCGCAGGTATTTCATTACCGCGGCCAAGACCAAGGGTGTCACTGGCAAGGTGCTTTTGCAGTTATTGGAGCGCAGGCTCGATAACGTTATCTTTCGCATGGATCTTGCGGTTTCCCGTGTGCAGGCGCGCCAGATCGTTCGCCACAATTTTGTTTATGTCAATTCCCGCCGCGTGAATATCCCGTCATTCCTGGTGGATAAGGATGACGTTGTACAGGTAAAGGGAAAAGATAAGGCGATGAATAAGATCAAGGATAATTTTGAACTTTCTAAGGATAGGACCGTGCCTTCGTGGCTTGAGTTTGATAAGAGCCAATTCAGCGCCAAGGTCACCCGGCATCCTGGGAAAGAAGATATCCAGCAGACGATCCAGGAGCAACTAATCGTCGAGTTGTATTCAAAGTAAAGAGCCAGGATTATAGTTGTAGTTAAAAATATAATATCACCTGGCTTTATAGGATAAGCCAGTGTTCCGCTTTCCGCGGAAGGAGGGTCTTAAGAAATGGGTATAAAATGGCGTGATTTTCAGTTACCGAAAAGATTGGAGTGCGACGAGGCTACCTATACTAACACTTACGGTAAATTCTCAGCCGCTCCTTTTGAAAGAGGCTACGGGGTGACATTGGGTAATTCTCTGCGCCGCGTACTGATTTCTTCTATTGAAGGCAGCGCTGTGAGTTCTGTGAAGTTTCAGGGCGCGCAGCATGAGTTTTCCACTATTCCGGGCGTGCTTGAAGATGTTCCGGAAATAATCCTGAATATAAAAAGCCTAGTGCTCAATTCGCACTCAAAGATACCCAAGACTATTTCCATCAAGACTGATGAAAAGGGCGAGGTTACGGCAAAGGATATTGATGTGGATGAGACTATCGAGATCATTAATCCGGATCTGCATATTGCAACCCTAACCAAGGACACCAAGTTTAATCTTGAGATGGAGGTTTCCCGCGGCCGTGGATATGTTACGGCTGAGTTGAATAAGCGCGAAGATAAGACTATTGGCGTGATACCTGTGGACTCGATATTTACTCCGGTTAGGAAAGTGAATTTTTCGGTAGAAAATACCAGGGTCGGCCAGCGCACGGATTACGAAAAGCTTAATATTGAGATATGGACCAATGGCTCGATCACTCCCAAAGATGCGCTTTTATACGCTTCAAATATTCTCCAGAGGCATCTGGATATCTTTGTTAATTTTGGGCAGCTGCCTGAAGAGATCGCCGAGGAAGAGCCGGAGATGACTAAGGAGGATGTGGCTTTGTACGAGAAGTTAAGGCTGCCGATTTCAGAGCTGGAATTGTCGGTACGCAGCTCCAACTGTCTACGTGAAGCCGGAATCAAGGTTATCGCTGATTTAGTAAAGAGAGCGGAAGATGAGATGTTGGGTTTCAAGAATTTCGGCAAAAAGTCCCTGACCGAGATCAAGGAACTCCTTATGGGTATGGGATTGACCCTGGGAATGCAGGTTGACCCCAAAAAATTAAAGAAAGCATAGTCCGATGAGACACAGCAAATCTCGTTATAAACTGAACCGCAACAGAAGCTGGAGAGAAGCTACCGTAGAAAGCATGGTACGTAATCTACTAATCTATCAAAGGACACGCACCTTGCTGACCAGGGCTAAGGCTGCGAAGCCGGTGGTCGATAAGCTTATCTCTTGGGCTAAAGTTAACACCATTGCCGGCCGTAGGCTTGCATTCAAGGTGCTGGGAGACCACAAACTGGTTAGCGTGCTTTTTAAGGATATCGGGCCGCGTTTTACCAAGCGCACCGGCGGATATACCCGCATCATCAATATCGGAAACAGGCGCGGGGATGACGCTTCCATGGTCATCTGGGAACTTACCGAAATAAAAGTTAAAGAGGTCAAGAAGCCCAGGAAGGCAAAAGAATCAAAAGTCGAGGATACATCCGGCCAGGTGGTCGAGGGAGATGCCGCAGAAGAGAAGCAGGGTAAGCATGAAACGCAGGTTGCGGTCAAAGAGCATCCTCCAGTGAGTAAGAAGGCTCCAAAGAAATTCTTAGGTGGAATAAAGAACATCTTTAAGAAGAAGAGTGATTCTCTATAAGATGCCAAATAGCGCGAGGATCGCGAATCGTTTAACTAGTGTCAATCCTTCCTCAACGCTGGCCATCACCTCCAAGGCAAAGAAACTGAAGTCGGAGGGGCATGATATCGTCAATTTCGGGGCGGGAGAGCCTGATTTTGATACCCCTGACTTTATCAAAGAGGCGGCGATCGGAGCTATCCGTGCCGGCTTTACTAAGTACACCCCTACCACTGGAACTCCGGAATTAAAAAAGCTCATCTCGGAGAAATTTAAAAAAGATAATTCTATTTTCTACGAGCCCGGGCAGATCGTGGTCTCCTGCGGGGCAAAGCACAGCATTGTCAATGTAATGTTGGCTTTAGTCAACCG
Organism: Candidatus Omnitrophota bacterium; assembly: GCA_026387455.1. GTDB lineage: Bacteria > Omnitrophota > Gorgyraeia > Gygaellales > Profunditerraquicolaceae > JAPLLR01. The sequence goes on along the minus strand of JAPLLR010000029.1, from coordinate 8,525 downwards.
CGGGGACGAGGTTCTGATTCCCGCGCCTTACTGGGTAAGCTATCCGGAGATGGTCTCGCTTTGCGAGGCAACCCCACGTTTTTTGAAAACTTCCTCGGCCAATAGTTTTAAAATCACTGCCGCAGACCTTGAGAAAAATATTACCGCCAAAACCAAGCTTCTTGTTTTAAACAGCCCTTCAAACCCCACCGGTTGCGTTTATAGCCCCGAAGAGATCAAAGAGATTGCCCGCATCTGCGTTGAGAAGAAAATTTTTGTCATCAGCGATGAAATCTATGAGAAGATCATTTTTGACGGCTTAAAACATTTTTCCATCGCAAGTTTGAATAAAGATATTTATGACATGACCATTACGGTAAACGGTCTTTCTAAGAGCCATTCCATGACCGGCTGGCGCATTGGATATCTTGGTGCGCCTAAGGATATTGCAAGCGCGATATCAAATCTACAGGACCACTCTACTTCAAACCCTGCTTCTATAAGTCAGGCGGCGGCAGTGGCGGCATTGGGTGCAGGAGACGATTTCTCGAAGAAGCTTTGCGTTGAATTTCAGAAGAGGAGGGATTACTGCGTTTCTAGGATATCCGGAATGAAAAACTTTTCTTGTGTTGTCCCTAAGGGGGCGTTTTATATATTTTGTGATATCTCAAAGACAAAGCTTGGTTCTTTGGTTTTTGCCAACAGGCTTTTGGATGAATTGTTTGTCAGCCTTGTCCCGGGAAACGGATTCGGCGCGGATGATTTTGTGCGCATCAGCTACGCCACCAGCATGGAACAGTTGGAAAAGGGCCTAAACAGGATAGAGGAATTTTTAAAAATAGTATAAAATGGGTAAAACTATAGCCGAGAAAATATTAAGCGCTCATGCGGGAAGAAGTCTTTCTGCCGGTGATTTCGCTATCTGCAACGTGGATTTTGCTTTCGGGCAGGACGGTACCTCATCGATCATTATCGACAGGGTCAGGGAGTTGGGGTTAAAGAAGCTTAGTACCAAGTTTTGCATGGTCATCGATCACAGCGCCCCTTCGCCTAGCGAAGGGGTTTCAAAGGTTCATAAAAAGATGCGTATTTTTGCCGATGAGTATAAGACGCGTCTTTATGATATCGGCTGCGGAGTATGTCATCAAGTGATTCCGGAGTCGGGAGAGGTCCTGCCCGGCGATTTGGTTTTGGGAGCGGATTCACACACTTGCACCTACGGCGCTTTGGGGGTTTTCTCTACAGGAGTGGGATCCACGGACCTTGCGATTGCGTTATCAACCGGAAAGAATTGGTTTAAGGTACCAGAGACTTTTAAGATCATCGTGACTGGCAAAGTTCCTAAAGGCATATATCCAAAAGATATAATCTTACACGCTATTCAACTGATCGGCGCTGACGGAGCTACTTATAAAGCGGTGGAGTTCGTTGGTCCGGTAATCGATAAGATGGATATGGACGGCCGATTTACCATTTGCAATATGGTGGTGGAAATGGGGGCTAAAGCAGGATTTATGCCGTATGATTTGTTGACCGCAGCATGGCTTAAGAGTCGGGTTCCTAAATCCAGAAAGATAAAACCTCAGGTGGCAGACGTTGACGCAAGGTATGAGAAGATATTAGAGCTTGATGTTTCGCGTCTTACTCCGCGGGTGGCAGTTCCGCATCAGGTAGATACAGTAGTCTCTGCATTTGAGCTTAAGGGCGTCAAGATCAATGAGGCTTTTCTGGGCACCTGTACTAACGGAAGGTTCAGTGACCTTAAGGTGGCTGCCGCGATTTTAAAATCGCGTAAGGCGGCCCCCGGAGTCAAGTTTATAATCGCGCCCAGCTCAAAAGAGGTGTACTTAAAGGCTTTGAGGGCCGGGTTTATCGAAATATTCATCAAGGCTGGAGCAGCGGTAGTCGCTCCGGGATGCGGTCCGTGCGTGGGTACGCATAACGGAGTCCCGGCTGACGCAGAGATAGTCATTTCTAGCGCAAACAGGAATTTTAAGGGCAGGATGGGTAACCCAAACGCTTTTATTTATTTAGCTTCTCCGGCGACGGTTGCCGCATCGGCGATTAAGGGACGCATCGCCGATCCTAGGCAGTATCTTTAACACCCGTTTTCTATTACACCCAACTTTATAGGAAAAGTTGGTGTTCCACTTGCTGATGTACACCTGGCCTTATAGGATAGGCCAGTGTTGCGCTTTTTGCGCAAAGGGGGGTATCTATGGAGATAAGAGAATTACTTCTTTTATGTATCGAAAAAGCTGCTTCAGACCTTCACGTTACTGATAACGAGCCGCCGGTACTGCGTATTGACGGTAAGCTTAATCGCACTAATTTTCCCGCCCTTAATAGACAGGACCTAAAGCGGATGATCTACGGGGTTCTGACTGACCAGCAGAAGGAGATGTTTGAGCGCCAGCTGGAGCTGGATTTCTCTCTTGCCCTTCCTGGCCTGGACAGGTTTCGCGTCAATGTGCATTTACAAAAAGGGACAGTTGAAGCGGCATTTCGTCGTGTTCCTTTGGAGATCCCAACAATTCAGGAATTGGGGATGCCCCCCATTATTACTGATCTCGCCCGCAAGCCTAACGGCCTGGTTTTGGTCACCGGTCCTACCGGAATGGGAAAGACTACCACACTGGCAGCGATGATCAATCAGATTAACATGGAGCGCGAGTGTCTGATGATCTGTATTGAAGATCCTATAGAATTTGTCTTTACCAATAAAAAGAGCATTATCAAGCAAAGAGAAGTTTATTCGGATACTCATTCTTTTGCCGACGCTTTGAGGCATGCTTTAAGACAGGACCCCAATGTTATCGTGGTAGGTGAAATGCGCGACCTTGAGACTATTTCCACGGCTTTGACTGCCGCGGAAACCGGCCATTTGGTTTTGGCGACATTGCACACACCAGACGCGCCTCAGACCATAGAGAGGATCGTCGATGTTTTTCCGCCGTATCAGCAGCAACAGGTAAAGCTCCAGTTGGCTGACTGTCTTCAGGCGGTTGTTTCACAGCTTCTGCTTCCTGCGGCATCCGGCCGCGGACGTGTGTTGGCTACGGAAGTAATGGTCGGAACATCGGGTATCCGCAACTTAATCCGTGAAGCGGAGATCGAGCAGATTCCGACGTTGATGCAGACCGGAGCCCAGTACGGGATGAGGACTATGGATAAATCGCTCAAAGAGCTGATTCAGAGGGGAATGATCACCCTGGATGTGGCGTTGACCAAAGTGAAAAATACCGAGGAATTCAGGCAATTATAAGGCCCGCTCCTCCCTAGAGGGCTGTGGGTTACGCATAGAAAGGAAGTGAGGGGTGAGGTTAGAAGGCAAGGCCATCAGACTTGGGGATAATATCAACACCGATTTTATCATCTCCGGAAGGTATAAGTTCGCTATAACCGATATGAAGGAATTGGCTAAGCATATCATGGAGGATATCGATCCGACATTCCCTTCCAAGATCGTATCGGGAAAGTCGATGATCGTAGCAGGAAATAATTTCGGCATGGGCTCATCCCGTGAACAGGCGCCATTAGTGATCAAAGAGGCGGGGATCGTAGCGGTGTTGGCCAAGCAGTTCGCTAGGATATTCTATCGCAATAGCTTTAATATCGGGCTGCCGCTGATCGAAGTGGATACGGATAGGATTGAAGATAGCGATCTGCTCCAGATCGATCTGGAGAAAGGCGTGGTGCGGAATTTAAGTAAGAATATCGAGCTTGAGATTAAGCCTTTTCCCGCATTTATGCAGGAATTGCTGCGGGAGGGTGGGATTATGAATTTCTACCGGAAATATTCGCGCTTGCCTGAGGTAAAGTAAATTATGACTAAGACAATTACATTGATACCCGGAGATGGCATCGGACCTGAAGTTACGGATGCGGCAAGGCGCTGCGTGGAGGCAACCGGAGTAAAGATCTCCTGGGAAGAGGCTCTTGCGGGCCAGGATGCTATTGAGAAGTTTGGCGAGATCCTTCCTCAGAGTACGCTTGATTCGGTTAAGAAGAATAAAGTTGCGCTTAAGGGCCCGATCACGACTCCAGTGGGTATAGGCTTTCGTTCGGTTAATGTGGCTATCCGCCAGGCGTTGGATCTGTACGCCTGCGTGCGGCCTGCTAAGTCATACGTAGGCGTAAAAAGCTATTATAAAAATATAGACTTAGTGATAGTCAGGGAAAACAGCGAGGATCTTTATGCGGGGATCGAGTTTGAAGAGGGTAAACCCGAAACCAAAGAGATTATCGCGGCTATCGAGAAGAATACCCTTAAGAAGATCCGTCCGGATTCCGGTATTTCTATCAAGCCGATATCCGTGACCGCGTCCCGGCGTATTGTAAGGAGCGCTTTTGAATACGCCCTGAAGAACAACCGCAAGAAAGTCACCGCAGTGCACAAGGCCAATATTATGAAGTTCACTGACGGTTTGTTTCTAAGGACCGCCCGCGAAGTGGCTAAGGATTATGAAGGCAGAATCAATTTTGAAGATGTGATCGTGGATAATATGGCTATGCAGCTGGTGCAGAAGCCGCATAATTTCGATTTGCTGGTACTGCCTAATCTTTACGGGGATGTGATCTCAGACCTTTGCGCTGGGCTTGTCGGCGGATTGGGTATTGTCCCGGGCGCGAATATCGGAGACGGGATGGCTGTTTTTGAGGCGGTGCACGGTTCTGCCCCTAAATATAAGGGCCTGAACAAGGTCAACCCTACCGCCATGATTCTCTCAGGCGTGTTGATGCTGCGTTACTTGAATGAATTTCAGGCTGCGGACAGGCTGGAGAACGCGGTTAAAGAAATTATCGCGCAAGGTGAGTCCGTTACCTATGATTTAAGGTCTGACCCCAAAGATCCCCTGGCTGTTGGCACATCTCAGATGGCTGATGCCATTATCGCAAAACTAAAGAAATGAAGATAAGTATAATCGGAGCAGGAAATGTCGGAAGCTTGACCGCACTTCGCTTGTGTCATGAGCAGGCCGGCGAGATCGTACTAGTGGATGTGGTCAAAGGTATGGCTTTAGGCAAAGCCTTTGATATGGAGGATGCCCGGGCACTACTAAAGAATAATTATAATATTTTGGGGACTGATGATATCGCAGAGATTAAGAAGTCAGATATTATAGTGGTGACTGCCGGGCTAGCACGTAAGCCCGGAATGACCCGGGAAGAGCTTTTAGCCAAAAACGCTACAATTCTTAAAAATATATGTCTTAAGATAAAGGAGCTATCGCCGGATGCTATAGTGATCATTGTCACTAACCCCTTGGATTTGATGACATATTTAGCTCTTAAGGTCACCGGTTTTAAGCCCAGCCGTCTTTTTGGCATGGGTATAACTTTGGATGCTGCGCGTTTTGCCAATTTGGTGAGTAAGGATCTGCAGGTTGCGGTTACCGATATTGATGCCTGTGTCATTGGAAGCCACGGAGAAGGCATGATGCCACTAGCTAGATTCACTACCGTAAAAGGCGTAGCTTTGAGTGAGCTTCTGGATGAGACTAAGACAGAAGCATTGGTTAAAAAGACTGTTTTGCGTGGCCAGGAAATCGTGACATTATTAGGCAGCGGCAGCGCCTATTTTGCTCCGTCTGCGGCAGTGGCCCAGATCGTCAATTGCATTGCTCGTAACGAGCTAAAGACTTTAGGGGTAAGCGCTTATCTAAACGGCGAATACGGCGAAAAGGATGTTTGCCTGGGCGTGCCCTGCCGCATAGGCTCAAACGGTATCGAGGATATCGTGGAGCTTAAGCTTGATGATAAGGAGCGCAAGTTTTTTGCCGCCTCAGCGGAAGGTTCTCGCCAGTTGTTTAAAACTTTATCCTTATAAATAATGTATGACCTTACCGTCATCGGAGCAGGGTGGGCCGGATTTAACGCTTGTTTAAAGGCCAGGTCGCGTGGTTTAAAGACCTGCATTATTGAGCGCTCGCACGTCGGAGGCACTTGTCTTAATTCCGGCTGCATTCCTACCAAAGTTTTAATCCAATCCGCAAAAATCTATTCTCTGGTAAAAAAGTCCGCTACCTTTGGAATTGAAGTCAACTCCGAAGCGGCGACTAATTTTGCAAAGATCCAGGAGCGCAAAGATAGAATCATTTCGCAGTTGCGTTCTGGAATGCAGAGTCGGCTTTTGGGTATTGACTGCATCAGTGCAGAAGCTTCATTTGTATCCCCCACAGAAATAAAAGCCGGCGAGCAGTTAATACAGACAAAGCATTCGCTTATTGCTACCGGTTCAAGGTCGATTGAGATCAGCGCTTTGAAATTTGACGGCAGCAAGATTGTTTCCAGCGATGATATCCTTAAGGCTAAAGAGCTTCCTAAGTCTATTTTAATAGTGGGGGGAGGGGTCATTGGTTGCGAGTTTGCCGGCCTTTTTTCAGGCCTTGGCACACAGGTGACCATTGTGGAGAAGCTGCCACAGATACTGCCAGGTATTGATTTGGAAGTGGTCAGAAAGATCGGCGTAGTTTTTAAGAAAATAGGCATAAAGGTGATTACTGGGGGGGACGTTTCGACTCAGGATCTATCGGGATTCGATAAAGTGCTTGTGTGCGTGGGGAGGTCAAGCTACTCCCAAGGTTTGGGACTGGAAAATATCGGGGTGGTTTTAGAGCGAGGGAATATCGCGGTAGACAAGTACTTAAGGACGACTGTCGGAAATATTTATGCTGCGGGTGATTGTACCGGAGGCATAATGTTGGCTCATTACGCCGCTTATCAAGGCATATTAGCTGCGGAAAATATCGCTGCAGGTGATTCACTTAGAGAATGTTCGCCTTCTGCTGTGCCTAGTTGTATTTTCACTAACCCTGAGATTGCTAGTGTCGGGATAAACGAAGATGAGGCTAATGGAAGAAACTTGGACGTAGAGGTAAGTAAATTTGACTTTCTCGGTTCAGGGATGGCGCGTATACTAGATGAGGCTGAAGGTTTTATAAAAGTGATTTGGGATAAAAAGACGCAAAGAATTTTGGGTGGCTCTATTATTGGCCCTCGGGCAACAGAGCTTATCGCGATTATCGGGCTTGCGGTTTCTTCGGGTCTTACGGTCAACAATATCAGGGATACGATCTTTGCGCATCCGACGCTCTCTGAATCTATTCACGACGCGCTTGATAGGGACAGTTAATCAGGGGGAGGAATTAAATGATAAAGGTTATTTTGCCGCAGCTAGGTGAAGGAATAACCCAGGCTACGCTTTCCTACTGGTTTTTTCAGCAGGGGGAGAGAGTGGCTGAAAAAGACGATCTTGTGGAGTTGACTACGGATAAGTCTACGTTTAATTTGCCTAGTCCCGTATCCGGAACGCTGATGCAGATTTTTATGCACGAAGGAGATACTGTGCACCCGGGAGATCTTCTAGGGATCATCGAATAAGATCGGTTAGCTGGATTTTCGTAATACATCAAGCCATGCGCTAATGCATGGCTTTTTTGTTAAATATTAATTGACATTTTACTGTTTTACTAGTATATATATGACTATCGTAGATATGCTAAGAGTAAGATTATTATAGAGAGGTGAGACGATGCCGCGCGCAAGCAAGTACAAAGAGATCATGACCGCCAAAGAGATCGCCGAGTATCTTAAGATCCACCCTTTGACCGTGCACCGCTATGCCCGGGAAGGTAAGATCCCGGCTTTTAAGATCGGCACTGACTGGCGGTTTCATCGCAAGCACATCGAGCGTTGGATCAGGCAGAAGCTAAGCAGCGCAAATAGGACTTTTGGCATGGATAAAAGTTGACAAATTTTCAAATGATCGCATTCTTTATATAAAATATATGGCTATCGATTATAAAAAAGAGCTGGAAACCGCGGCAAAAAATATGATCCTGGTGCATGAGCCGCAACTTCTGATCAAGATGATCCTGCGCTTAGCTTTGCAAAAGCTGCATGTCGTGCACGCCAGCGTCCTGCTTTTTAGCAAAGAGAAGCAAAGCTATATTCTTACTGATTCACGCGGTTCTCTGCAGGCTACCATGCCTGTGGGTTTTGCTCGGGTGGATAAGGATGATCCGCTGATCCATTTCTTTAAGGTCAATCGCGAGAACCTGATTTTTCAGCGCCTGGCGGTGGTTGAGGCAGAGGCCAAGGTATTCCTTAAAAAGCGCTCTGTAGATGAACGCACCAAGCAGCTTTTGTCGCACGTGCTTTATCAGATGCAGGTTTTTGATAGCGTAGTTTCTATCCCCAGTTTTTTCGGTAAGGACCTGCTTGCAGTTTTGCTTCTAGGAAAGAAAAATAACGGTACGGATCTGAGCGTTGACGAACTGGATTTCTTTATCGCGCTTTCTTCAAACATGGCCATGGCTATACGCAATGCCCATCTTTTTAAGGAGCTTGGCCTAGAGCTTGAAAAGAAGCAACAGCTTTTCGTGCGCTTCAGTATTTCGCTAGCCGCGACCATCGAAGCCAAAGATCTCTATACCCACGGCCACACCACCCGCGTCACAAATTTAAGCCTGGCTATCGCAGAGAAATTAAAACTAAAAAACAAAAAGGCGGTCAGCGAGCGATTCCTTGAGCACTCTTCCGAT
>JAPLLR010000053.1 GCA_026387455.1 Candidatus Omnitrophota bacterium | reverse complement strand
TACAGACCTTTGTTTTCGTCTACATGATCTACTGGGCGCAGTTTAAAAAAGGTTCCCAGACCATGACCCAGAGCAAAAAAAGCGCTATCGCCGGTGAATCCGTTGGGATCACCTGGAAAGACGTCATCGGCATGGATGAGGCCAAACAGGAAGCCCTGGAAGTGGTACGCCTGATTACTGACCGCGCCCAACTACAGCGTATCGGCGGAAAGATCCTTAAAGGCATACTTATGTTAGGCCCTCCGGGTTGCGGTAAGACCTACCTGGCCAAAGCCATGGCCACCGAAGCAAAACTCCCTTTTCTTTCCATGTCCGGTTCGGAATTTGTCGAGATGTTTGTAGGTGTAGGTGCTGGAAGAATACGCAGCCTATTTAAACAAGCCCGACAGCTTGCGGAGCTAGAAGGCGGCTGCATCATCTTTATTGATGAAATGGATGCTGTGGGGGCCAAACGCGGGCTGGATCAGGGCTTTGGCGGGACCACTGAACACAACCAGACCTTAAACCAGCTCTTAGTAGAAATGGACGGGCTTAAAGATAAAGATTACAATGTCGTGATTATCGGCGCCACCAACGCCCCTGAGGATTTTCTGGATACGGCACTCCTGCGCCCGGGAAGATTTGATCGTAAGATCTATGTGGATAAGCCCAGCCTTGAGGATAGAGAAAAGCTCTTTGAGTATTACCTTAGAGACGTAAAGTTCGAGAAAGAATCTGTCAATGTCGGCCGACTTGCTCGTATCACCGTCGGCAACACTCCAGCGGATATCGCTAACATAGTCAGAGAAGCCACACTTATCGCCATACGCAACAGGCGCGAAGTAGTCAGCATGAAAGATATCGACGACGCCCGCGAACGCATTTATTTAGGCATAAAGCGAAGAATTAAGCTAAGCGAAAAAGAAAAATGGCAAATCGCTTATCATGAGGCAGGACACGCTATCATCACCTATCTCATGGCTCCTTCAAAAGATGTGTTTAAAATCACCATTACACCCCGCGGGCACACCGGAGGAGTTACGTGGATTCCGGAACGCGAGGAAATCCTAATAGATGACCAAAAAGAGCTTTTGACCGATATAAAAATATGCCTTGGCTCTTATGCGTCGGAAAAAATCAAGCTCGGCTTCACCACTTCCGGAGTAGGCGGAGATTTTGCCAGGGCCATTTTTATCGCCCATGAAATGGTATGGATGGCCGGCATGGGCAAATCCGGACTAATCGGGAATTTCCACGGTCTCCCGATGGATAGAACTGGTTCCCCAATGATGTCCGAAGAAATAAAGACTAAACTGGATAGCGATGTGCAAGATATCTTGCAATCGTGCCTTAAAGAAGTTACCGAGCTTCTCAAAAAAGATGAGCCGCTCCTTGAAAGTCTGGCAAAGGAACTTGTCAATAAAGACGAACTTAACTATGATGAGATCGAAGCAATATTCAAAGAATTTGGCAAGGTTCGCCCTTCTTCTTAACCTTTCCCTTTTAATCTTTAACACCTCCGGCTGCGAATACAATAAAGACTACACCTACCTCAAAGAAAGCATCCCCGAGGCTATTGGCGACATCTGTAAGAACGAATATAAAATGGATGTCACTGCCAAAATGACCGGCTCAACTGTCTGGATCTATATCCCGGTCGAAGATATGGTCTCTGAGCCGGACAAGAAAAAAAAGCCTGAGAAATTTATCGAGCGCTTTGTGGTAGAGGAAGATAAAGGCGGGTTTATAGATCAGAGGCTTAAGCTCGACTACCTGGTCCGGGCAGTGCCTGAGACGGAAAAAGCCCAAAGTGCCGTATACAGTAAAGACGCAATACAAAAACGTATTTATATCTGGCAGGTGATCAACCGCATAATCTTTAGTATGAAACCGCAGAAAAAAGAAGGTGTAGAATTCTTCTCGGTAGTCATGGCGGATATCAAGAACGGCTTCGTGATCAGGGAGATATATTATTTCCTGGATATTAAAAAGGTAGCCTACGGCCTGCTCTCCTACACCGAGTTCCAGCACCGCACGGTTCAAGATACACAAGTAGCGCCCGAAACCATCGGCGATAAAGCCGGAACCACCATAAATTACCGGGATATCACCATGCAGGATTTTATCGCAGCCCAAATATTAAACCGCATCAGGATGAAATTCCAAAAACCGGAAGTAAAACAAAACGCGAATGTGGATAAAGAAGTGGAGAAAATAATCGCGGTGACTGTGAAGACTTACGACTTTAAGGATTTTTCCGAGGCTGAACTGAACAACCTGATCTCCAATAAGCGGATCATTTTAAACCGCGCGGCGATCTGGGCAAAACCTATTGAATAGAAACCTTCCTACCCTTAATCTTCAGTTTCCCTTCAACAAATAATTTAATGCCTAAAGAATAAAGCTTATGCTCTATTTTGTGAATACGCGCTTCTAAAGAGACCAGGGTATCAGACTTACTTACCGAGACCACCTGCTGAAGGATAATCGGGCCATGGTCCATCTTTTCATCCACAAAATGCACCGTGACTCCAGTAACTTTTACTCCGTAACCAAAGGCGTCTTTGATGGCATGAGCGCCTTTAAAAGAAGGAAGCAACGACGGATGGATATTGATGACCCTATTCCTGTAGCGGCGTACGAATTCAGGGCTGAGCATACGCATAAATCCGGCCATAACTATCAAATTTATTTTATCTTCCTGAATATGCTTTATGATTTGTGCCTCAAAGTCTTTTTTTCCGGAGAAATCTTCTCTTCTGACCAAAACAACCTTCACTCCTGCACGCCTGGCTTTAGCGATTACCCCTGCCTTAGGCTGATCACAAACTAGAAGCGACAAGCTTGCCTTAAAAATACCTTTTTTGCGCGCTTTTACAATCGCCTCGAAATTTGTTCCCCTTCCAGAAGCAAATACAGCTATTCTCATTTTCTTATCCTTATGGTATGCATGGGGCAAGCCTCTACGCACTTTCCGCACGACATACATTTATGATAATCTATTACCGCCAAATTGTCAATCACACGGATAGCGTCCACCGGACAAGCCTTGACGCATAAGCCACAGGCAATACA
>JAPLLR010000054.1 GCA_026387455.1 Candidatus Omnitrophota bacterium | reverse complement strand
CCGGGCACAGTTGCTGCGCGTTTTATATTTAGAACTTGAGAGGCTATACAATCACGCCAATGATATGGGGGGGATTGCTTTAGATGTGGGTTTTAGTTTTCCGGCGCAATTTTCCAGCTTGATCAAAGAAACGATTTTACAGCTTAACGATGGGCTGTGTGGTTTTCGGTATCTTAAGGGGATTAACATCGTTGGTGGAGTGCAGCAGGGTATTGATAATACTAAGGCCGAGATGATCCGCATAGCGTTAGCAAAGATTAAAAAAGATTTTCTGGCTCTTGAAGAAATGCTTTTTTCAAGCGTGTCTTTTATGGATCGGGTGGATGCAACCGGGATCTTACGGGCTAAGACGGCGCGCGATCTGGGTATAACCGGGCTTGCGGGCAGGGCAAGCGGTATTGCCCAGGACTTAAGAAAGATCTTTCCTGACGCCTACAGCAATTTATCTTTTAAGATGATCAAAGAACAGGCAGGCGATGCGGCAGCGCGCTTTAAGATCAGATGTGGTGAAGTGAAAGAGTCCATGAGCATCATACAGCAATGTCTGGAAAAGCTTGATAGCTGCGATCCTCAGATCAATGTCTCTGTGGGAGAGAAGGAAGGTATTGGGTTAGGTTATGTTGAGGCTTGGCGCGGACCGGTATTAGTCTGGACCAGATTAAACGCTAAAGGCAAAATTGAACGATGCAAGATCGTAGATCCGTCATTTCATAACTGGGAGGGGTTAAGTTTTGCCGTTCTCGGTAATATTATTCCGGATTTTCCTTTATGCAATAAGAGCTTTGATTTGTCGTATTCGGGTAATGACCTATGAGTTTCAATATTCTTAAAAATAGCTTAAAAAAGGGCAAGGTTACAAGAGAGCTTGACCTAACTGGAGCAGCGCTGCCGCCTGAAATAGAGAAGATGGGGGAGGAGCTCAAGAAAACAATTCACGCCAAATTTGGCAGGTCATTTCATATCCGCGAAGTGGATACCGGCTCTTGCGGCGCCTGCGAATCAGAGATAATCGCTTGTTCCAATCCTTTATATGACATACAGCGCTTTGGTATAGATTTTGTAGCTTCTCCCCGGCATGCGGACGCGCTTTTGGTCACAGGCCCGGTTTCTAAGAATATGGAGCTTGCGCTCAAAAAGACTTATGAAGCTATGCCTGAACCAAAATTTGTGATCACTTTGGGAGAGTGCGCAAAAGACGGAGGCCTGTTTAAAGACTCATATTATACTTGCGCTGGTGTAGAGTGTGTCCTGCCTGTTATTTTGCATATTCCCGGTTGCCCTCCAAGTCCTGTAACCATCATAAAATCCTTGCTATTATTTTTAAATAATTCTTGACATACCATACCCCCCTATGGTATATTTTATATGTGGTAATAAAGGAGGGGAGGATTATGAAAGAATACCCGAGTCATGTAGAAAGCATAGTGGCCTTAAAAAGGATAGAGGGCCAGGTGCGGGGAATCCAGAAAATGATTGAAGAGCGCAAGTATTGCGTAGATATCCTAAATCAGATACATGCAATTATTGCTG
>JAPLLR010000008.1 GCA_026387455.1 Candidatus Omnitrophota bacterium | reverse complement strand
GGTTCTATACACGGCGCAGGAACGGTGGTTATGCATGAAGGTTTAAGAATGCTTCAAGTGCCGCTCTGGCGCAGTTATTTTGCCGGATGCATCTTGCTTGGTATTGCTCCCTGCACAGCGATGGTTTTAGTATGGGGATTCCTTGCTAAAGGTAATGACAGTCATACGCTAGTTATGGTTGCCATTAATTCGCTGACCATGCTTTTGCTTTACGGAGTTTTAGGCGGATTTCTTCTGGGTGTTGGAAGAATGCCGGTTCCCTGGCAGGCGCTATTATTATCAATCGTTATCTATGTGGCATTGCCTCTTGTGGCAGGTTACTTTTCGCGGAAATGGATTGTGTCGCTTAAGGGCATAAAGTGGTTTAACGATAAATTTCTTCATGTGTTGAGCCCTGTTTCAATTATTGCGCTTCTATTTACGCTTGTACTTTTGTTTTCATTTAAAGGAGAAATTATTTTTGCTCAGCCGTTAACGATTCTATGGATAGCAATCCCGCTTTTTATCCAAACGTGTTTAATTTTTGGGATCACTTACTGGATGGCAAAGAAGTTGAAATTAAAATACGAGGATGCGGCTCCTTCGGCAATGGTTGGTGCGAGTAATCACTTTGAAGTTGCTATTGCCACAGCAACCATGCTTTTTGGGATTTCTTCTGGAGCTGCGCTGGCGACAGTTGTAGGCGTATTGATTGAAGTGCCGGTTATGTTGATGTTAGTGAAGTTTTGTTTGCGAACGCAGAATTGGTTTGCGCGGGAAAACGCTGGCTCATAAGAAGAAGCTCTTGATTTTAATTGGGAAAGTGATAATATAATACCAAAGTATAGTCGTTCCGAGTTTGAAGGTGGGTCTGGGCTCAGAATAACGAGAAACCTTTGTCAGCAGGTGTCATTGGCGAGCGAAGGTTTTTTCTTTTTTTTAGGAGTCAGCAGGGGTAAATGATAAACTTTTTACCAAAACAACTCTTTTTCTTTGATCCGCTTGCGGTGTTTTTTCTTGTCGTTATCGGCTTAGTCTGTGTTCCTTCGGCAATATTCTCCATAGGGTATTTGCGCGCAGAGTCGCTTAAAAGGAAGATCCTTTCCTGGGTATTGCTGATAATCTTTGCTTTCTCAATGTGTTCGGTGGTATTATCCGGGAACATGCTCTTATTTCTTATATGTTGGGAAGTGATGTCGCTCGTCTCTTACTTCCTGGTAGTCTTTGACTTTAAGCAGGAAAAATCTATCCGCGCCGGGATCATTTATCTGGTCATGACCCATGCCGGCACAGCCTGCCTTATGGCGGCATTTTTTATCCTGTATAATCACGCAGGTTCTTTTGACTATGCCGCGGTAAAACAATCTTTTATGCTATTGACTCCACAGCTACGCAATATCATTTTCCTGCTTTTGTTCATTGGTTTTGCGACTAAAGCAGGGGTTGTACCGCTGCATATCTGGCTTCCCTATGCGCACCCGCAGGCTCCAGCGCATATTTCCAGCATCATGTCAGGGGTGATGATAAAGGTAGGGATATACGGCATGATGCGTTTTTTCATAACACTTTTAGGACCCGGACCAGCCTGGTGGGGAGCGTTTATTCTGGCGCTTGGCATAGTCTCTTGTTTGGTAGGGGTTATTTATGCGTTAATGGACCACGATCTTAAGAAATTGCTCGCTTATCACAGCGTTGAAAATATCGGTATAATCCTTTTAGGTTTAGGGACGGCGATGTTTTTTGGAAGCCGGGGTAAAACTGTAGTCGCGGTGTTAGCTATGTGCGCGGGGTTGTATCATCTGGTTAATCATGCGTTATTCAAGGGGCTTTTGTTTCTTTGCTCGGGGAGTGTTTTTAAGGCATCTGGGCTACGCGATATGGAAAAGATGGGTGGCCTTATCAAGAAAATGCCTATGACCGCATTATTTTTTCTTATCGGAGCAATGGGCATTTCCGCGCTCCCGCCATTAAACGGTTTTGTCAGCGAGTGGCTTACTTTTCAGGCTTTTTTCTCCGGGGTTTTAGAGTCGCAAGGATGGGTGAAGATCTTTATGGTCTTATCCGCGGCGGCATTGGCGATGACAAGCGGATTGGCTGCCGCTTGTTTTGTTAAGGCATTCGGCATATCTTTTCTTGGGTCACCGCGTAGTGTCCGCGCTCAGGATGCAAAAGAGTGCGGTTTTTCGATGAAAGCCGGCATGGCTTTATTGGCTATCCCGGTTATTTTATTTGGAATCGGTGCCGGATTTATCATGCCCATCTTGCTAAGCATCTCGCGCGCAGCGCTAGGTGTAGAAAAAGCGGATATTTCAGTTCGCCTTTTATCAGTTTTGCCTGCGATGATCGCGGTAATCTTACTTGTGATCGGCAGCGCGGTATTTCTTTGGTTTAGATTCGGATTACGCAATAAGCGGGTCAGCTATAATACCTGGGATTGCGGGTATTACTCCCTGGATAGCCGCAATGAATATACGGCAACTGCTTTTTCAAAACCTTTCCGGATCGCTTTCAGTTTTTTCCTTTTACCTTACCGCAAAAGCGAGAAGATCAGAGATTCCTTTTATCATGTGCGCAAGTTTACTTATGAAACGCATACAACTTCGGTATTCAAGCGTTTTCTTTATGAACCGCTATTACGGTTGATTTATTCAACAGCGTTTAAAATGCGCAAGCTTCAGCCGGGAAGTATCCATCTGTATATATTTTATATTTTTGCTACTTTGGTGGGTTTGATAACTATTGCCGCTATATTTTAACTATGATGCCGATAAACAATCTGATTTTGGTTACGGGGCAAGTGATCTTACTGGTCTTGTTCGCTCCTCTGGTAAGCGGATTTATCAGGAAGATAAAGAATAATCTGCGCATGCGTAAAGGCCCAAGCGTCCTTCAGCCTTACTACAATGTGCAAAAGCTGATTTCTAAGGATGAGGTCATCTCAAGGCATGCTTCTTGGATTTTTCTTGCTGCTCCGGTCATAGTGTTCGCCAGCATCATATGCGCGCTTTTCCTGGTTTTGTTAGCGCAGCTAGGGCCTTTTGGGAATAATGATATGGCCATCCTGATCGCCGCTTTTTTTGTGTTGGGATTAGGCCGTTTCTTTTTAGCTTTGGCAGGGCTGGATACAGCCAGTTCATTCGGCGGCATGGGCTCATCGCGGGAGATGTTTATCTCAAGTTTTGCCGAGCCTATTGCTTTTGTGGCGGTGTTTGTGCTGTGTATGTCCGGAGCAGATACATTCAGGATTTCGACTTTATTGGCCGGATTTGCGATTTTGATGGTGACACTTGCTGAGACATCGCGTGTGCCTGTAGACAACCAGGAAACGCATCTTGAACTGACTATGGTGCATGAAGCAATGGTCCTTGAATATTCGGGAAGGTCTTTAGCATTGATCGAATTAGCCAGTCACACCAAGCAGATCATTTTCTTTATTTTGCTTTCGTGGTATTTTTTCCCGTCAATGACAGGCGGGGTCTGGGGGTGGGTGATATTCCCGGGAAAAATCGCCATTATCAGCCTGGCTATCGCGCTTATTGAATTATCAGTAGCAAAGATGAGGCTATTCAGGGTAGTGGATTTCTTAAGTTTTTCTTTTTTTATCGCGCTTCTTGCTTCAATAGCCGCGGGCCTGGGGATATAGACTATGATGCTAAGTATTATCTTAAGCGGGTTTTTAGTGGCTACTTTTCTTCTGGTGGTTGCCAAAAGGATCACTGCCTTGATCCGGTCATTCAGGATCCAGGCTATTTTTCTGTCTCTTTATGCGCTTTATATGGGGTTAAGCCAGCGGCACCTTGAGATGTTCATAGTTTGCGGGTTGATCTTTGTGCTTAAGGCAATTGTCATACCTTTTGTGCTTCTTCGCATTATACGCCGCATTAATGTAGAAGAGGACCTTGGGCTTCTGGTAAATCCTCAGCTTTCCTTGATCATCGCGCTAGGCTTCACGTATTTATCCTATCTATTTGCCCACAATGCCATGGCGCTTACGGATCCGGTTGAGTCAGCCGCGCTTGCGGTTTCCATCACCGTAGTATGCCTAGGTTTTTTTATTATGGTCAGCCGGATGAAGGCCGTTGCCCAGATCATCGGGCTTTTAGTCATGGAAAATGGCATATTTTTGGCGGCCAGCGCGATATCCGGTGGGATGCCGTTTTTTGTGGAGATAGCGTTCTTTTTTGACATCTTTGTTTTTGTGATCATCATCGAGGTCTTTGTATATAAGGTAAACAGGCTTTTTACGCATATTGATACATCAAAGATGAAGTCGCTTAAAGGATAATTATGTTGATAGCTTCGATAATCCTTATACCGGTTATTTTAATAGTCGTATCATTGCTTGTCAGGCAGGTAAAAGCGCTTGGCGTGATCAACGCGCTTGGCTACGCGGCGCTTTTTGTTGTCTGCGCCTTGTTCTTAATTGATTTCCTGGCTCACGGGGGAACTCCTGTAAATTTATGGGGATGGGTCTATCTTGATTCATTAAGCGTTTTCTTTCTGCTGATCACTTCTATAGTCAGTTTCGCAGCAAGCATATATTCCGTAGGATATATCCTGGCAGAGGTAGAAGAGGGAAAGATCTCTACTCGTAAGGCCATCGCTTATTTTCAGCTGTTTAATCTCTTTTGTCTTACAATGTTGGTCGTCCCGCTATTAAACAACCTGGCCTTAGTCTGGATCGCTATCGAAATGACCACGTTGATCTCAGCGTTCCTGGTGGGTTTTCATAACGTAAAAGAATCAATTGAGGCTGCCTGGAAGTATATTATTATCTGTTCAGTGGGGATCACCTTCGCGCTTTTGGGAGTGATATTCTTTTATTACACTTCTTCAAAAGATGCGGGGGTCAAGAGTCTGGAGTGGGTGAGCATGCTCTCCGGTTCAGGCATGTTTGATCCGAAGATCGTAAGGCTTGCGCTTATTTTCATACTCGTTGGCTATGGGACTAAGGCCGGCCTTGCGCCGATGCATAACTGGCTGCCTGATGCGCACAGCCAGGCGCTTTCTCCTATAAGCGGATTGTTATCCGGAGTACTGTTAAAGATATCTTTATACGCAATTTTACGTTTTGTGATGTTGGCAAATCTTTCTGTTGGTTACGCATTTAGTGCCAAGCTTTTTGTTTTGTTTGGTTTGCTTTCAGTCGCAGTCGCAGGGACTTTTATACTAGTGCAAAAAGATTTTAAGCGGCTCCTTGCTTATAGTAGTGTAGAAAATATCGGTTTAGTGTCTTTAGGGCTTGGTTTTGGCGCTTTTGGCGGAATTTTTGCCGGATTGCTGCATGCCTTTAACCACGCGGTGACCAAGGCGCTGATGTTTTTTTGCGCAGGCAATGCGGTGCGCGCCTACCGTAGTAATAGTATGGATAAGATGCAGGGATTGATCAAGGTCATGCCTTTTACGGGAATAGTTTTGTTCTTGGGATTGTTTGCGCTAGTGGGGATGCCGCCATTTTCCATATTTATCAGTAAATTACTGATCCTGATCTCCGCCTTTCAGGCAAAGCATTATTTAATCGCCATAATTATACTTGTTTTTGTCGGACTTGCTTTCGCGGGCCTGCTAAATCATATAAGTAGGATAGTTTTAGGTAATGTCCCTCAGGGATTGCCTGTTCAAAAAGAGCCGCTAAGTTCAAAACTTGCTTTAATATTCCTGGGTACTTTTATGTTAGGGCTAGGGTTAAGTCTCCCTAAGGCGCTTGTCGATCTGCTTGTCAACTGCCAGCAACTTATTTTAGGTAAATAAGATGACACGATCTGATTACATAAAAAGTATTTTCGCTTTTGAGGATATAAATATTATTAATCTGGATTTTCTCTATCCGGATGAATTGTATATTACTGTAAGTCCATTTGATTTTACTAAATCCTGCAATCTGTTGCACAAACATCTTGGGTTAGCAGTTGCGACGTTTTTTGCCGAAGATTTACGGACAGGATCAAATGTGTTTAGGCTTTATTGCGGATTTTTAAGCATTCAAATACATGCTTGGGTGTTTGTTTGTCAAGATGTCGCGTCTGGTAATCCAAAATTCGCTTCTATTGCAAAGGATATTTATTCCGCCAGTCTTTTTGAGCGCGAAATAAAAGAGATGTTTGGGATCGAGCCAGTCGGAAATCCAGACTTAAGAAGTCTTAAGCTGCATGATGAGGTTTGGCCTAAAGGATATTATCCGCTGCTCAAGGATTTCTTCCGGCCGCAGGAGAATTCCGGTACAGGTTCGCGGTATCAATTTAAGCGCGTAGAGGGTGAGGGTATTTTTGAGGTTCCGGTGGGGCCGGTCCATGCCGGCGTCATTGGACCCGGACATTTCAGGTTTAGCGTGGCAGGTGAGCCGATCATAAACCTTGAGATCCGCCTTGGCTGGACGCATAGGGGAATAGAGAAGCTTTTGGAAGGTAAGAGCATTGATGAAGCCGTAAGTATCTTTGAGCGCATAAGCGGGGATACTGCGTTTGGATATAGTATGGCTTTTTGCCGCAGCGTAGAG
>JAPLLR010000013.1 GCA_026387455.1 Candidatus Omnitrophota bacterium | reverse complement strand
GATCAACGTCGGTCGTAACGATTGAAATTGTATTGTCGCTGTTGAGATAGATCTCAAAAGTGCGGAACTGTTGAGGGAAATCCCTTAACGATGAAGTTTCAACCTGCCAGAAGCCTTTTTCGGGAGCGTTAACTGAATCCGCTGATATAAATGCTTTGACGGTATTTAAATGCCGGTGCCCCGAGATCCACATGATCAAATTCGGATGGCTTTGAAGTTCAGCGATCAAATCCGGCAGGGTTACAGCATTTTGAGGATCGAGCCACCAACCCACTTCGGAATTAGTCACTTCAACGCCTATCGGTATGTGCGCAGCGATAATCATGAGCTGACCGGCAGTATCACCATCCGCAAGTTCTTTTTTAAGCCAGTCCCAACGTGCCTGGTCAAGAAAGCCATGCCCATGGATGTCGAAAGAACCATCGTCTTCCCTCTGGGTATCGTCGAGCACGATAACTTTAATCGGTATAGTCGATTTCGGCACGAAGCTGTAACAGGCAAAGCCCTTGTTGGCGTTAACCAAGTTGAAGCCGTGGCCGACCGGGTTTGTTGATGTTGTAAAGAATTCTTTCAACCACTCTGTTCTCAAAAGTGAACGGCGATTCGGATCGGGTACAACCTTAGGAGGGCTTTTAAAGTCTGCGACAGGTCCTGCGTATTTGATGTCACCGTAAGGAGTCGAGCCATCGAGTACGCCCATATAGTAATCAGGGCTATTTATTTTTGTAGGGTCTCTGAGAACATCTCCCGTAGCCAAGACAGTGTCACTGATGTAGGACTTTCGAAGGAAATCATTCACAGGTAATGAACCAATGAAGAAATGATCATGGTTGCCGAGGGCCTGATACCAGGAGATTGTCTTATCTAGCCCTGCCGCCTTGTAAGGCTTCTGATATTCGATGGTATCGGCTCCTATATTAGCTCCGGAGCTTGGGGTGATGACCTTGCCATCAAGAACATCAATATACCACCTTAGCTCGTTGTACTGTGTGCTGTTGCATGTATCACCCAGAGAGATACCGAAATCAAACGGATTCTGTTTGTGCAAGACGTTTATCGTCTGTACGGCTGCGTCGAGAACATGAGTGGTAGACAGCATGATCCCTGAATATAACGAAGCGCCAACTGGCAATGTTGGATGCAAGCGTTGAAGATAGATCAACTGATTAGGAGATTCTTTGTCGGTAATATGGATGTCGGACATGGTAAAGAAATTCAAAAGTTTTACTTTTTTAGTTACGGCTGAACCGTCATAAAGAGCCGGCATGATATCGGTCCGCGTTACGGATTTGAGAGGCTCGCCAATCGTCCAATTGCCAAATCCGTATTGCCTGTATTTTGAAATCTCATAAAGATTAATCTCAACCGTTGGTTTTTGGCCAGGCACAACCGTTCTCTGCAGCGTTGTAAAGACATCGGAATAAATCGGGTATTCTTCGAGCTGACTTTGAATTTTGACCACGGTTTTTGAACATGTTGAGCATCCTGTTAAAGAAAAAATCAACATGCCCATTAAAAAGACTAAACAAAACTTTTTCAATTCATAAGATGGCTTCACAAAAACCTCCTCCGTTTTTTATTACTAAATAGGGCATTTCCGCTAATAAAAAACTTAATCGCATCCAATCAACATCATGAACAACTTGCTTATTGACCATATTCTAACACAAATGCAAAGATTCCGAGCAATTTAATGAACGGATTTCATAATAGTAAAACATCTGGGCTGGGGCGTGCCTATATCTGGGATGATGGGTATTATTGTTAAGATAAAATTTTAAATAATCTTCGCTTTCTACTCGAATTGCGAAGTTCAACGCACTATTTATACGTCCTAGTTTATTCGGGATGCGGAGCAGGATGTCCGTTTTGTCCGGTCTTTTCTGGGAGAGAATAACGTAACTATTTGAGAGATAAATACGCGCAGAATACCTGCCTCAATTACTTTTCTCCCAAAAGCACTTTCAAGCGCTTTTCCAGATAATCTAGCCCCGGCTCTGACCCATGATGAGGCCCTATAAAGACCAATCCATCTTTAAAAAGAATTACCAAATGCGCGATATCATTCGAATCAACTCGCTCTGTCCTAATAGTCCTTCCATCGACATACTGAACAACCAGCGTAACTGATCGTTCTTTATCGGAGAGTCCAGGTGAACACTTAGTACAAAGCTTACGCTCATCTAAAGAGATTTTCATGCCCTTGGCTAGCGACTGAGCGTTCTTAATTTCACTCCTCATGTAAACCATATCAATCACCAAGGCAGACGCTTTTGAACCCTGGGAATAAACCGTCTTTTCTCCATCTAAGGGACAGATATATTCCAACTCTGAAGCGGGTGCAACCTGGTCATAACACATCGCCCCCATCTTTTCAGATTCCTCAGTAGCGCGTTCGATATTTTGTAAAGCCTTTTTAATATCTTCCTGCGACATCTCCTGAACCTTCTGCGAAGTCACCGCCGGCTTATTCTTCTCTGCAGAAGTTTTTTCTTCTTGTGCCCGTACCGACCAAACCATCAACCCAAACATTAACATTACGAATAAAACAATTTGAATAAAAAACATCTCTTTCCTCCTTTAAACAAGCAAAGCATCAAGCGCGTCAATCGTACCGCTAACAATATGCGCTGCCTCGCGGCATCCACCAGCGCACCTCCCAGCATCACGGCAATCAAAACACATAGCCGGCAAATATTCGCTTTGAGCAAACTGCATCCAATAGGGATCGATCTTCAAACTTTCTATTTTAGAATAATGCGCCAGTTCAACCTGTGAATGATTGCATACACGAGTCTTTCCGGAGGGACCAATAACAAAGAAACCCTTTGCGGCAGAGCATCCTGTGGAAACATCAAGCCGTTGATATTTCTTAGAATTAAATAGGCATGCCGGTAGCTCTGTCCCGACTGAACCATACTTGCGTGCATCGATCAACGCCTGATCCGCGGCATCAAGCATCTTAATAATTTCCTCGTGGCTCAACTCAAGCTGCCTCACAAATGAACGGCCACGACCACCTTCTAAAAACCGGTTCAATAAAAGCTGCGTTGCTCCGGCAAGAAACGCCGCCGCAATAGTCTCATAAAGCTCACCCAGGTTCTTCTTTGTAACCGTAATTCCAACCACAGTTTTAAGTCCGTGCTTACGCGCACCTTCAAATACGCTTAAAATCCTATCAACGTCCCCGCCGCCAGTTAATTCTTTAAAAGTCCGAAGCCCGGGCATACTAACACTCAGCTGAATATCGTATTTCTTACACGCATCAAGGACTTTGTCGTCAACACATTCACCGTTTGACAAAAGATACAGCTTAGCAGGTAAAATCTTCTCAACCAGCGACCCGAGCTCTTCTTTAATCACCGGAATTCGCAGCCGTGAGGCGTAATCAATGATATCCCATATATCAGACCGAAGAAGGGCTTCTCCACCCGTAAAACAAATGTTATGGATACCGTGCAGGCGTAAGATTTCCAGCACATCTTTCCATTGATCCGTGGAAAGCTCAGCGGAATCCTGCCAGTCATTATTTTCGGCCGTCCACGGGCAGGAGCAAAAAAGGCACCGGTGATTGCACCGATATGTCATCTCCAATACAGCCGTGGAAGGCAAAAACGATATACCTTGACAAGAAAATGTTAAATTCATAGCGCGGCACTTTTTGAAACAAACTCTAATAATCCATCGACAGCGAATACTGTTATCTCAGTGTGGCCTTTGATTTTTGCTTGTCCCAGCGGCCGGGCAATAACTTTATTTTTTACGCGTTCATACGCGACCTCGCTGATTAATATTGTTTCATGGAATTCCTTTGTTAGGTATTCGATGCGCGAAGCAACGTTAGTATTGTCGCCTATAGCCACATATGCCATTTTCTTAAGCGAACCTATATTGCCGACGATGGAATCGCCGAAATGTATCCCTATGCCTATTTTTAGATCTTCTATCCCGAACTCACGCCATTTTGTTTTTAATTCAATGATCCTCTGCCTCATTTCTATAGCAGACTTAACAGCAGCCAATACCGGATCGGCAAATTCTACGGGAGCCCCAAAAAACGCAAATACGCCGTCGCCTGTCAGCTGAGCCACTGTTCCGTTATTGGCAAGGATGATTTCAGTCATTTCCTTATGGTATTCATTGAGGAAATTTACCACTCTTGTTGGATTATTTTTATTATTTTCAGAGTAAGTGGTAAAACCACGTATATCAGAAAAGAATAAAGCTAATTCTTTGCTCTCCCCCTCCATTAATTTTCTGATATCCTTATTTATAATCTTTTCTATGACCTTTTCCGGCACATAAGACGCAAAGCGGCTTCTGATCAATTTTTTATGTTTTTCCTCCGCATAATAATGGAAGATGGTCGTCATACCATAAGATGAAAACGCAGCCAGGAAAAGAGGTGTCAGGCGGATAACATAAAGGTGGTTGA
Source organism: Candidatus Omnitrophota bacterium (assembly GCA_026387455.1). GTDB lineage: Bacteria > Omnitrophota > Gorgyraeia > Gygaellales > Profunditerraquicolaceae > JAPLLR01. The sequence goes on along the minus strand of JAPLLR010000013.1, from coordinate 1,318 downwards.
ACGCGTAAATCGAAACTAACAAAATGGCGGCTGCTTCAAGCAAACATAACACCCCTGCCGAAATAGGCCTCCTGTTGAAGCATAAAAATACAGACAGTATTGCTGTGATTAGTATATAAATGGCCCCTGTCGCTGAAGACGGTTCGTGAAAAAAGCTTTTTGAAAGCAGCGTGTTTAAGGTCGTTGCCTGAATTATAGTACCGGCTGTCCTTTTGCCTTTATCTGGGCCTAATGAATAGTATAGCGGCGTAGGATGTTTATCCTCGTGGGTAAATAGTGTCCCGATTATAACAACCTTATCTTTAAATAATCCCTGCCTGTCAGGGCCTTCTTGGCTCAAGCGGTATATTTCGTCAAATGGATAATTTGGGATTCCTACGGCAAGTGAGTAATCAATAAGTATCGTGCTTGCTGGTACTGGTAATTCGGATTTGGAAAATTTGTTTGCCAATAAGAAGGGGAGCGAATCGTATTTCATTTTACCTTCTTCAAACCATAACTCCTGCCTGCGTATAAAATCGTCTTTATCCTGGGTGAGGTTAAAAACAGCGAGATTATTCTGTCCGGCAGCTGCCATGTATGTCCATAGAGGCGCGCTCTCTTTTGATGAAAAACCTATAATTACATCTACACCCTTTCTTTTTGCATCCAGAATCGCTTTGGTATAAACACTGTCATACCCCCCCTTAACCCTTTCTTCAAGCGAAATACTGGGAAGCTGTATGTCAAGGCCTATTACGCGTACGCCGGACTTTACCAGAAAATCGATCATCTCTGAAATATAGGTATGATAAAAAATGATCGGCTGGTTTATGTTCTTGTAGCTTTTCTCGTCGATATTGATAAGCGCAATATCCTTTGATGCTGAATTTGTCGGTTGTCTTTTAAAAAGGAACCTGAAATCAACTGACCTGAGCTCAAGCATGTTCCATGTCCCTTGCCCGGGCATAATCTTATGGTCTGTAAAAACGACTAACGCAAAGACCAGAGCAGCTATCCACAGGTAATGAACAATGAACTTTTTTAACATGCTTTTCACCAATCCTCAGGGGTCACACATTTCATTATATGCGCGTCTTTAAGAAATAATATTTTTCTCTACACTTATCTGCTTCCTTGTTCTACGCCGCCTGTGCTTGGCTGGCTTTCGCTAACCCCTGCGCCTTTAATAGGCTCCTGATTTTCAAATTCATTCGGCGGTGTTGGAGGTGCTAAATCATACTGAACATATCCTCCCATATGTTAGTTGGACGGCCATTGCGGCAGAAGTACCTCTTCAATTGATTTTTCCACTCCGGAAGGTGCATTTTTTGTCTCT
>JAPLLR010000004.1 GCA_026387455.1 Candidatus Omnitrophota bacterium | reverse complement strand
AGTTAGGGCATTATTTCCGTTGAGTAAAATCTGCATTTCCTTGGGTGTCATTTCCTGGCCTGGAGCATCAGTAAATCTGCCGGAATAATCTCCGAATTAAGCCAAATCCTCTCGTAGTTTATGGCTGCTAGTTTATGGTTTACTTGCGCAATAATGCGCCAAATTTGCGCTTAAATTTAGCCATAAACTAGACGTGAGGGCATTATTGGATAGAGAGGCTTTAGGAGGTTTTTTGGGTGAGTTTTTGCCACATTGCGTACTGCTTGTCTAAAGATATGTGGAATACTTATAAGCTTGTCAATCAAAGGTATCCAAGAATTTCTTTATTCGAAGAAAGGCGTCTAATTAAAAAGGCCCAAAAAGGCTCAAAGAAAAGTAAGGATGAGCTTGTTCTGCGTCATATAAGTTTTCTAATCTTTAGAATCTACAAAGTGGCATTCCCTGAGCTTATTCAGCGTTTTGGAGAGGATTTACTTGAAGAAGCCATTTTAATAGTTTATAATAAGATTGAAAGTTATGACCTTGGTTATTGCGACAAGCAGGGTAATCCACATCCTGTAAGATTTATCTCTTATATCTGGAAGCGTATTGATGGATTTATAATTGATTATTTGAGAAAAGAATTGAAGTCGCGCGCTTTGTACAAAGATATAATGGATTTAACGCAAACAGAAGAAAGCCTACAATTTTATGCTTAACCCAAAATATACGGTTACAGACAAGGTTTTAAATAACCTTACCGCCATTGCTTCTGCGCGTGAAGTTATTGAACAGGCCTATTTAGTGCCTAAGTGGGAGGCGAAATTAAGGCGTCAGGCTTTGTTACATAATACTCATTCGTCAACTGCGATAGAGGGGAATAAACTTAGTCTTGAACAAGTCGAGGCTTTGGCCGAAGGCAAAGACATTATTGCTACAAACAAAGATAAGCAAGAGGTTTTGAATTATCTGGAAGCGTTAGACAAGATCCCTACTCTTGCTGAAAAAGGGAAAATAAAGGTAGCAGATATATTAAATGTCCATCGGATTCTAAGTAAGAACGTGATGCAAAATAATGCCGATTCTGGAGCCTTTAGAAACCGGCAGGTATTTGTGGGAAAGAGGGTTTTTGGTGGAACCGGTTTTAAAGAAGAGGTAGAATATATGCCTCCTAAAACAGATGAGGTTCCGGGGCTCGTAAAGGAATTTATAGATTGGCTTAATCTGGACAAAGCCTGGGAAATCAATCCGGTTTTATTGGCAGGTATTGCTCATTATGAAATTGCAAGAATACATCCATTTATTGATGGAAATGGCCGCACGGCTAGACTATTAGCAACATTAATTCTATACTTAAGCGGTTTTGACCATAGAAGAATATTTGCCCTAGATGATTATTACGACAGGGATAGACAAGCATATTATGCCGCTTTAAAAACAGCCCAAGTCAATAATGGCGATATTACGCAATGGCTTGAATATTTTACTACTGGCGTGGCATATTCTGTTAACGAGGCGAGAGAAGCCGTCTTAAAAGTCGGCTCAAAAAAGAAAGAGGGGTGGAAAGAACAGATTCCCCTTACTTCAAAGCAGATGAAAATTGTAGAATATATTAACATACATGGTAAGGTGAGCAATAAGGATCTGCGGGAGTTGTTTAAAATTTCTGCTCAGGCAGTTCATAAGGAATTGACTAAGCTTGTAGAGCTTAAAGTTATTAAGCCAGTGGGGGAAGGTAGAGCACTGCATTACATATTGGTGTAGATTTTGGTTGATGATTTGGTTGATGATTTGGTTGATGATTTTGCGTATGTCCGGACAAAGAGAGGTGGACAAATATATCTCCAAATCCCTCAAAGAGTTACGCAATTTCTAACCAAAAATGACCGGACAAATAGGACAAATTACGCGAGGAATTACCTCTCTATAATTGCAGTATTGGGTATATATTAAGGTAATTCCTATATATAATCGTTATTCGCAAACAAGAGAGGTTTTCCCTCGGCTCAACGATGAGGGACCCTTACTTTGCCCTTGTTTACTTGTTAGCAAAGTACTTCTCATCCTAGCGCAAAAATATCGAAGAGATTTTTGCGCTGTTTAGGATGAGAAGGAATACTGGTTTCTCCGGCGTTTAGAACGCAGAGCTAAAAGTAAGCGTTTAGGCGAGGAGCAAGAAATCGTAAGTTGAAAGGCAATGATTGCTAAAAGCGGTCATAGCTTTTTTTGCCGCAGAAAGCGGCACACCAATCCATCCGATAGGATTGGGTGTAGTCTATTACTGGTGTAGATTATTTTTTTTCGAGAATAGAATACGCTAAATTTCTAAGTTTGGCAAAATCAGCTGTTTGATAGCCGACTGTTTCTATGGCGGGCAATATTTTTAACTTTGCGCAGGTCTTTGTTGTGAATATCCAGCTGCCTTTAGGTATGGCTGTACCGGTGCCTTCAATCAGTATCGGTAGTATTGGTACATGCTCTTTTATGGCAAGCTTAAACGCGCCGTTGTTAAAATCACCCATTTTACCTGCTTGATTTCTGGTTCCTTCCGGGAAAAAGAGGACGGATATCCCATTTCTTAACCATTGACCGGCCCCCTTGTAGACCTTCTTTATACTCCCAAAGCTTCCTCTTTCAAGCTTAATATGTTTTGCCAGCGACATGCACCATCCAAGAAAAGGGATCTTAAATAAGCTTTCTTTGGCGACCCACTTAAATTGCATTTTTGTCTGATAGACCAGCACAATGTCAGCCAGGCTTTGGTGGTTAGCTATTATTATATATGCGCGGTTCTTGTCTATATTTTCAGCTCCGCTGACATCGAATTTCCAGTAAGGGTTAAGCGCGATTACTGCGTCTGACCACCAGAAGCATTGCGCGTGTGTCAAGGCGCGTTTCTTATCGAATGGAAATAAGATAGTGGCGAATAACAGCATTGAAAAATATAGAATGACTATGAGCAGAGAGCCGACAACCCAGATAAGTAAAGATAATAGAATTCTTTTCATAAGAAAAGTATCATAAAGTATAATAGCGTTATTGTCAAGTAGGGCAGAAGAGACAAATAGCCCTGATCGAATTAATCGATTAGGGCTATTTGCTGCAGAGCTAAAGACGAGCGATTATGCGAGGGGTAAGAACTCGTAAGTTGAAAGGCTATGATTGCTAAAAGCAGTTATAGCCTTTTTGTTTACCTGTTTACAGAGATGCCGTCCCCTTGTCGAATATTACTGCCCGGTCTGAGTGGAGATACCTCTCAAATTTCCAGAATTTCATTGACAATTTGTTCTAATATGTTATAATTTACAATATCCGAATATTGTAAAATAAGGAAATAGAATGCAAGAACTTGCCTATAAAATAAAAGCAGATTTCTTAAAAGCTTTAGCTCACCCTGTGCGTCTTCAAATAATTGAATTTCTTAAGAGTGGCGAAAAGAACGTAGGTAGTATTATGAAGGCTTTAAACATACAGCAGTCGAGCCTTTCGCGGCACCTGACGATTTTAAGAGAGGCTGGGATATTGAAGTCCAGGCAACAAGGCACAGTTATCTACTATAATATTGAAGATCACGATATCTTTCATGTATTGCGTCCGATTGCTGATATGTTGCGCAAGAAACTCAAAAAGACTGAAGCGGTGTTAAGCAGCCTGGGTAAAGAAAAATAAAGCTTTAGGAAGAAAGTGAGGAAGAAATAGGGGAAGTAACAGATACTGGGACCCTGGTGAACTAAGAAGCGACTTTGAATCAGAGTAATGGCTTTATTTAATATAAATTCAATCTTTCGATATTACAAAGATTTGTAGTTTCCCCACCAAGGCCTCTTTCAATAAGCCGTTTCTAATTAAGGACAGCTTTATTTTAGAGATTTTTTATGAGTAATAGCAATATTTTATTTCTTGAGGATAAGATAAAGCTTATTGTTGCGGGAGCCATATGTGTGGCAAAGGATAAAGTCAAGAATGATGCTTTGTTAGATAGAGATTTAAGAGCGGATTATTTAGATATGGCAGTTATACAAATGAATTTAGAAGATGAATTCGGTATTGTTATTCCGGATAAAGATATAGCCGATAAGAATAAGGTTTCAGAGATTATAGATTATATAAAGAAAAGGACAGATGATTCAGTTTCAAGGTAGGAATATAAACAGCGAATTTGATTTATTGAAGGTAAAGGTTCAAGCAATTGATTTTATTAAACCCATCAAATTCGAGAAAACAGACATCGATAAATTAGCAGATTTAGTATTCGAATTAGCTAAAGAGCTAATTTTTGATCAGATTGATGCCTACATCTGTCTAAACTGTTATAAGTTGGAACGGAAAAAAGGCTTAGAGATGTATGTTTATAATAAAAATATGTCTCTAGAAAAAGCGCAAGAAGCTTTAAATAATAACTGTAATCTAAGCAAAAAGGGCATATTTTTAGACACAAAATCAGGATTTTTAGATAAATTTGATTTAAAAAGAGAGCTAAAATCAGGTATCGAGGTTAATATTCTTAAGTGGTCAAAAGTATAGAAGAATTCACCATCCGGAAGAAAAAAGTAGGACAGTTAACTTTTGAAGGCGATTGTGAGGAAAGAGCTAGATGCAGATTCTAAATTCGCGTGTGAACTTTGTTCTAAGAAAGTCGGAATGATAATAAAAATGTTTAAAGTAAGTGATAAAGTAATCCATAATTCTTATGGTCTTTGCGAGATTGCCGCAATCGAAATGCAGAATACTTATTATGGTAAACAGGATTGTTACATTATCTATATGAATAAAATTAAGATAATGATTCCTGTCAGCTATGCCGAAATGTTGCGTTATCCTATAAAAAAGGAAGAGGTTGCAAAGGTTTTCGAGGCGTTTGGTAAACTTGATGAATTGCCAGATACACTACCTTATAAAGAGCGTATTAAAGTATATACTGAAAAACTTATAAGTAATGATATTTTAAAGATTGCCGAAGTGTCAAGAGACTTAGCTTTTTTAGATACTGTAGATAAATTAAAAGGACCGGAAAAGAATCTGTTTGAACGTGTCAATAATATATTATCTGATGAAATTTCTTTTGTTCAAAATATCAGTAAACTAACGGCGCAGAGACTTATTCATAGTGCCTCAAAAAAGATTAGAGAGAGAGCGAAATGCCGGAAAAAATAATTCTAAAAGAAGGTGATGCAGTAGAGTATTCTTATGGCCGCAAGGGCCTGATTGAAAAGATCCGTATAATTTCTACCGGAGAATTTGTTGAGGAATATGTCTATGATGGTGACGGTAAGAATTTAGTATTAACCTTAAGGAATGGGCAAGACATAGTAAATCTTTGGCTTAAAGATACGCCTGTCCATAAGATAACAGAAAGCAAGGAAAAGGATAAAACAATGCCCGGATGAATACGTACTATTGAGGGTAAAATTTTCGTAATCGATCATGGCAAGAAAGAAATTTCTCTCGCTATTGAAGAAATCGTAAGTGGCGCGACTCAAAAGAGGGAAATAGATTTTTTCCTAGATTCAAATGTCATAATTAAAGGTAATTCTAATCAGCAGATGAAGCTTGTAGATTTAAAAATAGAAGATAAGGTAGAAATTGGTTATACAAGAGATAAGTCTAAAAAGACAGCTTTATTTATTAAGGTTATAGGTTAATTGTCTATGGAAACCTTTGACTTAGGAATTGCTTGGGACCGGAAAGAGGATAATGAGTTTGTGGAAGGGCTAAATGATTATGCCCTCAAAGTGGGGTTAAAGCCTTATTTACTCCATGGGTATAATTTCTATGCTTCTTTAAAAGATATTAGCGAGGGTAATATTCATTTTCGCCTTTTTCTTAACCGTACCTCAGGGGATGATCCGGTATTTAGTGGCTTGCCAGATTTCTTGAAGCGGAAAGGTGTTACTTTTATAAATCATCCGGATAATGCAAAAAAATCAGCAGATAAATCTGAAATGCATTCTATGTTTATAAGTTATGGTTTGCCTATTCCTAAAACAGTTTTTTTAAAGCTTCAGGAGGAAAGGCAAGCCCTAGAAGCGAAGATCCAGCATGTCTCTGTTCCATGTGTACTTAAGCCAGCATCTGGTTCTGGTGGTGATAGCACAGCTCTGAGTATCAATTCTTTAGATGACGCTTTTAGATTATTGGGACAAGAAAAAAATAAGTGTTATTTTGCACAAGAACAGGTTTTGCCGATAAATCTGGAGAATAAACCCGCTTGGTTTAAGGTTTTATATTGCTTTGGAGAAATAATTCCTTGCCGATGGCATCCTGTGATTCGGGAGTATGAGATGCTTTCTTTAAGGCAAATATATCGTTTGGGATTACATGAAATTTGGCCCATAACAAAGAAAATCAAACAGGCATGCAGATTGGATTTTTTCTCTACAGAGATAGTTATGAAAGAGGATAAGAAATTCTTGGTAGTTGATTATGTCAATGATCGGCCCGATATGCGGAAAAAATCTAAATTTAATAATGGCATGCCCGATGAAATAGTCAATAAGGCTATTGAGAATATTATATCTTTTGTGAAAAAGAATTTAAGATAGGTGGGCTATAGAATTCTAGATGAGAAGGTACCTACTTAAATGCCCAGAAGCTACAAAGTGAACAAAAAGCTTGAAAGAATCAGTAACGTTTCAGTTTTAGATATTGAATTAATTACCGGTAAGCTTACGGTATGGCGTAAGAAAAATGAGCTTGAAAGAGTGGTTGATGTATTGACTACTTTTTTTATTGCAAAAGGTGCCCATATTAAAGATGTCTATGGCCGTATTGTACCTCTTCCTAAGATTAAGCCGGGTAGTAGGGTTACCGTTGATTATGTGAAAGAAAAAGATGGTAGATTTATTGCTTCAAATATTGTGGTAATAGTTAAATCACATGGAAGGAGGTGAGGGGGGATGATTAAAGTAATGAAGCTCGCGCTAGTGTGTTTAGCAGTAATTGGGATGGTGGGGATAGCTATTCCGGTCTATTCTCAGGAAAAGACGGAACCACAGGTTATTTCGGTTTCAGGAGATGTAGTTTCAGTGGATCTGGTGAAATCCGAAGTGGTGGTTAAACAGCTTAAAGACGCAGTTTCCAGCGTTTATGCGAACACTGCCGTTTCAGTTGTGCCTGAAACAAAAATCTCCAAAGGTGATGTCACCTTGAAGCTTTCTGATTTGAAGGCAGGAGACAAAGTAACAGTGAAATATGCTGCCGATGTATTGGGAAAACAAAAGGTAGAGAGTATCTCTGTAGAAGTTAATGAAGTAGCGCCAGCTAAATAAGAGATTGGAAATAGATAGCGGCGGTTAAGTGTCGTTATATTAGCCGCCGCTATTATTGAATAAGTTAAAAGCTGGCCAAAAAAATTAATATACCGGTTATATAAAAGGGGGTGAGTAAGATGGCATTTGATAAATTTTCTAAAGTGACAGCAAGCTGGAGTTTTTCAAAAGTTAATGAGGAAAAACTTCAGCAGATGATTAAAGGAAAAGCTTACCACATATGGGAACGGAAAGGAAAACCTTCTGGTAAGGATTGGGAGAATTGGCTTCAGGCAGAAAAACAAATTCGTGCAAAATACAAGTAAAGAAGGTGAGTAAAAATCGCAAGGAAGAGGGAGGTCCTGGTTACGCCAGTGACGTTATAGAAGACAGAAAATCAACCCACACAGACTCCCGCAGGTACCAAAATTATAACCGGTTTTTAAGTGAGATAAAAGTATAAGTAACGATATGTCCGCCTCCCAAGGGCGGACATCCTGTATTCATTTGTCTCTCCAATAGTTACGTCATTTCCAGCCAAAAAAGACCGGACAAAACGGACATCCTGCTTCGTAATCGCCACAAAATTCTCTTCGATAATTTTATGGCACTCGCAGGATTTCGTTGGATAAAGGATCAAGGTGCTCAAAATTTAGCGAGGAAATAGCCTCTCTAAAGCCAGAATATTCTTGATATATTGAGGTATTGCGCATATAATTAGGCTAAGAAATTCAGAGAAGTTTCCCCTCGGCTCATGCGAGAGGGACCCCCCTTTTTCGCTTTGCAGATACAGTAATCTCTTAGACAGGAGTAGTAGGAATGAAGAACGCAAAATTTGTATTTGGCATCATTGTAATCGGTTTTTGTCTTTTATTCATTAGCACGAGTATATTAGCCGCAGATTCACCGCAACCTCCCTGGCGAACAACTGTCTGGCCTGCGCTGAGTTCAACCCAGTGGTACTGGTATGAGCCACAGACAAATCTAACAGTCGAGCAGGTTGATACCATATTTAAGGAAGTGGCCGCTACCAATATACCTCTTGTTGACTACCGGGCCCCCGGTATTAATATCACTGTAAAGAGTGTCAAATTAGAGATTGAAAAACCGAAGAAGGGGAAAAAGGCGGATAATGGGTCAGTAAAGCCAGAGCAGGTGGCTATTATAGTGGATAGCTACTGGACAAAAGAAACTGTGCCAAAGAGTGGAGGCGATCAAGCCTATTCCATACCTTTAAATGCCATTCAGAGAATAAACTTGCAGTATATCTCGAACGCTAATTATTCATGGTGTCTAGGAATGGCTGCCGACGCTGGTTCAGGTGATTTATATGTTTTTTACTTCAAAGATGAAGATTTTGCGCGCAGATTCGGGAATGCAGTCGCTTCCATTCTCGCGCAAAAAGGTCTCATCCTGAAGTTTTCTAAACTCGGATTATCCATAGCAGACCTTACTCCCGCGCAGGCAGAGGCGCTAGGAAAGACAAGGATCGAGAATGTCTTAGTGACGCTTGTTGCTATTGACGGGCCTGCAGATAAGGCCAATATCCAGCCCTTGGATGTGATCACCGAGGTCAATGGCGTTAAGGTAAGGAATCTTTCTCATTTCCTTTCGATTATCGACGGTATTGCTTCCGGCACAAAGATTTCACTTACTTGTCTGCGGCGCACAGAGGTTGTGGAAAAAGACCAAAAACAGTCTGACTGGAAGCCAATCGTGATTGAGGTGACAGTAAGATAACCATAAGAAACAGGTTCTAATTTATATATAAGCATTATTTGGAATCAGGGAGGTTCCCCCTTTGCTTATGTGAGGGGCAAGAAATAGTAAGATGAAAGGCTATGATTGCTAAAAGCGGTTGTAGCTTTTTCATTGTAGAAGACAATGCACCGGCCGTTCCTATACGGCCGGGTGTAGGTTTACCTATTTACAGAGAGTGTTTTTATGGTGGGCCCTTTCTGGGTGGCCATTTTTAAAAGCCATAAATTACTTGAATGGTCAGACTGTTGGGTATATAAGGTAATATGGATATAATGAAAAGGCGGCTTTGTTATTGATAGGATAAAACTACAGAGTTTTAATAATGGAAGATAAAATCAAAATACCACTTATTGATGATGATGAGAATTTCTGTCGTCTGATTAAACAATTTTTTCAGGCGCAGGGAGGCTACAAGGTGCTTGTGGCTAACCGCGGCGGAATCGGGACATTTTTGTCAAAGATGCGTTGGCATAAGCCGCATATAGTACTTCTTGATATCAAAATGCCCGGGTTAGACGGTTTTGAGGTGCTGCAAAAGATCCGGCAAGAGAAAACCACTATGTATATGCCGGTAATAATGGTTACTGGTGTCGGAGAACTATCGGCTAAGATAAAGGCAGAAGGTCTTTATTGCACTGACTATATTGTTAAGCCGTTTGATCTCAATGATTTAAAAGCAAAGGTCGATGCCCTGCTTAAGCAATCTCAATAAAATCATTGATTCAGCGAACAGAAGTAGTATACTTAAAGTTGTGTAATTTAAATATATACTTTAAATAGTCACGGAAACAATTAGTAGAAAGTACGTTTATGAAAGACAATCTGTCAATCCAAGAGCAGTTGATCAGGAAAATCGAATCTCTGAGGCATAGGATCGGGGAGATGGAAAAATCCGAATCTAAGAATAAAGAAGAAGGGCATTCCTTAAATAAGGCGCGCGAAGAGCTAGAAGAGCAGTTAGTGAGACGCTCTGTGGAGCTGTCCAGGATAAATGTGGACCTGCAGGATGAAATTAAAGAGCGCAAGATGGCGCAGGCAGAAACAATCGCACTTAAGAAGCAAATGGAGTTTGTGCTCGGAGTCACTAAAACTGGGCTTGATATCATTGATTCGGATTACAATATGGTGTATATCGACCCTGCTTGGGAAAAAGTCTACGGCGACTACAGAGGAAAAAAGTGCTATCAATATTTTATGGGTCGCAAAAATGTCTGCCCTCATTGCGGAGTAACCAAGTCCTTAGAAACAAAGAAGCCGGTGGTTACAGAAGAATTCCTGGCAAAAGAAGGCAACAGGCCTATACAGGTCACTACTATTCCTTTTCAGGATGAACATAGCAATTGGCTGGTAGCGGAAGTAAACGTTGATATCACTGAGTCCAAGAAGGCGCAGGAGAGAATTAAAGTATTTTCCGATGCTATTGCTAGCGCTTTTGACTGTTTTCTTCTTACTGACATAAAGGGGAATATTACTTACGCGAATCCATCCGCTTGCGCTACATTTGGTTATACCCCTGAGGAATTCTTGAAGCTAAACATAGCTGAACTGGATGCCGATCCAAAGTTCGCCAAAAAAGTCAGGCAGGAAGTGTCAACGAATGGGAAATGGAATGGTGAAGTAACCAACATCAGAAAAAATAAGGAAAAATTTCATTCCCTTTTATCTGCTTTTATCGTTAAAGATGAATCAGGCTCCCCAAAAGGGACGATGGGCATTCTTAGAGACATCACCGGGCGCAAGAAGGCAGAAGAAGTGGTGAAGGAGTATGCATCCAGATTGGAAACGCAAAAACAGGCTTTGGAGCAGAAAAATGTAGCGCTTAGGGAATTAATAGAGCATACGGATAGGGAAAAAATAAAATTAAAGAGAATATCGCCATCAATATAGATGAGCTAATAATACCGATTTTAGAGAAGCTGGAGTTAAAAGGAATTTCCTGCAAATCCGCGAAACTATTGCGTAGGTATCTAGAAGATTTAGTCTCTTCGTTTGGCCGCAGGATAACCCAAAGAAGCGCTAAATTATCGCCCAAGGAAATAGAGGTCTGCGGTATGCTAAAGGGTGGTCTTTCCAGCAAGGAGATCTCCGAGTTCCTCAATGTTTCCCGCCAGACCATAGACACACACCGTAAGAATATCAGGAAGAAGTTAGGTCTCTCTAAAAAGAAGGTTAATTTAACCTCCTTCCTGCAAAAACTCTAATTCCAAATAGATCAAAACGTTTGCCCCCGATTGATTGGGTATATTTTATACCCATTTCCTACCCATTAAAGCCCCATTGTTAATTCTTAAAAACAATGTTAGCCTTTAGCGTAATATAAGAAAACTATTACTGATATATTACTTTCTTTAAAAAAATGCCGAATATAAACGATAACAGGCTGGGAACAGTGGAAGCGGTAAAAAAGACCGGCGTATCTTTTGAGAGGCTGCGCTATCGGGAGTTATAAAAGCAATTTTAGGAAACGATAAATATCAATGTCCACTGGAACAAGGCAGACAGTCCATAATACAATTATTAGCAAACAGTTACGTCATTTCCAGCCAAAAATGACCGGACAAAACGGACATATTTTCGTGCTTTTTTGTCCGTCACCAGCCCAGTAACTCACCTCTCTGAAGCAGATAATTCTTGCGATAATAGGGTAAGCGCAATATAATATAAAGATGTAAATTAATAGAGGTTTCCCCTCGGCTTATGCGCCCCACACCTTGCCTTATCGGAAAGGCAAGTGTGCTGCTTTCTGCAGCAGAAGGGGCGTACTTGGCAATCCTTAATGCCAAGGTACGAGAGGGCCCTCATAATTTTTTGTGGTAATTTAAAAAGGAGAAGGCGTGAGAAAAAAAAGCTTAATTCAACAATGTCTAGCAGTATGTTTGATTATGGTGATTTCTATTCCGCCGTTTACCTTTGCTCAGGATACGCAAGGCGCACCTGTTTTTAAACAGGAGGAGCTAGATCAGATACTTGCCCCTATTGCACTTTATCCTGATTCCTTACTTTCACAGATATTCATGGCCTCAACCTATCCTTTAGAGGTTGTGACAGCGGCCAGGTGGGCGGAACAGAACAAGGATCTCCAGGGTGATGCATTGGCAGCGGCCCTAGAGGAACAGAGCTGGGATCCCAGCGTGAAGTCTCTGATTAATTTTCCCCAGGTATTGGATATGATGAATGAGAAACTTGACTGGACGCAGAAGTTGGGAGACGCTTTTCTGGCTCAGCAAAAAGATGTTATGGACACTGTTCAGAACCTTCGTTTAAAAGCACAGGAAGCGGGCAACCTGCAGACAACCCAGGAGCAGGTGGTGAAGGCGGAAGAACAAACCATTATTATCGAGTCCGCCAGTCCGGAGGTTGTTTATGTGCCGGTATATGACCCAGTCGTGGTATACGGGACATGGTGGTATCCGTACTATCCGCCGTACTGTTATTATCCGCCGGGTTATGTGGCAGGAGCGGCGGCATTTTCTTTTGCTGCCGGGGTTGCCGTTGGAGTTGCGTGGGGATATGCATGGGGCGGATGCAATTGGCATAACGGAAACGTGGATATAGATATAAATAAAAACATCAATGTTAACCACAATATTAACCGTTCGCAATACGCTAAGCAGTACGATAAAAATGGCAAGTTTGGGCAGGGCGGTCAAGGCACTTGGCAGCATGATCCAAGTCATCGCAATGGCGTTTCTTATAGGGACCAGGGAACCGCAATGAAATATAACAGAGCGTCTACAACGGACGCTGCAAAGTCTCGGGAGGATTTTCGTGGACGCGCTGATGCAGATAGGCAGGATCTGAGTCGTGGCAGCGCTGATCAGCTCAAGAGTCGTCAGAATTTTTCGGAGAATAGAGGTGCGCAGTCTCGCGGCAATACCTTTGAAGGTATTGACCGGGGAGGAAGCTCTACCAGGCAATTCAGTGATCGTGGACAGGCGAGCCGTTCAAGCATGTCTCAGGGTAGAGCCGGGTTCAGCGGCGGCGGAAGATCCGGAGGGCATAGATGAAAAAAATTATTTGTCATATAAAGGAGAATAATGAGATGTTTTCTAAAGTATTCTGTATTTTCAAAACATTAGTTATTTGTATCGGGATAAGTTTTCTTACGGGTTCAATGGTGATGGCGGCAGCCCAGGCGCAGACCAGGTTTGCTTCTCCTGAAAATGCGGTATCTAGCTTAGCTACTGTTTTAAAAGGTGATGATCTTCAGGCATTGAAATCGATTTTTGGTTCTGATGCCGACGAACTTATATCATCGGGAGATGAAGTAGCTGACAAGTATGGACGGGAAAGATTCCTGCAGCTTTTCGATGAAAAGAACCAGCTTGTTAAAGAGAGCGGGGAGAAAGCCTTGCTTGAGATAGGCAAGGACGGTTGGCTTTTTCCAATCCCGCTGATTAAAGATAAAAACGGCTGGGTTTTTGATACAAAGAGTGGTAAGGAGGAGATCCTTAATCGTCGTATCGGCCGCAACGAGCTGGATACTATTCAGACGCTTCTGGCTATCGTTGATGCGCAGAGAGAATTCGCTATGAAGGATTATAACAAGGATGGCATTTTGGAATATGCCGAGAAGTTTAAAAGTGAACCTGGTAAATATAACGGTCTTTACTGGGAATCGGGTGATCTAGAAGCGCAAAGCCCGCTCGGGCCATTGGTTGCTAAAGCCAAAGAGGAACAATACGCAGTCAAGGGCAACCAGGAAAATCCGCAACCCTACCATGGCTATTTCTTCAAGATGCTCAAAAAACAAGGGGCTAGCGCTCCCGGAGGAGTTTTTGATTATGTGGTCAATGGTAAGATGATTGGCGGGTTTGCGGTTATATCATACCCGGCGCAATATGGAAACTCCGGGGTGGTGACTTTTATGGCCAGTCACGATGGCGCAGTGTATCAGAAAGATCTTGGTCCGGATACGGAAAAGATCGCCAAGAAAATAGATATTTTTAATCCGGATAATACTTGGCAAAAGGTTGAATTCCCCGATAATCCTAAACAAAAATAAATTATTTAGTCAGTAATTGACTGTGTAAATTGAGAGAGTCTTCACCAAGGAGGTAAAGATGGCACAGGTAAAAGAAATCAGCGTAGTCAGTCTTAACACAGAGGAATTTATAAAAGAAAAGGTCGCAGAAATTTCCCAGATTGTGGGCAGCGGCGTGGCGATCAATGCTCTTTCCGGAGGAGTAGATTCTTCCGTGGTGACTATGCTCGGGCATATGGCGCTGAAGGATAGATTAAAGACCTACTTTATTGACAATGGGATCATGCGTGAAGGCGAGCCACAGCAAATAGTTTCTGTGTTTAATAAGCTGGGAGTAAGTGTAGAAGTAATTGATGCGCAGGATGAATTTTTCAGCGCGCTTAAAGGTATTATTGACCCCGAAGAGAAACGCGAAGCGATCACCCAGACGTTTTACAAAGAAGTTTTCGGAAGGTTAGTGAAAAAAAGCGGGGCAAAGTATCTCTTGCAGGGGACGATTCTTACTGACGTAGATGAAACGGTAGCCGGGATCAAACGCCAGCATAATGTTTTTGAGCAGCTGGGTATTGATACACAGGAGGCATTCGGATATAAGATCATTGAGCCGTTGGTACAATT
This sequence comes from Candidatus Omnitrophota bacterium, assembly GCA_026387455.1. Lineage (GTDB taxonomy): Bacteria > Omnitrophota > Gorgyraeia > Gygaellales > Profunditerraquicolaceae > JAPLLR01. Next base: position 4,237 of record JAPLLR010000004.1, on the reverse strand, counting down.
GAGGAAAGATGGGGTACGTAAGATCGCCGAAGCTACTGGATTGCCTTTAGCTATTTTTAATCGTATGCCGTTTCCGGGGCCAGCGCTTTGCGCGCGCGTGATCGGAGAAGCGACAAGAGAGCGTATTGCCTTGGTGCGTAAAGCTACTTCTATCCTTGAGGATGAACTGGTTTCGGTAAAGGCATTCCAGTATATGGCGATACTCCATAATGACCGCGTTACCGGCATGCGTGATAATAAAAGGGAGTTCGGCCAGCAGATAGAAATTCGCTGTTGGGATAGTATCGATGCGCGGCAGGCGCGGCCTACCCGCTTGGATTTTAATATCTTAGAGAAATTGGCGAGCCGGATCGTCTCGGAACTTCCGGGGGTAGTAAGCGTTACGTATAATATTGCCACCAAGCCGCCTTCTACTATGGAGGCAATATAAAATCAAGGTAACGCCGCTGTTTTGGGTAGGGTGTTTTTGAGATTTCTAATGAGCTCCGCTTTATGAGTAAGTGAACAATAGCGCTGATTCTTGATTAGGATAAGCGCTATATTTATGTCCTAGGGGGTTAAAGACTTAGGGAATTATTATGGAGTTATTGAGAGGGACTTTAATAACGCAGGATAGCCAAAAGATCTCTTATGAGCATGCTTTGAATGACCATACTCAAGTTGTTATAATTGCGCATGGGTTTTACAATAGTAAAGATGCAGTTTTACTTCAAAAGTTAAAAAACAGCCTGCTTGATGAATATGACGTATTTATGTTTGATTTCAGGGGCCACGGGAAGAGCGGTGGCTTTTTTAGCTGGATAAGTAATGAAGGTAAGGATTTATTAGCAGTTATAAACTATTTGGAAGGAAAATATACGAAAACCGGGATGATTGCTTTTTCTTTGGGGGCAAGTGTGGCAATCAACGTTTTAGCGCAGGAAAGAGGAGTTGATTCGCTCATATGCGTAAGCGCGCCGTCAGATCCTGATAAAATTGATTATAATTTCTGGAACTTAGATTTGAAGGGTGATCTGGCGTATACTTTATTTACTCCGGAGGGACTAAAAGGAAGAGGCTTCAGGCCGGGGTCCTTCTGGCGTAAGAAACAAAAACCAATTGATAATATAGATAAGGTAAATATTCCAGTTTGTTATATTCACGGGGAAAAAGATTGGGTAGTCAAGCCGTGGCATTCTAAGATTCTCTTTGAGAAAACACAAACTAAGAAAAAAATTGTTATTATAAAGAATGGTTCGCACGCGGAGTATTTGATGAAAGACTCAAAAGAAGAATTTGTTCATGAAATACGAAGCTGGTTGGCATCTACGATGCTACCAAATATTGCTGAAAGCAAATTAAGGATAAATTAATAATGCGCATTAGACTTAGAGATAGATTATTTGTTTTCCTGATTAAATTTGCGGATATGCTTCAGGGAAACCTTTTGAAAAATTACGCTGTTTTTGCTTTTATAGCCGGACGCGCTCCTCAAAAGTTGGGAGCAGAAGCTTGTTGCTACAGGGCTTTTAAAGAATTTTGTATTGCTTATAGGTACGTTCCTGCATATAAAGATTTTTTGCTTAAAAACGGCTGGTCTTCTAAATTAGTAGACGCCAATGAAATTTTTAAAACACTGCCAATAACAGATAAGCCCAATTATATTTTGCCTTATAGCACTGAGAAGAGGTGTCTTAACGGAAAATTTCTTTATAAAGGCGTAGTCATTGATGAATCCTCCGGATCGACCGGTATTCCGTATAATTGGGTCAGGAGTCAGCGAGAGCGCGAAATAGTAAAAAATCTCATCGGCGTATACTTAAGATATTGTTATGGCGACAAAAAGTACATCATTCTTAATACTTTCAGTATGGGCGCCTGGGCGACCGGCTTTAATATGGCTCTGGCTGCTCAAGCGTTAGGAGTAGTAAAATCTACAGGCCCGGATGTGGAGAAGATATTTAATACTCTTCGGTTTTTTGGTAATAAATATCCTTATATTTTAAATGGTTACCCGCCTTTTTTAAAATATCTTTTTGATGAAGGAGAAAAGAGGGGTTTTAATTGGAACGAGTACGCTATCCACGCTCTTGTAGGCGGCGAAGGGATGTCAGAAGGCCTGCGTGATTATTTACTTAGGCATGCAAAGACTGTTTATTCCGGATATGGCGCATCAGACCTAGAAATCGGCATTGGGGGAGAGAACCCGTTAACGGTTATGATCCGGAAATTATGTTTTCAAGACACCGCCTTAAGGAAGACTCTTTTTGGAGAAGTCCATCGGCTGCCTATGCTTTTTCAGTATAATCCGCTGGATCATTTTATAGAGATAATCGAGAGAGAAGTAGTGGTGACTATAAGCAAGCCCTGGACTCTTTCCCCCAGGATAAGATATAATATAAAGGATGAGGGCGGCATGATCACTTTTGATGATATGAAAGAAAAATTAAAATTGCATAATATTGATATATTAGAATTGGAGAGAAAGTGTAATTATCCCCGCTGGTATGTGCCTTTTCTTTTTGTTTTTGGCAGGAAAGACAGTACTATTTCGATCATGGGTGCGAACATATACCCCGAAGACATAGAAAGCATTGTGTATTCAGATCTATTCTTAGCAAATTGTATCAATTCATTTTCCATTTCTTTAGAAGAAGACGCCCTGGGTAATCCACGCCCTTGTTTTGAGTTCGAGCTATTGGACATAAGCCAGAAAGCTAGGGTAGAAGAAAAGTTGATTAACATATTACCTTCGGGATTAGCCAAGTTGAGTTTGGATTATAAAAAAGCCAGAGAAGAGTACTCTAAAGCAGTTGAGCCAATTTTAAGGATTTTTGGCATGCATGAAGGCCCTTTTAAGGAAGATCAAACTCGTATTAAAAAGCGCTACGTTAAACAAAATGTAAAGTAGCGGTGCGTCACCAAAGCAGTGACAGCGAACATTTTTCTTCTTACCCACCTCCAGCGATCTGCTATAAAATACCTTTCTAAATCTTGAATATTCTTGATATATTTTGGTATTAAGTCTATAATTGGTTTATGTAAGCAGGGAGGTTTTTAAACAAGGAGGTGTTTATGTTTGGTCCGGGTTTGATGACTTTAGTAATCGTAGGCGTAGTTATTTGCTTATTTGGGATCAGGATTGTGTCACAATGGCAGATCGGCGTAGTTTTTCGCCTGGGAAAACTAGTCAGGCAAATCAACCCCGGTTTTAATATTATCATCCCGGTTATAGAATACGTAAGTTTCGTCGATATGCGCATTCGGACAATGGATGTAATCCCTCAGGAAATCATGACCAAGGATTCGGTTCCGGTCAAGATCGACGCCGTGGTCTATTATAAGATCTTCGATGCGCCGAAGTCGATTATAGCGGTTGAGAATTTTGGTATGGCGTCTACCCTATTGGCTCAGTCTAAGCTGAGGGATGTTTTAGGTAAATATGATCTAGATACTCTTCTATCTAACAAAGACCAGATCGGTAAGGAAGTATTAGTAGCATTACAAGGGCCAACAGATGAGTGGGGCATTACGATCATCAGCGTGGAGATCAAGAATATCGAATTACCGGATAACATGAAGCGCGCAATGGCTAAGGAATCTGAGGCTGTCCGAGAGAAGCGCTCGCGAATAGTTAAAGCTTCAGCCGAAGAGGAGTCGAGCAAGAAGTTTTTGGAAGCGGCTAAAGTCATGTCCGAGTCTCCGAGCGCTCTTATTTTAAGGCAACTACAGACTTGGCAGGAAATCGGCGCGGAGCAAAATAGCCTGATTATACTTGTACCTACTGAATTTGCTACAATTGTAAAGAATTTACAGGAAAAAAAATAAAACAACAGCTCGGCTCGGTGGAATAAAAACTAGTAGAGGAATATAGAGATCCACGATTTCAATTTTGAATAATTTAGATATTGCCAGAAAACTTGCTAGGCTTGTTTTAAAGCTGCGACAGTGTCGGTTGTGCCCGCGGATGTATCCGTCTGTGGTCAGCGGCGGGGCGGTGGTGAGTAAAGTTTTGCTGTTGGGACAGGCGCCGGGAGATAAGGAGCCGAAGTTGGGCCGGCCGTTTGCCTGGACCGCGGGGAAGACTCTTTTTCGCTGGTTTAGCGAAGCCGCGGGAATGAGCGAAGAACAATTTCGCGCCTCTATATATATGGCTGCGGTATGCCGGTGTTTTCCCGGGAAAAATCCCGCGGGCGGGGATCGCGTGCCGTCACCGCAGGAAGTGCTGAATTGCTCCGCGTGGCTTAAACGTGAATTG
>JAPLLR010000039.1 GCA_026387455.1 Candidatus Omnitrophota bacterium | reverse complement strand
CGGGTTCCAACAACCGCTTTCTAATTATACCGAGACCCGTGATGACGAATTTTGGGGCAGGCATCTGCACTTCCGTAAACCTTTTAAGTATTATTATCAGGGCGAAGGCGCATTGCTGACCTGGGATGATGTCAAAAGCTTTAGGATCGGTAACGGTATAGATTACGGCCGAAGCGTTTTTGGAATGCGCGTGGAAAGTTCGCTATGGGATAATAAAATAGAGAATTTATTCGACGTTCGCAATGTGCATAATTCGCAGAATAATAAGTTTATTGAGAACGTAGTGCACGATGAGCTGACTTGGCAAGTTACCGATAAACTAACCACTAAAGCGCTGGGGATTTACCAAAAAATGCCTAAAACTAAGGGAGGCTTTGATCCTTTTATTTTTAATCCCCAGAATGAAGTATATGACTTCAATGCCTACATAAAAGACGGAGAGGATGCTTCGCTTAAGACCGGCTCCCTTGGTATGGAATACGAATTCTTTGATTGGATGGCTTTAAACGGAACTTGGGAGTATACAAATGATATTTCGCTCGGCTACGACGAATTCCCCCGGGGGATATTTAGCGGTGGGAATAGATCATTAATTACCCAGGATTATAATAATAACTACCGGGATAACGCAACCTGGCTTTATAATCAGGCTAATTTTCCCGCGCCTCCGTATCCGTTCTATAATATCTTCAAATCCGGCTTAAGACTGACTCCTGTAGAAAATATGGATTTGTATTTAGATTATACTCGGAATGCTTACGCAAAGGCAGGCCAGGTTGATGACAATATGAATCACGTAGGCTTCGAAGTTTCTTATACCCCGATACCCAAAATCTCAATCTTCCTTAAATACACATATTCGCGCTGGCAGGACCTTGACAGGTTAGCTGCCGGTTACACTAATATAATCGGCCACCACAATTTCTTCACTGAATTTATCTACCGGATGTCCGAAAATCAGGATTTTACCCTCCAGTATGGCGAAGCAAGCAGGGATCCCTATATGGGAAGCGTCCTTGATATCGGATGGGATCCTTATGGGGGCTCCGTTAGGACTATCGACACGGAGCATATAATCCGCGCTTACTACCGAAAGAAATTTTAACTTAAATAAATATCGATTTTCTTGATTTGGCGCAGGCGGACTTGCTCGGCGTAAGGAGAGGGAATGATGCTTGAGGAGAGCTCTATTGCTTTTCCTTCTTTACCCTGTAGTGTTGATCTTAGCGGTTTAACACCGTTTTTACCAAAAGTATCTTTGCGTTTAAGGTTGTGATACGTCACTAACACGCTGCTTAAAAAATTAAAGCTGTAATTTCCTTTCCTGTCAAAGAGCCACCCCGCAAGCTTCGGAACGAACTCCAGAACAAGCTTAGATTCTTTATCCAGGTAGAAAGGTTTAACTCCAGCATTCATCAGCACCCATATCTGGAGGAATTCCGCGGTTGAGCCAGAAAGCCGAGCAACATAGCCGTTACCGTGCAACTTTTTATTCGGATAAGCGCTTGAGACGATAAAAGATGAGTTTTCGAGGATACTGCGTCCATAACGCTCAGGCTTCTGAAATGGAATAAGAGTGTTCTTGAACTCAGCGTAGAATTCCTCATGCAGACCACTGCGCAGGAGCTCAAGTAAGTATTTATACTCCATATGCAGCCAGATAGACTCGTTTTCCAACCACCCCGGAGTAAATACCCGGCAACGTCCGATTTCTTCCGGCATCTTAGAAAGTAAAGCTGTGACCTTATACATCTTAAGCTTCTTATCAAAAAGTTCCGATCTCTTTACTGCGCCATAGAGTGCGCGTGCTTCAGAAGTATTCTTGGTAAGACGCAAAGCATGCACCTGACCCTCAAGAAATAGAGGAAGGGGCTTTTGCACGAACTTAAGGGGCTTTATTGACTTGCCCACAGTTTGATATTCGCTGACTTCATTGATAAAATAAGTGTGGTAGGATCCATTGCTCTTGGCTTTATTTATGCCCGCGTTTAGCTTTAAAAGCGCGCTCGCCAGAATACGTTTTAATTCCTCAGCATTCAACGCAAGCTCAATTCCGCTGAAACCAAATTTCACTTTTTCACGGTAGGCCTCTTTGAGTGCCGCGCTTTTATCCCAGTAACAGAATTCGTTTTCCCCGATTATAGCGGCAAGCCCCGAAAGAAACTCAGTAACCTCTTCGCTAAGGTTTACCTGCTTAACTTCTGTTTTTCCTAAAACTTCCTGCAGAAAGACTACCATCCTCATTAATTATAGGGTTTCCGATAGCGAAGATCCGAATAAAGCTGGGAGGCCGTTTAGGGCATCGTACCAGTTAGGCTTATTAGCTTCCATTTCGATTCCCACGCCAAACGGGTCTAAAGAGGCAAGCTTATTACTCATGAGGCAAACTAACTTATTAATCAGGGTGGTCTGATAGATTTCGCCCTTTCCATATTGAACACGAACTACATTGGGCCGATCTTTTCTTGACTTTATTAATTCCTGCTTTTCAACACACTCCACCACCGATTTTAATTGTCTAGGCTTTCCGTTATAAAGCGTGTATTTGGCGCTACGCGGCTGGACAATCTGTGAATTATCAAAGAAGGTGAAGACTTTCTTCTCAAAAATTAGCTCCCTAAGCTTCTCAGGATACACGCCCAGGTAATTATCAATCAAATCCAGGTTATAGGTCCAGTGGTCCGTCCAAAAGCCTTCACCATGCTGAGCCTCCTGCGTTTTAAAGGAATGAGAGAGAAGTACTCTGATAGCCTCATCTTCCGAAATAAGCAACTTGATTTTCGATTCCTCGATAAAAAGAGCAAGATCTCCGGGCGTAAAAGGCTTGGCCAAATATGCCGCAACCCTGCCGACATCATCGCCTATAAAAATATCTGTTAAAACTGATTTAAGATACTGCTGGTCTTTGATAATGAATCTTGCTCCACGCACCACTAAGGGATTAAATCCGTCTGCCTGCAAAAGGCTGAAAAAATACACCAGATTCTCGTCTTTAACCTCGGGATTAAACCAGGTGTCCATGCGGCGGTTCTGGTTAACGTCACGGTAGTTACCGTTTCCTTGCGAAAAATATGCAGGCTGGATCTCGAACTTGTTGTAGTCGCGCTCTAAATCTCCATGCTTTCTGGAATATAAATAATAAACTGTCTCGGATTTTCCGAACTTAAAGACCTGCGGATATCCACCGCGCATAATATTATCTATATAAGTCTGCCTGGCGTAGAGATCGAATTCTCTGGAACTGCTTTTTGTA
>JAPLLR010000005.1 GCA_026387455.1 Candidatus Omnitrophota bacterium | reverse complement strand
TATGGCTGCAGTATGCCGGTGTTTTCCCGGGAAAAATCCCGCGGGCGGGGATCGCGTGCCGTCACCGCAGGAAGTGCTGAATTGCTCCGCGTGGCTTAAACGTGAATTGGATATTCTACAGCCGGATTTAGTCATTCCTGTCGGGAAGCTGGCTATTGCGCAATTCCTTCCATTGCAAAAGCTCGATCAAATCATCGGCCGTAAGTACGCGGTAAGCGGCGATGGACATTCTTTTGATCTCATTCCTTTACCCCATCCTTCAGGTGCATCACCCTGGCATCGCAAAGAGCCAGGCAAGAAATTGCTTAAAAAATCCCTGAGGCTTATAGTCAAACATCCGGCGTTCACTTTTAAAAAATAAAGGTATTGGTTATGGATTTTCAACTTAAGCTTGAATTTATTGAACTGGATAACCTGCTGAAGGTGATGAAGCTTGCCGCAAGCGGGTCTGAGGCCAGGCAGTATATCATGGCCGGCTCGATTAAAATCAACGGGCAAGTTGAAACACGCGTTCGCCGGAAGCTGCGATCAGGGGATTCTGTTGAATTCGGCGAGCATCAGATCAGTATCGTTGCCTAAATCTGGGATAATGACTGACAATATCGAAAATGACCTGGGTTTACAGCCGATCGCCGGGCTCATGACTGAACATGGGTTAAAACCCAATGATCTGGTGCGCAATTCAACCGAACAACTCACACATAAGATGGTCAGTCGCGCTCTCAAAGGTAGGCGGCTTACGCCAAACATCAAGAATAAGATCATTAACGCCCTAAACATTGCCGCGGGGAAAGAGTACAAGTTGAAAGATCTTTTTAACTATTAAAGGATTGTCAAATGCTCCGCCTTTTCACAGAAAACGTATTGTTTATTTAGGGTATTCTGCTATAATAACAAACCTTTTAATGATCCTGCTAAATTTAGGGAAATAAACGTAAGATTAATGGTGTGAGAAGATGATTTCTATTGAGAATGTATCATTACAATTTGGACAACGTAAGCTTTTTTCTGGGGTAAATATTGTTTTTTCATCCGGAAATTGCTATGGATTGATCGGAGCTAATGGCTCGGGGAAATCGACTTTTTTGAAGATCCTTTCGGGCGAAATAGATTCAAGTGCCGGGGAGGTTGTTATTCCTCCGGGAAAGCGGGTTTCTATATTAAAGCAGGATCAGTTCGCTTTTGACGAATTTACGGTATTAACTACGGTTATCATCGGCCATAAGAAGCTTTATGAGATCATGGTGGATAAAGACGCGCTGTATTCAAAAACGCCGTTTACCGATGAGGATGGCATGCGTGCTTCAGAGCTTGAAGGAGAATTTTCTGAAGCAGGAGGTTGGAACGCTGAATCTGAAGCGGCTAAGCTTTTAAGCGGTCTGGGTATTGAGGAGGCGCTGCATACGGCGCAGATGAAGCAGCTGGAAGCCTGGCAGAAAGTGCGGGTGCTTTTGGCCCAGGCGTTGTTCGGCAATCCGGATATCTTGTTGCTGGATGAGCCTACTAACTATTTAGACGTAGAGTCAAGTATGTGGCTTGAGGAGTTTCTTTGTAATTTTGATAATACCGCTATTGTTGTTTCGCACGACAGACACTTTTTAGATAAAGTTTGCACTCATATTGCGGATATTGATTTTGGTAAAATCCATCTATATCCGGGTAATTATACTTTTTGGTCGGAAGCAAGCCAGCTTGCCGCGCGGCAGCGTAGCGAACAAAATAGAAAAATTGAAGAAAAGCGCAAAGAATTAAAAGAGTTTATTATGCGTTTTGCTAATAACGCTTCTAAGTCCAGGCAGGCTACTAGCCGTAAGAAAATCCTTGAAAAACTCACTATAGAAGATATTGAGCCGTCTTCGCGCAAATACCCTTATATTAACTTTGAGCAGGAGCGTGAAGCAGGCAATGAGCTTTTAGGCATAAACAATCTGTTTAAAGCAGTCGATGGCCAGATTATGTTTGAGAGGTTGAATATTACTATCCATAAGGGCGACAAAGTCGCTTTTGTGGGTCCGAATGATCTTGCTAAAACCGTACTTTTTCAGATTTTGATGAATGAATCACAGGCTGATAGTGGACCAGAAGGCCGTGGTGGGGCTTTTAAGTGGGGTTTTTCCACTAAGCGCGCGTATTACCCAAGAGATAACTCTGCTTTTTTTAAAGCGGACTTAAATATCGTTGATTGGCTTAGGCAGTATTCAGCAAATACCGAAGAGGAGTTTATCCGTGCTTTCTTGGGCCGTATGCTTTTTTCAGGGGAAGAATCACTTAAACTGGTGAATGTTTTATCCGGAGGAGAAAAAGCTAGATGTATGTTGGCGCGGATGATGGTTGCGCAGCCTAATGTGCTTATTTTGGATGAGCCGACTAACCACTTGGATCTGGAGGCTATTACATCCTTAAACAGGGGCCTGGAAAAGTTCCGCGGGACAATTTTATTTTCTTCTCATGACCATCAATTAGTTCATAGCGTAGCTAACCGTATTATTGAGATCGCGCCCAAAAGTTATATCGATCGCGTAGGCACGACCTTTGATGAATATTTGGAAAGCGCCCAGATAAAAGAGCAGCGCCACCAGTTGTATGCAGCCGTTAACTAGAAATAATATTCTTGTTTCATTCTGTCGTTTGGCAAAGGCAAGGAAAGGCGATTTATGAATACAAAGTTCAAGGATTTAAATATTGGTGATTTAAGAATAGCGCTACCGATCATTCAAGGTGGAATGGGGGTTCGTGTGTCCTCGTCTTCATTAGCTTCGGCAGTATCCAACGAAGGGGGGCTTGGGGTCATTGCCGCGGTGGGGTTGGGCGAGGAATGCGGCGATGAGAAACGCGATTATAAGACGCGTTCGCGCGCGGAACTGACAAATATCATTCGAGATACCCGGAGATTGACGAAAAATCCGTTCGGCGTAAATATTATGTGCGTCCTTACTAACTACGATGAGTTAGTGGAGGCGGCTCAGGCTGAATCTGTGGATGTAATTATTTCCGGGGCTGGCCTGCCGTTACGTTTGCCGTCTTTGATCAAGAATAATTTAACCAAACTTGTCCCGATTGTTTCTTCCGCGCGGGCGGCACAGATCATTTGTAGTACTTGGGCCAGGAGATATAAACGCCTGCCTGATGCTATTGTTGTTGAAGGGCCGCTTGCCGGTGGGCATCTGGGTTATAGTCTTGCCGAGCTTGCTGATGAAGAGCATTTTTCTCTGGATAGCATCCTGACCGAGGTTTTGGCGGTTACTCGTTCTTTTGAGAGAGACAAATCGCGCATTCCTGTGATTGCCGCCGGAGGAATCTTTGATGGCAAAGATATTGCCAGGGTCATGCGTTTAGGCGCAAGCGGGGTACAGATGGCTACACGTTTTGTTTGCACCCACGAATGTGATGTAGCCCTGAAATATAAAGAGGCATATATTGCAGCCAGTAAAGAGGATATTGTAGTCATCCAGAGCCCGGTTGGACTGCCGGGGAGGGTTATCCGTAATGAATTTGTGGAGAGGATTTCCAAAGGGGAACGTATAGATTTTGGTTGTGAGTATCAATGTTTGTATACTTGTGATGCAAAAAAAGTTAATTATTGTATTGCCAAAGCGCTGTTAAATGCCTACCGAGGAGAGCTGGACAAGGGGTTTGCCATGTGTGGCAGCAATGCCTATCGGATCGAGAAAATAGTCTCAGTTAAAGAATTGATTGGTGAGCTTGTTACAGAGGCAGAGGCTTGTTTAAATTTACCACCCAAATAATCTGCAAAAGATATCTCAGGCAGGGCAATGGCTAATTTTATTGAATTATTACGTCTATCGTGATACTATGCCCTAATAAATAATTTTTCCTAAGCGGAGATGATTTGATCAATACCCTTAGTTTATTCAATTCTCTTAAGAAATCATCCGCCCCTCTTTTTCTCCTTACTTTATTTTTATATTCTATCGCCTCTGCCCAAACAGCCAGCCCTCAAACAGCTAGCCCCGCCCCAGCCAGCCCCGCTATACCCAAAAGCGTAGTATCCGTGATCAGCCGCAGCGAAATGGAGTCTGACACGGTTTCCGGCCCCGGCAAGCAGACCAGCTTTTATAAAAACGGCACCTTTTATAATCAGGAGCTTGAATTTCTTGGTGAAATGTATCATAGCGCATCCAGCCTGTCCCGCCTGGAATTCACCACCCGCTTTACGGATAATATCCTTGTCGATCCGGAACGATTTTCCATTGAAAAATTAGCCTACAATTTCAAAGACGAGAAAAACGATATCACTTTTGGCGATTATTTCGCCAATTTCACCCAGTATTCTTTTAGCAAAGCCATAAAGGGCGCCGGGTTCCAGCATAATTTCCAAGACGATAAAAATTATATCCGCGCCACATACGGCTCATTCTATAACCAGTGGGATTATTTGCTTCATAACTGGGTGAGTAAGACCTTGCGTCAGACCGAGCCGATGAGCCGCTATGGCGGCGGCGCGCGCTACCAAATAGGAGGGGATAAATATTTCGTAGGGTTCAACAGCGTTTTTATCTCCGACCAGGAAAATGACGGCAACCGGATCTCAGAAAACGCTTATAGCCAGAATCTTAATTCCATTGATTGGGAATATGTCTTTAAATCTTTGCGTTTCATGGGCGAGCATGCCCGCAGCGATACCCGGACCAAGCCCTTTAGCGGCGATAAAACGACAAAGGATGCCTGGGCGAATACTATAAAGATGCGCGGGGACGCGTTCGGCTTTAGTCTGGACGCCAGGATCGAAAATGTGGCCCCTGATTTTAGCACTTTGGGAGGGGGCGCCACCCCTGACAGGCGCCGCTATTACGGGAATATTTCAAGGCAGCTCACGAAACATCTGCGCGGGTATCTGATGAGCGACTACTATTATAACAGGATAGACGATACCTCAACCGCTACTACAAAAACCAATAATAGCATCATTGAAACCGGCCTCACCCAGACTAACATTTTAAGCCGTAAGGATATGGTCCTTTCGGGGATTTACCGTTTTGGCAAAGACAAAAATGTCGACGGCACAAACGAAAGGATCAAGAACCGCGTCAAGCTCAGTTTGTCGGACAGGTTGTTTAAAGAATTAAAATACAAGGCTGCGGTTGAGGGCATTTTTGAAGAAGATGTGCCGGACCAGACTATGGGCAATAACTATCTTTACAGTTTTGACCTTTCCTGGCGCTGTAAATTGACCAAGGACCTCATCATCAGGCCTGAGGCCTTCTATTCTTACCGCTTTACCGATAATGTCACGACCAGAGGGGACGATAAAGTAAATACCGTGCGCTTTAATCTGACCGGAGATTACAAAGGTAATAATAGGTTTGGCATGGGCGCGGAGCTGATCGGTTCAAACGTGTTTCAAGGGACAGACTCTTGCAATAAATCCTGGAATCTTTATTACGAGCGCGCCCTAAAGATGGTCAAGGACGCCACTTTTAAGATAGACTATAAAGTCAATATGTATGATTTTAGCGGCGATCATCCAGGTGACGATAATTATACGGAAAAGCGTTTTATCATGAGTTTTAATATGAGGATCTAAGCTTACGGCGACGGAGGAATAAATGATCATAAATTCTAAAGCGAATAAACTTTTTGGTGGGATCCTGGCGCTTTTAATTGTTTTTTGCGCTACGACTGTTGCCCGGGCGGCTTGGTATGATTTTAGGGTAACGGAAGAATTTATTACGGAAACTCCCGTAGTTAGCGAAGATGAGGTAAAGAAAGCATTTTTTGCCATTCTTAAAGCATACATAAACGAAGATCAGGGTACTTTCATGGGGTTTATCGCGGATGATTTCCAGGGGAACCGAAGCGCCCTGGAAGACGCCATCGATGATGACTTCAGGTTTTTTAATAATATTACCATCAGCCCCACAATATCGCGCATAGTCCAGGCCGGAGACAGCTTTGAGGTAGATTTCTTTTTTTATAGAAAATTGCAGAGTGCGAAGACCGGGAGCGTGGTCAGCGATAACGCCAGCTCTTACATGCTTTTTAAGCGCACCGATGACGGGTGCAAGGTGATAGCCATGGCATCGCCCCTGATCTTTGGTTTATCCAATGCCGAAGAGGTAGCGACCAATGTCGACAGCGGCGCGGTCGGTAAAGAGATCATCGTGGTCGATTCTAATACTGGCAGCGTGACCAAAGCGGAGCAGCAGACTACCGTCGCCGAAACAGCCAGCGGCAATGTGCGCACCGGTACAGAGTCGATGCATTCCAACCTCGTCTTTACCGGTCCTGACTCAGGCGTGGGAGAATGTTTTATTTTCAGCTCACAGAGCATAACCACAGATAGTTCCGAACAGATAGAGCATGGCGCCCACACCGGAGACTTTGCACTTTTCAGAAGCCCCAATGCCGGTGATCCTATTTATTTTTCAACGAGTAATGGGGCAATGCTCAAAGATCTGGGCAGCGGCTCTCTGGACAGCGTGACTTCGGTTCCCGCGGATTCATCCGCCTATACTTATGCTATACCTTTATCCGGGCCGCATGTGATACCGGAATCTGGAAGGCTTTATGCTTTTAAGACAAGCGCGGGCTATTCCGTGATACGCATCACCTCTTTAAGCGCCAGCGTTATCGACCCGACTACAAGCGTTGTGGACGTGACCTTTGATTATAAAATCCAGATGGACGGAACAAATAATTTTTAAGGAGATAATCTATGAAAAAAATCTTGATGCGCATAGGCGCCTGTTTCTTAACAGTGGCTTTTTTGATGACCGGGTTTCCTCCCGCGGCTAAGGCACAGATACTCCCTACGGCAGACGATGTCTATGATATGTTGGCTATTGAGAAACCCTCGAAGTTGTCAGCTTTTGCCGCCGGACAATATGTAAGCGCCCTTTCTTCAAGCGACGTGATCGATTTTGTGACAAAGTTCCAGCCGGAAAAAAGGCCTTCCTTAGAGAGCCTCAGAGACCTGGGGAAGGCGGTAGGTATTATCGTCACGATCAACGGTCTTTTTAATAGTGCTAATGACGGCAATGAGGCCGGAGTTATTGTGAACCTGGTGAAGTTGATGTACCAGTCATCGAGCGCCATGGGACTCGTAAAATTGACCGTTTTTCAGGCATTTGGCGTAGGGGCGGTTTTGTTTGCCGCGCAGAGGACATTAGAGTCCTATCAGGAAGTAGAAAAAACCGGCAGAGAGCGGGATATCGAAGTATTGTACGGGACACTGCAGTATGATAAGTTCCTGCGCCCCGCGCTGGGAAAAGAGATAACCATTGATCACACAAGCGTGGAGTACGTGTATCAGACTTATGTCGTGGGCAGCAATACCAGGCTCAGGGACCTGGTCTCTGTTTACGTGAAGGATAAATTAGAAAGGGATTTTCCTAAGGAAGGGGCCTTGGGGGATAGGGGGACGGAGGGGATAGGGGAATCTTCTGATGTGGGAAAAGCACTGAAGCAGCACTACAGGGACACCTTTGTGCAGGCTTGCGAAGCTAACAAGGAAGAGATCTTGACTTATCTAGCGGCGGTCTTAAAGGAGATCAATTTATCTATCCGGGTGCGGGAGGAATTCCACAAGGGCATATTGGCTGCCAGGGAAGCGCAGAAGAATGTTGAGAAGCTCCAGGAGCTGGCTAGAAGTTATGAATATTTTGTCTTGAACTGGTCGACAATAGAGAATACTAACCGGGATCTTCTGGAAAAGTACGGGCGCCTGGTCAGTGATTTTCCCGGGCTCCTGGAAAAAGCAAGAAAAGAAGGGACGGGCACTGCCGCCCGGGAGGTCAGGGATCAACTTTGGCTGGCTATTGAAAATATAAAAGCCAAAGGCTATTTCGGGGGAACTTTTAACGAATTGCTTGATTTAAAGGGGCAGGCGGTCTTTGAGATGCTGGAAAAATTCCTAGTCTTTCTGAAAGAGGCAAATAGTTATACCAAAGGAGTGGAAAAAGTAGAAAAAGAGAAGGAAGTAGCGGCATATGAAAAATATGTCGCAGAGTCTAAGCAGGCGATAGATAATTTTGTCAGTTTCACCCTGGATAAATATCCCTTGGAATCAAAGTTTGCTCAATGGGCCGGACAGATAGATAGGTATTTTGAGGAGGGCGGAACAAACGGCACACAGATATGGAATGAGCTAAAGTTTGAAGATACGGCCGAGGAGTGCAAGGTATTTTATCAGAGACAAATGGGCATTCAGCGCCAGGCCTATCTGAAGAAGTTGGAAGAGATAGATAAACTGAGTGCAAAAAACAGTGTTTATTGGGATAAATCCCAAGAATGGGAATCCTTCAGACAGAGATTAGCTTCTCTTTGGGGTAAGTCTGACCGCGAGTCTATATTGGCGTCACGCGCGGTTGAGGAGCAGATGGAAACGGCAAAACAGCAATATCTTCTAAGGCAGCAGGAGAAGGCCAAAGAGATCGAAGATATTCACACAAAGCTAAAAAGCGCATGGTTCTTATTTGGAAAGGAGCTGGAGCATAGTACCGGCTTGGAAGTCCGCGATATTACAGGAACCGGGTTAGGCGAGGAGGAACTGGGGGGAGCTGGTCTTTATAAATTTGCCGATGAGCTTAAGCAGAGGATCTTGGGTTGGGAGCTCAAGCTTAAGGCTGTCGCTACAGAGCTGGAAATTATTAATGCCGGAGTGCCCCAATTGTCTTTGGCCGACGCAGAAGATGAAATAAAGAAGAATAATCAGATTATGAAAATTTCCGCTAATTGGGATGCTCCGGAGCTCGTGTTTAATAAAATCCCGAAGATAAACGGCACTGACCTAAGCCAGGCCTTAAAGAACCTGCAGGAAGTTCTGCAGAGTACGCCGAGTGCTTCCAGTGGGAGCATGGAAGAGTTTGTAAACAGTGTGATCACCGAAACGGACAGCGAGGGCAAAGAAGTATCGTATGGTAACGGTTATTCGTTGCTCAAGAATAAGGTAGATAACATTGAGATGCGCATAAGTGAGCTCGAGGATTATCTGGTAATCAAAAAGAAAATTGTACCGGAGATTGGCAGGGTATATCTGAAGTGGGGAATGGTGTTTACCGGCAGTAATCAGCAGGATCCTGATCTGAAGCTGGCTGAGAAACTTATTGTCAATCTAAAGGCATTTAAACAAGTCATGCCGCCGGCTTTGGATAAGCTCTCCAAAGAATATCAGCAATTGCAGATAGGAGCGGCGGATAGAAGGGCCTTTTTACAGGGAAGAATGGCGACTTTAAAGCATATTATGGAGATGCCGTTTTATGCGAATTTCAACGAGATAAAAAATTCCACAAAGCTCGCGGCGCCCCTGAAAGCGTCTTTTCTCTATTCTCAAGGAAAAGGATATCTGGATAAAGAGGAGATAAGCAAGCTGCAGGAAGATATTAAGAGCGCTTTGACGGATGAGCGCATGCAATTCCTGAAAATAAATGCGCCGGAAGCTTATAAATACGCGGAGGAGATTAAAAGTTTCGCGGCCAAGATCAAGCCGGTAAGTAAAAATGAATTCGTGGGAGCGGACGGGGTGACGGTGATGAATTCAAGCGAGCAGGAAAAATTGCTTGACCAGGCACAGACGCCGTCGCAGCTAGCCGAACAGGGTTGGGAGAAGGCATTCGAGAACAACGACCTTACTCTGGAGATGACTACTAACATCTTTGTAAACAATTATCTCAGGCGGCTGGCAGAGGCCAAAAAGAAGCAGGCAGAGATAGATGAGATGAATCAAAAAGTGGCCAAGGGTGTGACTATAAAGTCCATCAAGGTCGACGGTAAACCGGTTGCCGGAGGCGGGGAGGCGGAAGTCAAATGGCAGACGGGCAAGCAGGTGGTTATTAGCGGTGAAATAGAAAGCGGCCTGCCGATAAAAGAAGCGAGTATTTCCAGCAACGGAAATTTCCTGGGGAACCCGCAGCTGGCTAGCGCCGGGCCAAGAGGCGACGCCCTGATCACCAATTACAGCTACAGCTTTAGCCTTAAGCCGGATCTGACATCGGCGAAGATCAGTATTTATGCCACCGCGGGACCCGCATCTGGCGTGGGAGAGTTTACTTTAAAAGTCACAGGGGATGCGAAGGCAAGCATCATCAAGCAGCTGGAAGAGTTTCTTGATGAAGCCAGAAAGATACCGGCCACCGGGGATTATCAATCCAGATTCGGGGAAATCGCAAAGAAGATGGAGCAATTCGTGAAAAGCTCCGGTATCAGTTCGGGAGATCCGGATGTGGTCAAGGCGATGAACACTCTTTCTGAGATCATGTCGGCGGCGAGGAATGAGGCCATGCCGGGCGGCCCCTCTGGGCCCGTGCCTGGGACAGAGCCGGGAGCTCATGAGGATCGATCCCGGGGCATGAATGAGGCAAAGGCGCTGTATGATGTCTTCGCGGCCAGCTATTCCACCAAAAACCTGTCGGGCCTTAAGGAATTTATTTCGGATAACTGGAGCTCGGCAAGCGGCAGCAGCGTAGGCGATATGGAAGATGCCTTGACTAAATCTTTCCGCAGTTTTGACCGGATAGAATACAAGATATCCGGACTTTCCATAAGGCCTCTTGCCGACGGGACTTTTGAAGCGAAATACAAAGCCCAAATAACCGGGCAAATATCAAAAGGCAACATAAAGCAGGAAGAAACCTCAACCGTTACCGAGATCTTAGGGTACGAGAACCAACAGTTAAAAATACTTAAAACCAGCGCGAACTGATCTACAAAATGAAAACTTTAATTTTATCGACTCTGATTATTTTTCTTGGTTTGGCGGGCATAAGCTGCGCCGGGACTCCGGTAAAAAAGATTGAGACCAGAGACTCTGTTGAGGGGATACTTAGTAATACCCGAGTAATGTTAAAAAATGAAGAGATAGAAAAGATCAGAAAATTATTCGACACGGATTATTACACCGGATTTGGCGAGCTGCAAAACAGGATACTCGATACCTGGAAAAGAGAGCAACTTTTAAAAATAGATTTTACGATTAACCGGGCCCTTAAGACTAAGGACGGGTTAGTAAACGTACAGGTAAGGTGGTATAAGCTTTATCTTGATGCCGGAGGCCGCCAGCGCAGAAAAAGCGGGGTCAGCGAAATGATTCTTAAGCCTTACGGTGAAACTTACAAAATATTAGACGTCCAGGGCGACCAGTTCTTTTAAGAAGTAATCAAGTCCAGGGTCTGTCTCACCGGCTTTGCAATGACGGTTAAGGAAATAAAACGATGATAAAGAGAAGCTACGGTTGGGTGCCGGATGTACCCGACCAGCGGGATTATCTTTATAGCGCGATACGTCCCGTGGTCAGACTGCCTAATAAAGTGGATCTGCGCCAGGTGTGCTCGGAAGTTGAGCGGCAGGGTAAGCTTGGAAGCTGCACCGCGCAGGCGCTTGCGGGTAACCTAGAGTTTTTAGATAAGAAGCTCGACGGCCGGTATGAAGACGTGAGTCGTCTCTTTATCTATTACAACGAGCGCGCCTTGATGGGCGCCGTGGATTACGATTCGGGCGCGTCGCTCAGGGACGGCATCAAGACGCTTAAGAACGACGGCGCATGTTCGGAGAAGAGCTGGCCGTATGTAGTCAAGAGGTTTGACGATAAGCCGTCGCTTAAATGTTATGTCGAGGCAAAAAAGCATCGCATAGAGTCCTACCACCGTATCGGCAGCATCTCTGAGATGATTGTCTGCCTTGCCGAAGGGTTCCCGTTTGTGTTCGGGTTCACTGTCTATGAGAGTTTTGATACGGCTAGGGTCAAGAAGACAGGGGTAGTGAATATGCCTACGGAGGACGAGGTAACTATGGGCGGCCATGCTGTGATGGCGGTAGGATATGACCGGGCTAAGAAGCAGTTCCTGGTGCGTAATTCATGGGGTAGGTTCTGGGGCATGGACGGGTATTTTACCATACCGTTTAAATATCTTGAGACGCTCGCGGGAGATTTTTGGACGGTGAGGAAGTGATAGATGGATAATAAAATGTTTAGAATAGCTTTTCTTCAATGTCAGATCGTTAAAGAATTGCCTCATATGAATATGCCTCTTTTTGTCAGTGATATAAAGGCTCAAGGCTATAGTTTTGAGTGTATATGCGCGTCCCGCAGTAAATTGAGAGATCTGATCAAATACCTAAAGAAAAAGAAATTTGATTTGATCGCGGTAGATTATACTTTCCCCATTGCGTTCCTTAATGAATTAA
Source organism: Candidatus Omnitrophota bacterium (assembly GCA_026387455.1). Taxonomy (GTDB): domain Bacteria; phylum Omnitrophota; class Gorgyraeia; order Gygaellales; family Profunditerraquicolaceae; genus JAPLLR01. The sequence continues at coordinate 14,149 of JAPLLR010000005.1, read as the reverse complement.
AAGAGCTGTTTCCTAAAAGTAAATTTGTTATAGGGGGAAACGGGTTTTTGGATACCTTTTTAAAGAGCGTAATAGATTTTGCTGTAATCGGAGCGGGGAGGGAAAGTTTTTTAAGATTAGCGCAAGCCTTAAAAAATAAAACTGAAGTATGCGAAATACCCAATTTATTTTTTAGAATAAAGAAAAGCAACAGGACGTTTATAGATTACTCAGGCAAAAATGTTGATTTTGATTTAAAGAAGGAATTATTTCCGTATAATCCATTTCTTAAATGGAAATACATCGGTTTTACCAGACGGGACAAGGTCGCTGATCCGCCCGCAATTATTGCAGAATTTGGCTGCGCCTACCGGTCTAAAAAATTAAATCATAATTATGATGGCCTTTCTAAAGGTGCGTTGAGTAGGAATAGATTCTCAGAAAAAGCAAGGAAGAGGATCATGGATTTGTTTGAAGAAAGGATGCGCGGAGGGTGCAGTTTTTGTACCTGTTCCGGCACGCATGTTTTTTTGCCCGTTAAAGAGACGGTCGCCTGTTTGATGGAGCAGGTTAAATTTTTGCAAAAAACATATGGATTTAAGAGTTTTGTAGTCGGGAGCGAGAACCCGTTTAGATTTATTAAGCCTCTGGTCCATCAAATGTTAAATGAAAATATCAACATAGAGATATTGGCTATACGCAGCAGGGTGGACTGGGTCAACAAAAATAGAAGATTATTGATAAAAATAGTAGGGTTAGCTAAGAAAAATAATTTTATGATCAGTCTGCAGCAATTAGGATTTGAGAGTTTTGTTCAAAACGATCTTGATATATATAACAAAGGATATAAGGTAACCGATAATTTTAAGGTAGTAGAATTAATACGGAAACTCAAAGAGACTGCGCCGGGAAATTTTCAAGACGGAGGGCATGGATTGATCGGTATTAACCCGTGGATCTCGCTACGGGATCTGAAAAAGTATTCTGAATCGGCAGAGCATATGCAATCTCTCTTTGACTTATTTAATTTTGGCAATGGTTTGATTCTTTACGATAGCTGTCTGCCTATTTATCAGAAATTAAAGAAAGATGGGCTATTGATCAAGCGCAAAGCGGATTTAGACCGTTGGAGATTTAAAGATAAGAATATATTGCGTTTTATTGACGATTTTCATAACGTGTCTGGTTATAAGGCGTGATCCTCTAAATACCCCCATCGCTCGTATGCTTTTTCGAGCTCATCTGACAAAAATTCTGATCTGGCTTTGGTTTTCGCTATCTCCGCGGGATCTTTCTGGTAAAAATTAAAATCAGCCAAAAGAGCGTATATTGCTTTCTGTTCAGCTTCTATTTTTTCAATTACCGAAGGAAAGTTATCGAATTCGCGTTGCTCTTTAGGTGTAAGTTTTCGCACGACTATAGGTTTTTTCGGCCTAATTATTTCTTTTGCGGGTTTTGCTTTTGCCGGAGCTGGTGTTACAGGTTTTCGCTGGTTTAACCAGTCATCATAACCTCCGGGATATTCATTGATCAAGCCGTCACCTTCAAGGACCATGGTCGAGGTCACCACATTATTAAGAAAAGCCCGGTCGTGACTTACCAAAAGAAGCGTGCCGGGATACTCAAGCAGCAATTCTTCCAATAGCTCAAGGGTCTCGATATCCAGATCATTAGTAGGTTCATCCATCACTAAAACATTCGAAGGCTTAGAAAAAAGCCGCGCAAGAAAAAGGCGGTTACGTTCTCCGCCCGACAGGACTTTAATGGGTGTGCGAGCTCTGTCAGGAGTAAAAAGAAAATCTTGTAAATATCCGATTATATGCCTGGGTTTACCATTAATAACGATGGTGTCGGATCCTTCGTTGACATTCTCGGCAACGGTCTTGTCTTCTTCCAACTGTTCTCGAAGCTGGTCGTAATAAGCGATTTGGAGATTCGTTCCCAGGCTTACCTTGCCTCTTTTAGGCGTAAGTTTGCCCAATAAGAGTCGCAACAATGTCGTTTTACCGCTGCCGTTAGGCCCGATAACACCGATTTTATCGCCACGCATTATTAGAGTGGTAAAATCCCTGACTAAGCACTTTTCTCCATACCCAAATCCAAGCTGTGAGACCTTGACGACCCGATGGCCCGAAGGAGCTACTTTTTGCGCCCGCATACTAACTTGGCCGATCGCCTTGCGTTGTGTTTTCTTAACTTCTCTCAGGCGCTCCAGCGCCTTAACCCGGCCTTCGTTACGGCACCGTCGGGCTTTGACACCTTTACGGATCCAGATCTCCTCTTCAGCCAATTTTTTATCAAAATGATCCCACTCTGCTTCCTCGATATCGAGCGCTGCTTGTTTACGTTGGAGGAATGTATTATAATCACATGACCAGCTAAATATCTTTCCGCGGTCAAGCTCGATGATCCTCGTCGCCAAACGGGTCATGAACATCCTGTCATGCGTAACAAAAAAAACAGTGCCGGGGTAATCAATCAAGAATCCTTCAAGCCAGAGCATGGAGTCGATATCCAGATGGTTTGTCGGCTCATCCAGCAGTAAAACCTCCGGCTTAATTACCAGCGCTTTGGCCAGAAGCGTCCTGCGTTTTTGTCCGCCGGATAACCGGGAAAAATCACTATCCGGGTCAAGTTTCATCTTTGCGATAACTTCTTCAACATGTTTACTTACATTCCAGCTACCGGTATGATCAAGCTTGTCTTGCAACGCATCAAGCTGTCTTAATAATTCCGGAGATTGTTGCGTTTGCAGCCGGTGAGTAAGATGGTGGTGTTGGATTAATAGTTCGGCGCGTGACCCGAGTCCAGAAAGGACAATATCAAAAACAGTCCCCGAAATATCTATGGGGACTTCTTGCGGTAGAAGGGCAATTTGGATTCCTTTTTGTACGATAACTTTGCCGTCGTCAACCTGCAGCTCGGCACTCATCACTTTCATTAAGGTAGTTTTTCCCGCGCCATTACGGCCGAGCAAAGCGATACGTTCACCAGGCTCCAACTGCAAGTTTAAGCCATCGAAAATAAGCGGCCCGCTAAACGCAAGATTAATATTCTGTAAACTGATAAACGCCATTTTGTAACAATCCTTTTTTATTGTTATGTGGATCAAGAAAAACAAATCATTCTACCTTTAATTATGCTCTTTGTATAGGAGCAAATGCGAGGGAGGGTATGTTCAAATCTATTGAAAGTAAGGTATTATGAAGGTATAATAGCGCGCAAGTCTATTCTATTGTGCTCGCGCAAAAAAACCGGAGAGATTAAGATGAATATTTTTGTGGGCAATTTGATGTTTGACGCTAATGAGGGCGATATAAAGAAGCTCTTCGAGGGTTTTGGAAATGTCGTCTCTGTAGTGATTGTGATGAGTAAGGATAAAAAGATGCCTAAGTCAAGAGGGTTTGGTTTTGTCCAGATGCCCGATGAGCAGCAGGCGCTGGCTGCGATAGAAGCTCTTAACGGCAAGGAATTCATGGGCCGGGCTCTTAATGTCAATCCGGGGCGCTCTAAAATAGAAATTCTTCGGGAGAGTGAGCTGAAGAAAAAAAAGAAGCCGAGGTTTGGGGCCAAAGCCGGAGAGCGTTTTCAAAAACAGAGAGAACGGAAAAAAGCTTGGTTTAGTCCGGTTTTTGATAAGTACTCCGGTTCAAAGGCACCCCGCTCTAATGGAAGGGCGGGTACACCGCCTTCTGCGGTGGATAAGAGAGATCGTCCTTCTGGACGCCCGGGGACATCATATAGAGCAGGAACGCGTAGTTATGATAGTCGGCGAGGTTCAGACGGAGTGCAGGAAAAGACTAAGCCCTGGAGGAAACCAGACGGAGAGGCTAAGCCTTGGAAGAAAACTGAAGGCGGGTTTAAGCCCTGGCGTAAATCTGAGGGCGGTACCAAACCTTGGAAGAAAGTTGAAGGAGAGGCTAATTCCACAGGGATAGGCCTTCCTAGACCTATTAAGGAAGGGCCTAAACCCTGGAGGAAACCAGCAGGGGGTGCTAAGCCTTGGAAGAAAAGTAGTGACCGTCCGCAAAAACCCAGGTTCAAAGGGCGGAGTAAAGCGGGCGGCTATAAACCATGAGGCTAAAGTTAAATGTGTATCCGGTAATTCCGGATATGGAAGAAAAGCTTGCAGAGATCATTCAGAAAGCGGTGGATAACCGCGCTAGGATCGTAGAGATCGCCTACGGGGAAGCTGCAGATAATGTCAAGAAGCGTATCTTGAGTTTTTTGAATAAAAAAGAAATCCGCAAGCTTTATTCGCGCTTTGAGAAAACGGACAAGGGGTGGGGAAGGATTTACGTGCATTTCCGCTGGGAAGATTGATTTAAGGTAGATAATTCTTGCGCTAATAGAACCAGGGCTATATAATTATTAATTACGAATTACAATAGAAACCATGTCAAACGTCAGTAATGCATTAAGTCAGTATTCGGAATTAGGCGTCAGTAGTTTAGAGGTCAGCAATTCAGGGCCTATTGTATCGTTGTTTGGCGCCGATATTGATCGTGCCATCAGCCTGTTTTTTAAGTTTAATAACGTTGTTTTTATAGCTGATGGCCAGAAGGAATCTGAAATAATTGCCGAAACGGTCAATAAAATCTGTGGTGGTGCTTCCGGGCAGGTTCCTAGAAAACCTTTTCAATTAGACGCTAAACAGTTCATAAAGGCTTGCGGCGATCAGTCAGCGGTCCGCCTTGAAGAAATACTGGGCCTTTTGGAAAATGAGAGAGAAAAAATATTGCTGGTCATTACATCTTTAGAAGAGTTTGCTAAAGATGAGCGCCTAGAGAAGCTGCTTAAACACATTATACAAAAGTCATCTGTGCCTATATTGGGCACGACTACAATTGGCGGATTTCGCCAATTAGAGAAAAAGCCTGATCTTGCCGGTTGTTTGCAATTTATCCTTTGTGAGAAAATGCCCGGGATGATCAAGCGCGATAAGTCAGTGCTGATCATAGGCGCGACCTCGCTGCTTGGAAGTGCCGTGTTCCATCTCTTTGGCCAGGAATATGAGCTTGTCAGAGGCACGGGTTTTAGTAAGGCATCTGCGTCAGGTTTCGATAAGTTAGACGTTACATCAGAAGACGAAATCAGAAAATATTTTTCTGAGCATCCTGATTTTGATATTGTTGTCTACATTGCAGGTGAAGCCGATGCAGATTTAGCTGAAAAAGAAAGGGATAGGGCGCGGGTATTAAATATCGATGCGGTTACAAGCCTCTCCCACTATGCGAAGAATTGTAAGTTCGTTTATATATCCTCTGAATATGTGTTTGACGGGAGCTCCGGGCCTTATGGATCCGGGTCCAGGGCTGAACCGATCAATTATTATGGGTGCACCAAGTTTGAAGGTGAGAAAGCTTCTTTAAATAATTTTTCTGATGTTTTAGTCGTGCGTTTGGGCGCTCTTTATGGTTATAATGGTCCGAGCGATAAGAAGACGTCAGTCAGTAAGATCATTGCTGATTTGGGTAAAGATGAAGCTTTTGAGGCGGATAATGTTCAGATTAAACATCCGATCTTGCTTGAAGATGCGGCCAGGACATTATTGAAGCTTCTTGATTACGGAGCCACCGGGATATATCAGGCCAATGGCCCGGAAGGATTAAGCAAGCAAGAAATGGCAGAGCGAATCGCTGTGGTGCGCAATGAGTTGACCGGCTGTATTTTTCCTTATTCTATTGTCGGAATTGAACAAAAAGGTAGCGCAGCTAAGCCTTTTAATACCCATATGGTGAACGTGGATACTCCAAGGCCATTTAATGAAGGAGTCCGCTTCATGCTGCTGAAACAGAAAATATCTAAGAAAAGGGATAATCATGAGGATTAAAAGCACCAATCTCGTTAATCAGGATCTAGAGCAGCATAAAATCAGCCTAAGTGATGAAGACGTAAATTTTCTGACCAAGTCCCCGGTTAAATTTATAGATGGCAATTTTGCTAACTATATCTGGGGCGGGTACTATCTTTATGCCATGAAGGGCATGCCTTATGATAATAAAACACCGGTGGCAGCTGAATCCTGGGAAGTTTCCGGGCATAAAAAATATCCATCGTGTATTCTGATGCCGGATGGCAGGATTTTTACCCTCAAGGATCTGCTTAAGGATGGGGAATTGGCCAGGTTAATGCTGGGAGATGTTATAGTAGAGAATTTTGGGCAGGCCTTTCCCATATTGGTTAAGTTTATTGATGTACATCAGCACATGTCGGTCCATTTGCATCCTTCGCAGAAAATTGCAAAGGCATTAGGCGAAGAAGATTTTGGCAAAGAAGAGGTATTTATAGTTATAGATCTGCATGAAGACACAGAGAGCCTGTTATACTTAGGATTAAAAGACAAGGTAAGTATCAGGGATTTTAAGTCTGCTATTAGTAAAGAACAAAACATCCTCCATTTATTGCATAAGATTCATGTCGCCCCGGGAGATATATTCCGTATACCTTCAGGCGTGTTGCATTGCTGGACAGGAGGCTCTATTGCAATTGAAATCGCGGAATCCAGTGATTTGACCTACCGTATGTACGATTTCCTTCGTCAAAGACAGATGCATATTAAAAAGGGCCTGATTTCCTTTGATTATAAATGTAATCAGGGTAACGCATTAAAGAGACAGTGTAAGGGGAAGTGGGAGCCAATGTTAATCAAGGGGCTGGATTCTGTTTTAACGCATAACGCTTTAAGGATAGAGCGCATTAGGGCTAACTTTGACTTTAGCCCGGTTAAGATCTGCAACCGTGATACATTCGAGGTATTGATGGGGATCGAAGGGTCAATCGAGATTATATCTTTAAAAGGTGATTGGCTTGTTCATTTACATAAGGGAAGTTCGCTTCTTGTTCCGGCTAAAGCCGGCGATTACATGATCAAGGGCGTTGATCAGGTAAACAAGAACCGCGCGCTTCGCATCAGCATGAAGATTCCTGATAAAAATGACAAATAATACGACAGCGGCGTCAAAATTAAAAAAAAGACTTTTAGCGGAAGAATCCCGGTATTGTTCATATGGAGATACTGCTCATTATTTGAAAAAGCCGATAATTTTTTCAGAATGTGACGGGTCATTCTTGTACGATTATAGTGGCATGCCATACCTTGATCTTCAGATGTGGTATTCGACAGTGAATCTAGGTTATAAGAATAAACGGGTGAATAATGCAGTCAGAGATCAGATCGATCACCTGCCGCAATTAGCCAGTCAGTATCTGCATCGGGAGAAAATAGAACTTTCCGCTAGTATTGCTAAACAAACGCAGAAGTCTTTTCAAACTAAGGGCAGGGTGCATTTCAATGTAGGCGGGTCTCAGGCTATTGAAGATAGCATCAAGCTTATCCGTAAGACCACAGGCAAAACCCAATTTTTTGCATTCCAGGGAGGCTATCATGGGCGGACCCTTGGGGCCTCGGAGATCACATCAAGTTACCGTTACAGGAAACCCTACGGCCACTTTTCTAACAGAGCGCAATTTATTCCTTTTCCTTATTGTTTCCGTTGCCATTATGGTAAACGTTTTGAATCTTGTAAATATTATTGTGTAGGTCAATTCGAGAAGTTGTTCGAGACAGAATACAATTCTTTTGTCGATACTAAGACCGGAGAATGTGAATTTGCGGCTTTTTTTATTGAATCTATTCAGGGCACAGGCGGTTATATTATTCCGCCGCCCGATTATTTCAAGAGTCTTAAACGGATCCTGGATCAGTTTAAGATCTATCTCGTTGATGACGAGATGCAAATGGGTTTTTACCGGACAGGGCGGTTCTGGGGGCTTGAGCATTTTGGTATCAAGCCTGATGTATTGGTCTTCGGCAAGGCGCTTACTAATGGCATGAATCCTTTATCGGGCTTCTGGGCCAAAGAAGAGCTTGTCAAACCAGAGGCTTTTCCTCCCGGGTCCACGCATTCCACATTTTCATCTAATCCTATGGGGACCACCGCGGGGTTAGAAGTGATGAAGATACTTCAGGATAAAGCATTGGTTGATCGCATCAATAGTAGCGGTAAGAAGTTCGTGAGTATGCTCAAGAAGCTGCAAAAGAAATACAAAGAGATCGGGGATGTTGCAGGGATAGGGCTGGCTATTCGTCTTGAGATCTGCGAAAAAGACGGCATTACGCCGAACAGGCGATTGACAGATCAGATATTTCAGGCAGGGCTTGAGGGTGGTTTAAAATACAAAAGAAAGGAATACGGTTTAGTGTTGGACGTCGGAGGTTATTTTAAGAACACCTTTACTTTAGCTCCTTCCTTTTATATTACCGATGAAGAAATTGGAATGGCATATAAGTTTCTAGACGAATTATTCGGCCGTTTTACTGCATCTTAACGCTGACCGATGGAAAGAATATAACCTATATAAATTTAAGGAGGGCATGTTGGCAAGAGAAAATTATTCATTTAAAAAATATCAGAGAGAATTGGCCAATAAAAAGAAGGCAGAGGAAAAGAGACAAAAAAAACTGCAGAAAAAGGCGATAGATGCCAGGCTTGAGTCTGGACAGGCTTCTGGTGAGAATATCTCCGGTGAGAATACTTCTAGCGAGAGTGCTCCTGGCGAGAATGTCTCTGGTGACAATGCCTCTGTGGGATAAGACCCTTCCTCATAAGGTATAGGAAGGTCTATCCCTGTAGGGTAAAGAAATACTTGAATTATTTTTTAAAAGTATTATAATTAACTGAAGTTAATAGAAGAAGTACCCCCAATCCTATTGGATGGATTGGGGTAAGCTGGTGCTTTACCCCCAATCCTATTGCACCTTGGCATAAAGGATTGTCAAGTGCGCTCCTTGTGGGGCGGATAAATTGGGGTCGAGCTGGTGTTGTACCCCCAAACTTAATGGATAGTTTGGGGTTGAACTTGTGCTCAAGGAGGAAACATGGGGTATCAAGGTGGCGGTGGTGGTGGCGGTGGATTCGGCGGGCCGAGGGAAATGCACAAGGCAGTTTGCTCTGAGTGCAAAAAAGAGTGTGAAGTTCCGTTTAAACCCAGAGATGATCGTCCGATATACTGCAAGGATTGTTATTCAAAGCGCAAGGACGCAGGCCGCTAATTAAGTAAAATTAGTTAGGCTTTTCGAGATATAGTCAGTTACGGAATTTATCCGTCATGGCGAGTCTTGGGAAATCATTTCTTCAGAAAATAGGCCCTCTCGTGAAGTTTGAGAGGGCTTTTTTTCGCCATTTAGTCGTAGTAGGTTATGCCTTTTCCGTTAAGGAGGTGTGATTTGAAGATTTTGTATGGTTTTGTAATTATTTTATTTTTTGCTGTTACGATTTTTGCCCAGGACGTGGAAATGGACAATCATCAAGAAGCTTTTAATAAAATTGCTAAGGTGATGAAAAGAGGAGTATTTTCTCAAGATTCGACTCAGGCCGGGAAAGATGGAATAAGTGTGGCTTGCACGATAATGCCGTCAGAAGAAATCGTTTCTGTGGCTTGGAAGATAGAGAATCCTGATAACAAGACTCTTACTATAAAATCTCAAGATATGCGCCTTTATAGCACAAGTAAGGAGTTTAAGTTGACAGGTGCGGATTCGGCGATAGATGTATTGGATGATTGGAACGTTGATTCTGACGCAGTAAATGACTCACAGGAAACGCGTGAAGATCTTCAGGGTTCGCCAGGTCAAGAGTCGAAAGAGGAGGTCATGCGCGAATCGGCATTCCGATTTGGAGATAACTCCGGGATCGTTGTAAGCGGGGTAACATACTTTGTTTGCCGTCTCAAGGACTTGAGTAATGTTACCGCTGAGATAAAGGTAGACGGCCAGGATTTCAAATTCAGTTTTGATGGCGGTGGCCCGTAATGTAACCTGGGAAGTTATAATTTAAAAAATAAAGCGTGTCCGTTTACAAAAGCGGGCGCGCTTTTTTGTTGACAAAATAGCGGGAAATGTTAAACTTGTTATGAACATATGTTCATAACTAAGGGGGTAAGGTTTGAGGCCAAAGAAGACCAGATGGGTCAAGTGTATTCCGGGAGAGCGTTGCTTTAAGCCTTTATGCAAGCCGTTGAGTAAACTGGAAGATGTTTACTTGACTCTTGATGAATTTGAAGCGGTTCGTTTAGCATGCCTTGAAGGATTAAGACAGGTCGATGCAGCGAAAAGGTTAAAGATTTCCCGGCCGACTTTCTCCCGAATTTTAACTTCTGCTCAGAGAAAGATCGCTGACGGTTTAGTGAATATTAAGGCAATTCGTATTGAAGGGGGCTGTTGCAAAGTCGGCGGAAGGAGCAAGAAGTGAGAGAGTGGAAGAAGGTCTTGTATATCGTAGCGGCGTTTTTGGCATGTTTTTACCTGCCGGTTGAGAATCTTCGATTTACAAATGCGGTATTTGAGGCGTTGGCTCTTGTAAAATGGTATGCGCGAGAGCACGTACTTTTGTGTCTTGTGCCAGCATTCTTTATCGCAGGTGCAATCTCGGTATTTGTAAGCCAGGCGTCCGTTATGAAGTATTTCGGAGCCAAGGCAAATAAGTTTCTATCATATAGCGTGGCATCGGTATCCGGGACTATTTTAGCGGTATGTTCATGTACGGTTTTACCTTTATTCTCTGGTATCTACAAAAGAGGGGCTGGTCTTGGGCCTGCTGTTGCCTTTTTGTATTCAGGGCCTGCTATTAATGTTCTGGCTATTATTCTTACCGCGCGCATTCTTGGCTGGCAACTTGGATTGGCAAGGGCAATTGGCGCTGTTGTATTTAGCGTAGTTATCGGCTTATTAATGCACTTGATTTTCTTAAAAGAAGAGCGCGCCCGCCATGCAAACGTCGATTTTAACGTGGGCGAGATAAAAGAAACGCGACCTTTATGGCAGACGATTATCTATTTTGCCTCTATGGTTATGTTCTTGGTTTTTGCCAATTGGGGTAAATCTTTGGAAGGGGATCATGGGGCGTGGTCTGTAATCTATCAGTTCAAATGGTGGATTGCCGGTTTTTCGCTTGTCAGCTTAGGAGTGATGCTTCTTAAATGGTTCAAAAAGGATGAATTAAAAGATTGGACTGGCGCGACATGGGGTTTTGCTTTACAAATTTTACCGTTATTATTGGGAGGAGTGCTTGTTTCTGGATTCTTATTGGGTAGAGTCGGACATGAAGGGGTTATTCCTTCAAGATACGTGACGATGCTTGTGGGGGGAAATTCGCTGTGGGCAAATTTCTTCTCGTCAATTGTGGCGGCATTTATGTATTTTGCCATGCTTACTGAAGTACCCATATTGCAGGGGCTCATGAATTCCGGAATGGGTAAAGGGCCTGCTTTGGCGCTTCTTTTGGCTGGGCCTGCTTTAAGCCTTCCGAGCATGCTGGTTCTGCGCAGTATTATGGGTACAAAGAAAACAGTCGTATACGTATCTCTTGTGGTAGTTATGGCTACCATTACAGGAATGATTTTTGGGTTTATTGTTAGGTAAAAATGGACACTAAAAAACTCGTTTCTCTTGATAAAAGTGATTTACTAAGAATAGAGCAGATCGTGATTGATTACGATAAAGAAGGCGCTTTGGATTTTGTTAGGGAAGTGATTAAGAAGCAAATCGATAAGGAAAACGCCTCAAAAATGAAACGGCAAGGGATATAGGGTAAAGCATGAAAAGAAAAGCGGAAGAGATCAAGAAAATCGTCAAGGATGGTTATGCTAAAGCAGTGACACAGAATATTTCCTGTTGTTCTACGAGTTCTTGTTGTAGTGGCGTAGATCAAGCGAAAAATATAAGCAAAAAAGTCGGCTATAGCGATTCGGAAATAAACGCCGTTCCGGAAGGCTCAAATTTGGGCTTCGGGTGCGGTAACCCGGTAGCAATCGCTTCCCTAAAAAAAGGCGATGTGGTGCTTGATTTGGGAAGCGGCGCAGGATTTGATGTCTTTCTTGCCTCTCCAAGAGTAGGAAAAACCGGCAGAGTCATTGGAGTTGATATGACTCCGGAGATGGTTCAAAAAGCACGCGTAAATGCTGAAAAATGTAACTATGAAAACGTGGAATTTAGGTTAGGGGAGATAGAAAAACTGCCGGTTGAGGATAACTCAATTGATGTGATTATTTCAAACTGCGTTATAAATCTCTCTCCTAATAAGGAAGCGGTCTTTAAAGAAGCGCACAGAGTATTAAAATCTGGTGGCAAGCTGATGGTTTCAGATTTGGTGCTCGCTAAAGATTTACCGAAAGAACTTAAAGATTCGATTGAGGCTTATGTGGGGTGTCTTGCCGGAACGATCAAGAAGGACAGATATCTTAAACTCATTACAATGGCCGGATTTGATGATGTTGAGGTGATCAGCGAATCGAGTTATCCGGTGAATGCCATGTTTGATAATTTTAAGGCCGCACAAGATGCGGTAGTAAGTATAAAAGTTTCGGCCGTAAAGAAATAGAATAATGGAGGTAAAATGAAAATTGAGATTTTAGGAGTCGGTTGCCCTAAGTGTAAACAACTTACGGCGAATGCTGAGGCCGCAATAAAAGAACTCAATATAGCTATAGAGATCTGCAAAATAACGGATATTGACAAAATTATTGAATACGGTGTGATAATGACTCCGGTGTTGGCGATTGATGGTAAGGTAGTTTCTTCGGGAAAGGTGTTAAACATAGACGAAATTAAGAAGTTGATAGCCAAGTAAGGAGCCCGCATGTTAAAAAAAGGATTATTGATTTTGTGTGTTTTTGGGTTTGTTGTGGTTTCTTTTGCCGCGGATAAGCCGTTAGAGACTAAAGTTTATGCGTATTATTTTCATGGAACAATACGTTGTCCTACCTGCCATAAACTCGAGCAGTATTCAAAGGAAGCGATAGAAACTAATTTTAAAGATGCGCTTGCCTCAGGAAAGCTGGAGTTTAAAGTAGTCAATGTAGAAGATAAAGGCAATGAACACTATGGGAACGATTACCAGCTGTATACTAAATCGCTTATTTTGTCTTTAGTCAAAGACGGTAAGCAAATAAAGTGGATTAACCTCGATAAGATCTGGGAATACGTTGGCAATAAGCAGAGATTTGTTGATTACGTAAAGAGTGGGGTTGCTGGTTTATTAAAGGAAGCTAAATGACAGAGATATTCTTAGGCTTTGTTGCAGCGTTATGGCTAGGGATTCTGACATCGATTAGTCCATGTCCTTTGGCCAGTAACGTGGCTGCTATTTCTTTTCTATCTAAGAAGATAACCCATCCAGCTCTTGTGTTCATTTCAGGATTGGCTTACACGCTTGGCAGAATGACATCTTATGCGATCTTGGGATGGATTATAATTAGCTCTTTTTTAAGCGTTCCTCAGGTTGCGCAGTTCTTACAGAAATATATGGGCAAAGCTTTGGGCCCGATATTAATTCTTACCGGGCTCATATTACTCGAGATAATTACTATCCGCTTGCCGGGACTGTCGCTTTCACAAAAGCATCATAATAAGCTTGCGGAGTCCGGCGCCCCGGGTGCTTTTTTGCTTGGTTTTATTTTTGCTCTGGCGTTTTGCCCGATTTCGGCAGCGTTATTCTTTGGGAGCCTTATTCCTTTAGCGATTAATAGTAAAAGCGGAATTGTTCTGCCATTTATTTATGGAATTGGCACAGGGTTGCCGGTACTTGTATTTGCTGTTGCCATCGCTTTAGGGGTGGCATCTTTAAGCCATTGGTTTCATAGAATGACTAAGATCGAATATTACACGCGTAAAGCCACTGGAGCTACATTTATCATAGTGGGCCTGTACTATACAGGAATATATATTCTGAAATTATTTTAAGGTGAGCCATTGGAAATAGACAAGAGCAAGCAGTATGAAATTATCGTTTTCCCGAATCAAGATGAGGGTTTAAAAGCTCAGCGAGTTTTAGTTTCTAAAGGCACAGATTTTAAGAGTATTTCTACCTTGGCAGTAGTGGTGCCGCAAGAGCATAGCCAGGAAGCGTGCCTTGCTATTATCAAAGGGGATACGCTTATTAGCGGGCATTACCCGTTCTTATACCGCGATTATGAGGAAGATTTTTTTAAGAGAGCCAAAGATTATAAGGTTTTGGAATCAAACGAAGAGTTCTTAAAGAGTATTACTTTGTGTTATGTGGCGCCATGCATGGCTGATGAGAAAAAGATACGGCTTATTGGATATTTTGACAGAGACATAACAGAGATTTTGCCGTATGTAAACGCTGTTATAAAAGGCGCATCATATAAT
>JAPLLR010000011.1 GCA_026387455.1 Candidatus Omnitrophota bacterium | reverse complement strand
GCGAAACTCGAGATTCCCAAGCGGGCAACTTATATCAGGAGCATAATTGGTGAGCTGGAGAGGATCCATAGCCACTTTCTTTGGTTGGGCGTTGCCGGTCATGAGATCGGATTCGATACACTATTAATGTATACTTGGCGCGACCGCGAGATAGTCATGGATATCCTGGCCAGCATTACCGGAAACCGGGTTAATTACGGTATGAACTGTATCGGCGGAGTGAGGCGGGATATTGATGATGGCCAACGCAAGGAGATTCTCGTGGGGATCGATAAGTTGGAAGAGCGCACCAAATATTATATTAAGCTGGCCCTTGAAGAGACCACTATCATCAAGAGGCTGTCCGGCGTAGGCGTAGTTTCTTATGAAGATGCGCTTCGCTTGGGAGCTGTAGGCCCTACTGCCCGCGCTTCCGGAGTCAGGCGTGATGTGCGCCGCGACGATCCTTATGCCGCATACTCCGAGATTGAGTTCAATGTAATTACCGATGATCATGATGATGTGTATGGACGTACCATCGTGCGCCTTAAAGAATTGCTTGAGTCTTGTAAAATACTCAGGCAGCTGTTGGCTAATCTGCCCGAGGGGCCGACCGCGGTGCGTGCGCCGCGCAAGATCCCGGCAGGCGAGGCCCTGAGCCGCTATGAAGCGCCGCGTGGTGAGGATGTGCACTATGTAAAGGCCAACGGCACGGATAAACCGGAGCGAGTGAAGGTCCGCGCTCCGACATTGGCTAATATTCAGGCAGTAAAGCACATGCTTAAAGACAGGTACTTGGCGGATATGCCGATAGTGATTGCGGCGATTGACCCGTGTTTTTCTTGCACTGATCGCATGATTGTTCTGAATCATACCGAGAGCAATAAGAAGGAAGTAATGAAGTGGCAGGATCTGCATAAGTATAGTATTGAATGGCACAAAAGAAGAGGTTTTGATTTCACCAAATTTAAAGGCTAAGCTAAAAAGGTTAAAATGTCAGCGCTATTTTCACTATTTATTTTTCCGGGAGTTTTATTCCTGATTGTTTTCGGGTTGCTTGCGGAATTCATCGATCGTAAGATTTACGCCCGCCTGCAAAATAGGATCGGTCCGCCTTGGTTTCAGCCTTTGGCGGATATCATCAAGTTGTTAGGTAAAGAGGACATCACGCCTACTCATGCGAATGTGCGCATGTTTACTTTGGCACCTCTCTTTGCTTTTACCGCTGCGGTCTGTCCCATCCTGTATATCCCGATCTGGGGGACAAAAGCGCTTTTTTCTTTTAATGGCGATATTATCGCCGTTTTGTATTTATTGACTATTCCCACTTTGACATTTTTTATTGGCGGATGGTATTCCACTTCGCTTTATGCCAGGATCGGCGCAGTGCGCGCTATAACCCAGCTATTTGCCTACGAGGTGCCTTTATTCATGGGTATACTTTCTCCAGCATTACTGGCCAATACCTGGAGCTTAAGCGAGATGACCGTATTTTACAGCCAGCATCCGTGGTATTGGTGTTTTAATCTGATCGGCTTTGGGGTTTCCGTGGTGGCACTTTTGGGCAAGCTTGAGAAGACTCCTTTTGACATACCGGAAGCTGAAACCGAGATCGTCGCCGGGTGTTTCACCGAATATAGCGGAAGACTTTTTGCTTTTTTTCGTATGACTATAGATATTGAGATGATCGTCGGGGCTACGCTTTTTGCCGCGGTATTTCTGCCTTTTGGCCTTACTATTAATCCTGTTGCAGGGTTTGTGATCTATTTGATCAAGGTTCTTTGCGTAGTGGCACTTCTTGCGCTAATGCGTACTATCGTGGCGCGTGTCAGGATCGACCAAATGATCCGGTTCTGCTGGAAGTATCTCGCTCCTCTTGCGCTGGTGCAAGTTTTTATTAACTTAATATTAAAAATACTGTTATTCAAATGAGGCCGGGAAAGATCTTACGCACAGTTTTAGGGTCAATCTTTAAGAAACCCGCGACCCAGGACTATCCGCATAACAAGTCAGGTATGCCTAAGGGCTTCAGGGGGAAACTTAGGTTTGATTCTGAAAAATGCATAGGCTGTAAAATGTGCATGAAGGATTGTCCCTCTATGGCAATCACCATACGCGAGGTTGCGCCTAAGAAGTTTGAGTGCGAGGTCGATCTTTCCAAGTGTATTTATTGCGCGCAGTGCGTGGATACCTGTCCCAAGAAGGCGCTTGAGGCCACTGGTGAGTTTGAGCTGGCACAGTTGGATATCAGCAAACTGAAAGTGATTTTTCATGCAAATATTGATTCAGGGCTTGAAAACCCGGCTCAAGGCAGCTAAGCGGATAGCTATTTTAGGGGTGGGTTCTCAGTTGCGCGGCGACGATGCCGCAGGAATCTTAGTTGCAGATGCGTTGTCAAAAAAAATCTGCAAAAAAAATAATCTAAAAGTATTTTTCGGGCATACCGCTCCTGAGAACCTAACCGGCGAAATAAAGAAATTTAAGCCAGAGCATCTGATAATCATTGATTCTGCTGATATGGGCAAGAAGGTAGGTGAAGTTTCGTTAATTGATCTTAATAATCTTAGCGGAGTGACGTTTTCAACACATCAATTGCCGGTCGAGATAATGGCGGATTATTTGATGCAGGCTACTGGATGCCAGATTTCTATTATCGGCATCCAGCCTAAGCAGCTGAAGTTTGATAGCAAAGTATCCCAAGAAATATTGAGATCTGTTAAGCAGTTAGCCATTGGTCTTCAACAAGTCCTGGGAGCTTGATTTCATATTACAAGAGGTAAAGCAGATATGCAGCTGGTATATAACATACTTAAGGCTCCAATACGTTTTTTTAAGTTACTTTATGGCTGGACAGTGCATTGGGCAAGATCACCACGCGCGCCTTGGGCCCTGTTTGGGATTGCGTTTATTGAGAGCTCTTTTTTTCCTATCCCCCCCGATGTTCTCCTGATAGCCATGGTGTTGGCAGAGCGTAAAAAATGGATTCGTAATGCAGTAATTTGCACAATCGGATCAGTGTTAGGAGCGCTTTTTGGTTATTTTATTGGTTGGAGCTTGTATGAAAGCGTAGGCAAATTGATCGTTAATACATATCATCTTCAGCCTACAATGGAGTTAGTTGGCCGTAAATATACAGAAAATGCTTTTTTAGCCATATTTACCGCTGCTTTTACGCCTATACCTTATAAAATAATTACTATTGCGGCAGGGCTGTTTAAAATTTCATTAGTTACTCTTGTCATTGCGTCGGTTATCGGTAGGGCAGGTCGATTTTTCATTGTTGCGGGAGCCTTAAGAATTTTTGGGGCGAGAATTGAGAAGAGCATAGAGAAATATTTTGATATTTTTTCAATTATTTTCATTCTGCTTTTAATTGGCGGGTTCTTTGCCATAAAATTACTTAAATAAGCACTTTATAGAAATAGTATTATTATTTGTTTTGTGGCTTGCAAGATTATCCAGATGATTTATAATGGGAAGAAGGTAAGGACGTTTAATGATATTTTGCCCCACCTCGTAAGATGTGTCAAAATTCTCTTCGATAATTTTGGCACACTCGGTGGGGTTAAATTCCTGCGCCTACGGCGCAGAAATTTAAGGAGGGTCTCAAATGCCTTTATGGAAGATAATTAATACCGGCGGTATTACCATCTACATACTTGTGGCCTGCTCCATTTTATCGCTGGCCATTATTTTTGAGCGGTTTGTTTATTACCGCAAGCGCTCCCGCATTAAAAGGATAGATTTTATGGCCGAGATCAAGGCTCAACTTTTAAAGGGTAATATAAAGGGTGCGGTTATGCTTTGTAATGATACAGATACGCCGTATTCTTCGGTGGTGCATTCCGGGCTTAACCTCCACGGCCACAGTGAAGTGGTGATATCCAACACTATGGAGCGCGAGATTTCTGTTGAGACCACAAAGCTGGAGAGATTTACCAGTATTGTCGGCACTCTCGGAAGCACCGCGGTATATATCGGGCTTTTTGGAACGGTATTAGGTATTATCCGGGCTTTTCGCGATATATCAGTAAGCGGATCGGGCGGATTAAGCGTAGTCATTAACGGTATTTCCGAAGCGCTGATTTGTACTGCGGCCGGCTTAGCGGTGGCTATCCCCGCGGTTATCGCCTATAATTATTTTATCAAGATGATCGATAATTTTGTGGTGGATATGGAGCTTTGCGCTTCTGAAACCATGGATTTAGTCACAGCTAAGCTAAAATGATCGGCAAATCTCGAAGGCAAAAACTGGTCTCTGAAATCAATATTACTCCTTTTACGGACGTGATCTTGGTGCTTTTGATCATCTTTATGATCACCACCCCCTTGATCTCTCAGTCGGGGCTCAAGGTTAAGCTCCCTGAGGCGAAAAGCGCTACTCCTATGAAAGGCAAGGAGCAGGCGGAGATTACCATCACTAATGAAGGGATGGTTTATCTGGAAGAGAAGCTGGTGACCAGGAAAGAGCTTAAAGAGCGGATGGGGGCTATATACTTAAATAATTCTAATATCGCGGTGGTTTTGAAAGCGGATAAGCTGGTAAACTTTAAAGAGATAGTTGGTGTTTTGGATGTTCTAAACGCATTAGGTATTAAGAATCTTAATATCGCGGCGATAGCCGAACAATAGATAGAAGTTGTTAAAAATCAATTTATCGGGAAATCCCGGAGTCTTAATGATTCCGGGATTTTTTCTAATGCTCGGCAGGGCGCGCATATAGTCATTTCTTAGGGTTTGGCTTGACAAACATTAAATCAGTGGGAAAATCATATAATATGGCGGAAAAGGAGTTGCTCTATAAACGCATCAAGATCGCGGGACTCCTTTCCTTTATTCCTTTTGTTCTGGCTGCCGCTCCTTTGGGAGGGTGGTTTTTAGGCGAGTTTTTGCAGAAGAGATTCAATTTAAGCGTTTACGTTACTTATACATGCATACTAATCGGTGTGGCTGCGGGAATCAGGGAAGTGGTCAAGATCATACGCCTGGTGATCAAGATAGACCGGCATCTATGATGGATAAGCTTTTAGAGAAATCGGTTAAGTATACTTTTGGCTTTGTGCTGGGGATTTGTGCGGTACTGGTCTTATTGGATAAGTTATCTTGGGCAGGGGGGTTTCTGGTAGGTTCGTGTTGGGCGATAGCCGATATGATCTTTACCTTTAATCTTTTAAGGATAGCTATTCTAAAAGAAGACCGGAAAAAGCTTTTTGTTTTTTTGATGGTGAAATTTCCTGTTTTGTATCTTATCGGCGTATTGATTCTGGTTTCTAAAATGTTTCCGTTGGCGAGCCTGCTTTTAGGGCTGCTTCCGATTTTTATCGTTATGGGGATTGTTAGATTATGCACTCGGAACTCCCAAATCTTATAACCTTAATCCAGGGGCTGTTCCATAACGCCGCTTGGACCGAGAATCTGGTTGTCTGGGAGAATGTTATTTTCTCTTTGATAATTTCTTTTGTTCTGATCGCAGTTTTTTATTTTGCGAGCCGCAAGAGCAGCATGATCCCCGGAAGGCTTCAGGGGGCATTGGAGGTTTTTGTGGGAGGGGTGGATGATTTCATCTGCGGTATTCTCGGGCCTCAGGGCAGAAAGTATGTCCCTTTTATCGGGACACTTTTTATTTATATATTGCTCATGAACTTGATGGGCCTTGTCCCTTTCATGAAATCTTCTACTGCCAGCTGGTCAACCACTTTAGCGTTGGCGCTATGTGTTTTCTTTTATCTCCAATATACCGCGTTT
>JAPLLR010000028.1 GCA_026387455.1 Candidatus Omnitrophota bacterium | reverse complement strand
GGAGGTTTTGAGATGCTGGTCAAGAAATATCAGAACATGACGGTTAATCTAGCTTGCGGCTTGGTCGGCAATCAGCACGATGCGGATGACGTGGCGCAGGAGGCATTTCTAAAGGTTTATCACAATATCGATAGCTTCCGCGCCCAGTCAAAGTTTTCCAGCTGGCTGTATCGGATCACTGTAAACTGCGCTTATGATCATTTACGCAAACATAAGCAGAAAGCTGTTTCGTTAGATAGTTTCGAGAATTTTGATATTCCTGATACCAAAGAGTCGGGAGATATTTTGGCAAAAGAACTGGTGCAAGCAGCTTTGCAAAGAATCCCTTATGAATATAGAAGTGCGTTGGTGTTAAAGGAGTTGGAAGGTCTGTCGTATCAGGAGATAGCCGAGGCTTTAAAGATAAGTATCGGGACCGTAGAATCAAGAATATTCCGCGGCCGCTCAATGTTAAAAGACATCCTCACTAAGAAAGGGGTGTTGAAAAATGAAATGTAATCATCTTAATTTATTAAATCGTTATGCCGATAATGAGCTAACTGCAATTGAGCGGGAATCTTTCCAGAAGCATCTTAAAGTTTGTTCTGCGTGCGCTAAAGAGTTGCAAATAGTATTAAATATGAAGCAGAGCATCAGCAGCAATAAAATCCAGACAAATCCGGAATTCTTCTGGCAGCAGCTGAAAGCGCGTATTGCACAGGAAAATAGGGGTAAGGCGTCGGAGGTAGAGTTTGATTTCGGGGGTTGGGCCAGGCGCCTTATTCCTGTTCCGATAGCGGTCGGTATTATCGCGGTAGCGATATTAAATATGATCCCGGAGAATAGTAATCCGGTTGATGAGTATGTATTTGGAAACGGTAACGGTTCAGTCATAGAGCTGATTGAGCAACCCGGGAATCAGTCAGTGCTAGGTGGCTAACTAAGGTTGCCCCGCCTCATAGGCGCTGCCAAAATTCTCTTCGATAATTTTGGCGCATTCGGCGGGGTTAATTCGCCCCGCCAAAGGCGGGGCTCATTAAGAAAGAGGTGATCCAAATGAAGAAAACGATTATTTATGCGGTGGTTCTGGTGGTGGTGTCGTTAGCGGTGGGAGCTGTTGTGGGCACATTGTTTGAGCGTAGAAGCGGCCATGCAAGGCGTAAACATTTCATCGAAGGTATGCGTGAGAAAATGAAAGATCGCAGGGAAAAGCGGCCGGAGAAAGTCGAAGGCGTATTGCTCAACCGGCTTACGCAGCAGCTTAACTTGACGCAGGACCAGCAGGTAAAGGTAAAGGCGATCCTCGATGATGCGCGTAAAGGTGTTGAGGTATTTAGAGAGGGCGCGTATAAAAAAATGGCGGATATCCGCGAAGAGACCAATACCAAGATCCAGGGTATTCTGACTGCGGATCAGAAAGAAAAATTCACCAAGATCATTTCTGATTTAAAAGAACGTCAGGGTAAAGGTAAATGTCTCAAACCGGGAGGCCCTCGTCCTCCAGGGGGTCCGGATATCGAATAAGCATAGCGCAGAGTCTGTTTGGCTATTAAAGTCAATAATCATAATCCCTTGTAGTGCAATAATTTATATTAATGGTTGCATTGTAAGCTTAGCATACTAATACATCATTTAATACAGCTATTCAGCAATAGCTACTTATATGTCAAAGAATGTTAAGATTTTCCTTGACAAAATTTTACTATTTAATATAATATGCTCACTATGGCAAACGAAGTATTAGGATTAATGACTATTGAAGATCTGGCGGATTATCTGAAGGTCACCCGTCGGACTATTTATGAATGGTTGAAGACCAATAAGATTCCGGCGATTAAACTTGTGGGCCAGTGGCGTTTTAAAAGAGAAAAGATCGACGCCTGGCTTGAAAACAGATCACTTCACTAATACACCTGGCTTTATTAGGATAAGCCAGTGTTTCATTTTCTATGAAAGGAGAAAATTATGTATTTTAAAAGACTCGAGCTGTACGGATTCAAATCTTTCGCGGATAAAACCGTCCTTGATTTTGAGCCCGGCATCACCGCGGTGGTCGGGCCCAATGGCTGCGGAAAATCAAATATTTTTGATTCTATCCGCTGGGTATTGGGCGAGCAGTCGGCAAAGAGCCTGCGCGGCTCAGAGATGCAGGATATCATTTTTAACGGAACGGATAACCGTGAATCTGTCGGCATGTCCGAAGTCACTCTTACTTTTGATAATAAAAGCCGTTTTTTTAATTTCGATAATGATGAGATGACTATTACTCGCAGGCTTTTCCGCTCAGGTGAGAGCGAGTATCAGCTGAACAAATCTACTGTCCGCCTTAAGGATATTCTGGATATATTGCTAGGCACTGGCGTAGGTGCTGAAAGTTATTCTATTGTGGCGCAAGGGAAAATCGATTTGGTATTAAGTTCAAAGCCGGAAGACCGCAGGATAGTCTTTGATGAGGCATCCGGTATCACCAAATATAAGGCCCAGAAGCGCGAGACTATGCGTAAGCTTGAGGATACCGATCAGAATCTTCTGCGCGTTAACGATAT
This sequence comes from Candidatus Omnitrophota bacterium, assembly GCA_026387455.1. Taxonomy (GTDB): domain Bacteria; phylum Omnitrophota; class Gorgyraeia; order Gygaellales; family Profunditerraquicolaceae; genus JAPLLR01. The sequence continues at coordinate 29,299 of JAPLLR010000028.1, read as the reverse complement.
TGTCATCGAAGTAAAGCGTCAGATTGGCAGTCTCGAGCGCCAGGCGAATAAGGCCCGTAAATATAAAGAGGTATTTGAGGAGCTGAAAACAAAAGAAATTAAATTAGCTATTGTGGATAAGAAGGAGCTGGTCAGGCAAAAGGATGAGATCATTGCTCAGCTAAAAGACTTCGAGATAAAAGAAAGCGAGTTGCTTACTTCAGTGCGGGAGCAGGAAGCGCGTATCAATAACCGCCAGATGGAATTAAAAGCCCTGGAAGATAATATGATGGCGGCTAAGACTGAATTGATGAATCTGGAAAATCAGATCATCAGGAATAATGAGCGCATCAGCTTTAACAATGAAAAGTCGCATGAGCTCGCTAGCCAAAGGGATTATCTTGAGGTCCAAATCGTGCAGGCGCGCGAAAAGCTTGTGGTGGATGAGGAAAAGTATAATCAAGTGAAATCAGAGTTTGACGCGCTTTCCAGGACAATCGAAGAAAAGAGCGCGACACTGGGCGAAAAGCAGATCCAGATCAATATACTGGAGGCTGCCATCAAGCAGTCTTTGGAGACGATTTCTGAATCTAAAAAGAAAATCATGGACTTGGTGTCGAGAATCGCTCATGCCAAGAATGAGCTATCGGATTTTAACTCAAAGATGCATACTTTTCAATCCCGCAAAAAAAGGCTGGATATCGAGAAAGCTAAAGTTTATGAAGATAGGGTGATCACCGAGGACAACCTGAATATTATTATCAGGGAGGCCGAGGCTGTAAAGAAGATGGTGGAGGATATCAATTCCAAGATCTGCGGGCTAAAGGGTGACCTTGAGCGCGAGAGCATGTCTTTAAGCCAGATAATTGAGAGTATCACCAATGCGGAGAAAGAGAAGTTTACTTTAGAGTCGCATAAGGAGTTTTTGGATAAGCTGCGTACCAAGTACGAGGATATCGGCGAGTCCATGAACGCGGTGATATACCTTGATAAGATGCCTAAGGAATTTGTTTCTGGTCTGGTGATCAAGGTCAGGAATAGCCAGGATCTTAGTGATGAGGATAAATCTTATTTTGATCCGGCGGCATTCAAGGTGACCGGCGAAGCCAAGCCTATTGAGCTGGACACTTTGAAGATCGAAGAAAAGATTGCTCACTTAGAGGAAGCGCTTGTGGCGTTGCTTAATGACAAGATGGCCAAAGAATCAGGCATCGGGGAGTTGAATAATTTTGTGGCCCTGTCCCAGAAAGATCTGCGCGAGCAGGAAATCTCGTTGGCTAACAAAGAGACCTCTCGGACTACAGTCCTTGAGAAGTTTAATCGTATCAAGGAAGAGGAAGACCTGATCGTCTTAGAATTAAATGACGTGGATAGAGAGGTCTCGGCTATTGAGGGGAATATCTCGACCATGCAGGGAGAGCTTGGGCAGTTGAATAATGAGCATCGGCTTACCGAAGATCTGATCGCGCAGGAAGAGGAGCACATCTCAATCAACAGCAAATCCCGCGAGCATGTGCTGGTGGTGATCACCCAGTTTAAGACTGAGCTTGAGTCTTTGAATAAGCGCATTGTCTCTGATGAGTCCACACTCAAACTGCTTGAGGATACTTTTACTCAGGATAAAGAGACCTTGGCTAATATCCAGAAGCAGATCGAAGAGAGCTCCTCCAGAAAAGAATCCATGGAGCGCGAAACTGAAGAGTGTAAGGCCAGGGTCGCCGGTTTCGAGCAGGATAAGCACGGCAAGGTAGCGGTTTTGCAGGAAGCAGAGAATAAATATGAGGAAGTTTCTGCCGGAGCAAGCGATGTGATCTCACGGATCGAGGCGGACAGGCGCGCGCTTGATGATATTAAGAACTCGCTGCACGAGCTCCAGATGCACGATAAAGACGTGGAATATAAATACGCTACCATGAAAGAGCGTATGCTTCAGTCCTATAAGCTGGACCTGGATGCAGCCGAAGACCCGGCAGAAGAAATCGACACTAATGCCGTTTCTCAGGAGATAGCTGAATTAAAACGCAGGCTAGACTCTTATGGCAGCGTGAACATGGTGGCTATCGAAGAGTATGATGAGTTGAAGCAGCGCTATGATTTTCTCATCCAGCAGCAGACTGACCTGGTCAATGCCAAGGAAGCTTTGCATCAGGCAATTCTAAAGATCAACCGCACCACCAAGCAGATGTTCCTTGAAACTTTTGAAAAGGTGCGCGTGGAGTATAAGAATTATTTCAGATTGCTTTTTAACGGCGGAGACGCTCAGCTATTCCTGACTGATGAGAACGATCCCCTGGAGTCAGGTATCGAGATCATCTGCCGGCCTCCGGGTAAGAAGCTGCAGAATGTGCTCTTACTTTCGGGTGGAGAAAAGGCTATGGCAGCAATCGCTCTGATATTCGCAATATTTAAAGTCAAGCCGTCGCCATTCTGTATTCTTGATGAAATCGACGCAGCACTCGATGAGGCTAATGTGGACCGTTTCGGAAGGATGCTCGCGGAGTTTGCTAAGGGATCGCAATTTATCGTCATCACGCACAATAAAAAGACTATTGCCAATGCCGACGTGATGTACGGTATCACCATGGAGCAGTCAGGGATTTCTAAGATCGTTTCAGTAAAGTTCGGGGAAAGACAGGCGGAAGAGGTAAAAGAGCTGGAGGCAGTGGCAGAGCCGGTTTAAATTGCGCAGCAGGTAGAGTTTTTACCTTTATGTTTGGCTTCGTAAAGAGCTTTGTCTGAAGAGGCGATCAACTCAGAGGGGTTTGAGCCGTTTTCGGGGAAACTTGCCAGGCCGATACTCACGGTCAAATGTTTTGAGGGCAGGATATCTTCGTGGCTGAAAGGGCTCATTTTTATGGTCTCACGCAGGCGTTCCGCGATCAGGAACGCCTCTTTTTTTTCTGTCTGGGGCAGGATCATCATAAATTCCTCGCCGCCATACCTGCAGACATGGTCCATCTTCCGGGATTGGTCTTTTAATAATAAAGCCAGGTCTTTAAGGATCCGGTCTCCTGCCTGATGGCCCAGCGTATCGTTATAAATTTTGAAATCATCGATATCTATAGTGATCAGGGTCAAGGGTTTTTGCGTAGCTTTGGTTTTTTCCAGTTCCGTATGTAACAGGTACTGAAAATACCCGTGGTTCCACAATTCAGTGAGCGCATCAGTGTGGGCGCGTAGGACCGTCTTCTCGTAAAGTTGGGAATCTTCAATAGCTAGCCCCGCCTGGTTGGCTAGCAAAGTGAGCATGCGGATATCATTCTTGATGATCGGGTCCTTGGTGATAAAATTATCGGCTACGACTATGCCGATGACTTTGTCTTTTGCTTTTAAGGGGATGAGGACGATCTCCTCGCTTTTTAAAAGCTGTACTATGTGATCATGTCTGTAGCTATGGATTGTCTCCCGGGTCAGATGCAGGGGCATGCCTTCAAGGGCGACCAAAACCAAAAGGGATTTGTCTTTATCCCTCAAGGGGATTCTCATATTCTGCACTTCCCTTTTAAATCCGGATTCAGCTACCTGTTCGGAAGCATTGTGGGCGCTGATCAACTCTTCCAGGTCCATTTTTTCATGCTCGATCTGTGTCCAGATGCGGCCGGCTTCCTCGCCGGTTTCAGGGCCAATGGCCATCTTTCCCTCGATCAGGAAGTCTTTTTCGTTGACCAGAAATAGCACGGCCCGGTTAAAGCCAAGGCCGATGTGCGCAGTGACTCCGGTAAGGATGATGTAGAGGATCTCATCCAGCTTTAAGGTGGAGCGCATGGCGTTAGAGATTTCATAAAGAATTCCCAGCTCCATTTTGGTGCGCTCAAGTTCTTGCTTTAGTTTGGCTATTTCGTCCATAGAGGCAAATGTAACATATTTTGCCGGGAATGTCAAGGCAGGTAAATTTTCTTTGACTAAGTTATGAAAGGATGGTATGATTTATTGAATTTGCCCCTTGCCTAACCACTCGTACTTTTCTTCGAAAAGTACGTCGTAGGCTTCGGGGTTAATTTGCCAACCCGCAATAGCGGGCAAATTAAGGAGGAATTAATGAAGAATATCTATGTTTTAGTAGTTACGGTTTTATTTGTGGTGATGGTTTTCTCTTTAGTTTTTGCGCAAGAGACACTTACCATCAGCACGTATTATCCTAGTCCGTACGGAAGCTACAATGAGTTACAATTAGTTCCACATACTCCGAATGTTACTGTTTGTAATGCTGCTGGAGAAGGCACCATGTATTATGATTCAGCCGCGAACGACCTGAGGGTTTGCGCCGAACAGGCAGTGGGCGTTTATGGTTTGAGACCCTTGACGGTGCGGCCTTTTGTTTCTGATACGCAGACTACTCCTGCGACTCATGTATTAAATAATGTTTCTAATAGTTTAACGGATATCAGAACGCCGAGTTTGGCAGTCCAGAACGGGGATGTGGTTATGGTTCTTTTGTCGGGCGTTGTTCATGCAGATACCGCTCTTGAGACTGGGTATATGCAAGCTTATCTGGTTGCTGGCGGCGCTGCAACGACCTTAATAACTCCCAATTTTATTACCAGTACCAGTTCTACTCCTCAAGCTTGGGGAGGGGGAACTAGCGTAGGCATTTATAGGGCTACTGCTAATGGGAATCTTGTTTTTGGCGCAGTGGGGTATGTAACTGCAGGTACCGGAGATTATTTTAGTTCAAATATAGTAGCCTGGGTAATCGGAAGATAAAAGTACTTAATTGTTTCTAAAAAATCTTTGTTAGATTTCACCCCCTCTTGCGTCTATTAGAGTGAGAGGGGGTGATTTTTTTATGGGCCAATATTAGTTTGACACAGGGTAAGGGCTGCTATATAATAATTACTTCAAATAACTAAAATCACGGAGGTTACGATGGTAACGAAAGAAAAAGAAAAGAAAGAAGAAATAAATGCGGTTTCTGACCGTCATAAGGCGCTGGAGCTGGCGCTTACACAGATAGAAAAGCAGTTCGGCAAGGGCTCGATCATGAAGCTGGGGGGCCAGGTAAAGGGGCACGTGGATACCATTTCTACGGGTGCCCTTACCCTTGATGTGGCTTTGGGTGTGGGCGGACTGCCTCGCGGAAGGGTGATTGAGATATTTGGGCCTGAAGCGTCAGGTAAAACTACACTCACTCTTACCGCTATCAGAGAAAATCAGAAAAAAGGCGGCGTCGCGGCTTTTATTGACGCGGAGCATGCTTTTGATTCAACCTTTGCTAAGCTGATCGGGGTAAACCTGGATGATCTGCTTATTTCACAGCCGGATACAGGGGAGCAGGCGTTGGAGATTGCTGAGACCTTGGTGCGCTCAAACGCGGTAGACCTGGTGGTCATTGATTCAGTTGCGGCACTCACTCCTCGGGCAGAAATCGAAGGCGATATGGGTGATTCGCATATGGGGTTACAGGCGCGTCTGATGTCGCAGGCATTGCGCAAGCTTACTGGGGCGATCAGTAAATCGCGTACCTGCCTTATTTTCATCAATCAGTTACGCGAAAAGATCGGAGTTATGTTTGGCAATCCGGAAACTACTCCCGGCGGACGCGCGCTTAAGTTCTATTCTTCTGTTCGTCTCGATGTGCGTAGGATCGCTTCTATAAAAGAAGGCGATCATATTGTCGGAGGAAGAGTAAGGGTGAGGGTAGTCAAGAATAAAGTGGCACCGCCTTTTAAAGATGGGGAATTCGATATTTTACACAATGAAGGAATTTCCAAGTTTGGGGCGATCATTGATGCTGGTGTTAATACGGAAGTGCTTACTAAGTCAGGAACGTGGCTGTCATTTCATGATGAAAAGATCGGCCAGGGACGAGATGCTGCGATAAAGACCTTGAGAGAAAAGCCAAAACTCGCGGAAGAGATCGAAAAAGAAGTCAGAAAGAAAATATCTCAATAGTTATACGGAGGTGAAAGGTATGGATATGCGCAAAGTTGCTATCAGCGTATTTGTTTTGACGGGTTTGTTTTCCGCAGTGGTCTTTGCCCAGAGCACTGGCGCGAGGCCTGAGCTAGTTGTGCCTGAAAATACCGGTTTAGAAAATGCGGTGATCAATGTGGCCGGTACTACCGGAAAAGCCGTGGTGTCCATCAGCACAGAGCACACTGAGAAGGTGCAGGGATCTGGCCAGCGCAAATTGTATTTTAATCAGCCCGGTGGCTCGCCTTTTGGCGGTGGCCAGAATGACGAGACTTTCCGTAGGTTCTTTGACGATTTCTTCGGCGGCATGCCGGACAGGGAGTTTAAGCAGGTGGGTTTGGGTTCCGGGGTCATCATCAATCCTGAAGGTTATATCCTGACCAACGAGCATGTGGTTAATAATGCCGATAAGATCACCGTGACTTTATCGGACGGTCGGCAGTTTAAGGGAGAGGTTAAGGGGAAAGACGCCCGCTCTGATCTGGCAGTGATCAAAGTCAGCGCGCATAATCTTCCGGTGGCGACTCTTGGAGATTCCGATAACATAAAAATCGGGCAGTGGGTAGTAGCAATCGGAAATCCTTTTGCTTTTGCTTTAACGAATCCGGAGCCGACTGTGACCAGCGGTGTGATCAGCGCCTTGCACAGGACTCTGGGTATGATGCTTGCTCAGGATAAAGATTACAATGATTTGATCCAGACTGATGCGTCGATTAATCCGGGAAATTCCGGAGGTCCACTTACCAATCTTAAGGGTGAAGTTGTGGGAATCAATGTGGCGATATTTTCTACTTCTGGCGGTTCTCAGGGCATAGGTTTTGCAATCCCGATCAATAACGCCAAGCGTATCATGACCCGCCTGATCGAGGGCAAAAAGATAGCCTATGGATGGATGGGGATCACTGTCCAGAATTTAAATGAAGACCTGGCCGGTTATTTTGGCCTGCCGAACAAGAACGGCGTTTTGGTGGCTAAGATGATTGAGAATAGTTCTGCCCAAAAAGGTGGAATGAAAGAGCGGGATGTAATCAAGCAGTTTGACGGAAAGCCGATAAACTCGGTCAGGGAATTATTAAGCGCGGTTGCCGCTACAGAAGTCGGACGCAAGGTAAAGTTGCTGGTGGTGCGCGATAAAAAAGACCTGACGCTGGATATTGTTGTGGGAGAGCGTCCGGAAAGCACGGAGAATCTTGAAGAGGCGACTGTAGCGGGTGTTGTAGAAACCAGCAAGTGGCGCGGCCTGGAAGTGGAAGAGATAGGCGGCCAGAACACTCAGGGCTTAAGGATGCAGGGTGCAAAAGGTGTAGTAGTTATTAAGGTTGAGCCGGGAAGCTTGGCGGATAGCGCCGGGATAATCCAGGGCGAACAGATCCTTGAAATCAATAAACAGCCGATAACTAGTGCCGCGGATTATCAAAAAGTGACTCAAGGATTAAAAGGCGACGCATTGATCCGCACCGGACGCGGGTATTTTATTGTCAAGGGATAGTGAAAAAAGAAGTAGATTCCTCCAAGAAAGCGCTAGAGTACGCTTTTTTACTTTTGAAATACAGGATGCGCAGCGAGAATGAGATCCGCCTGCGTATGAAGCAGAAAAAATTCCCGCAGGACCTGATTGATAAAACGCTAACGTTCTTAAAAGATAAGCGGTTTATTGATGACAATGTGTTTTCTAAGGCTTGGATCGATTCGCGCATCAAGCGGCCTTTTGGTCTGCGTCGCATAGAGCAGGAGCTTAAGCTTAAAGGCGTCGATAAAGAGGTCATCCGGGCGCAGGTGACCAGGGTAAAAAAAGATTATTCTGAAGAGGATGTTGTGAAGGATATAGTCCGGTCACGGCTTAAGAGATTGAAGGCCAATGATGCGCAGGAAATAAAGAGAAAAATGTACGCCTACCTGATCCGCCGCGGTTTCTCACCCGAAGTGGTTTATGATGCGGTAGTACAGTTATGACAGCAGATCAATTAAGAAATAAATACTTAGAGTTTTTTAAATCCAAGAGGCATAGGGTATTGGATAGTGATTCCCTTGTGCCCAAGGATGATCCCACGGTTTTGTTTACTCCCGCCGGCATGAATCAGTTCAAGAAGGAGTTTTTGGGGTTTAATTCAGGCTTTAAGCGCGCTACCACATCTCAGCGTTGCCTGCGTACAGATGATTTGGATAAGGTGGGTAAGACCGCGGTGCACCATACGTGTTTCGAGATGCTGGGAAATTTCTCATTTGGCGATTATTTTAAGAAAGAAGCCATAAGTTGGGCCTGGGAATTTTTGACTCAGGAACTGAGGATACCGAAAGATTTGCTCTGGGTATCGGTTTATCAGGATGATGATGAGTCTTATGATATCTGGAAGGATGTTATAAGGATTCCGGAGCGTAAAATTATAAAGTTGGGGGATAAAGATAATTTTTGGCCGGCTGAGGCAAAGACTAAGGGGCCGAATGGGCCATGCGGCCCGTGTTCTGAGATATTTTTTGATTTTGGCAAGGATGTCGGATGCGGCGAGGTAGCGTGTGACCCTGCTTGCAGCTGCGGAAGGTTCGCTGAAATATGGAATCTGGTATTCACTCAACTTAACCGTAAAGAGAGCGGCTTGTTAGAGCCACTGCCTAATAAAAATATTGATACTGGGATGGGCCTTGAGCGCCTGGCTGCGGTCATGCAGGGAAAACATAGCAACTTTGAGACTGATCTATTTGCGCCGATAGTCAAAGAAATAATGTCGGGGAGCCAAAGGATCAGGATATCAGAAGATCGGGCATTAGTTTATGCAATAGCAGACCATATCCGTGCGGTTGTTTTTTGTATTTATGACGGAGTGCTGCCATCAAATGAGTCGCGCGGTTACATTGTTAGGAAAATCATTCGTAAATCTGTTTTGCATTTGCGGGCTCTTGGAATAAAGCAGCCGTTTCTTAATAAGCTGGTGCCGGTGGTGGCTCTGGTAATGAAAGAGTCTTATCCGGAATTGACCGGTAGGCAGGAAGATATTGCCCAAATAGTTTTATCCGAAGAAAAAAATTTTATCTCAACACTTGAAACAAGCGAGAGCCTGTTTAAGGAGAAATTTGCCAAGCAGTCAGATGCCGAGGTGATCGGTAAGCTTGCTTTTACTTTGCATGATACATATGGCATTCCGCTTGATTTGACCAAGGACTGGCTGGATAAGCATAATTTAAAGTTTTCCCAGCAGGCTTTTGATAAAGAGCTTGAAGAGCAGAAAAACCGCTCCAAGCTGCAAAGCTCCATGAAAGGCGATGTTTTTGCGCTAAAGGATCTGGATTACGGGACAAAAGAGACTAAGTTTTTGGGCTATGAGGATTTTCAGACAAAGGCTAAGATTGTTAAGATATTAAAGTCCGGGGTTGAAGCTAAAAAGATAAGTAAGGGGGAAGAGGCGCAGATAGTAATGGAAAGGTCAGTGTTTTACGCGGAATCCGGTGGCCAGGAGGGCGACAAGGGAGTATTGGTCAAAGGAAAGAATATTTTTGAAGTTACTGACACTGCGAAGATCGGTAAGATTATCCTGCATATCGGAAGAGTAAAAGTTGGGGTTTTTAAGAAAAGCGACCTGGTGAGCGCAAAGATCGATGGAGAGCGCCGGCTGGCTATCGCCCGCAATCATACAGCTACGCATATTTTGCAGTCGGCTTTGCGCAAGGTGCTGGGTGTCCATGTCAAGCAGCAGGGTTCATTGGTTGCCGAAGACAGGCTGCGTTTTGACTTTACGCATTTTAAGGGCTTGGATAAAGAAGAGTTGAACCGGGTAGAAGAACTAGTAAATGATAACATTTTAGATAATCATGAGCTCCAGAAGAAAGAAATGGCCGTGGCTCAGGCTAGGAAGTCCGGAGCGTTGGCTTTTTTTGGAGAAAAATATGAAGGTAAGGTGCGGGTGGTGAGTATTGGAGAAGTCTCTAAGGAATTCTGCGGCGGCACACACCTTGATTCTACGGGACAAATCGGGTTCTTTAAAATAGTACGCGAAGGGTCAGTGGCGCAAGGCGTGCGCAGGATAGAAGCAGTGACCGGGAAAGAGGCATATAAAGTAGTGAAACAGGAAGAGGAAGTCATCTCTGAGGCAGCTTCGGTATTAAACACCGCAGAGGATAAGGTCATCCCCGAGTTGCAGAAGAAACTCGCACGCATAAAAGAGCTGGAGAAGCAGTTAAATTCAGTTAAAGCAGACACTTTAAAATCTTCGGTTGATAATTGTATTAACAATGCAGAGAATATTAACGGTATAAATTTAGTAGTTACGGTTGCTCCGGACGCAAATTCTGTTAGAAAGTCAGTAGATTTAATAAAAGAAAAGGCAGGAAGCAATACCATAGTTTATTGCTCAACAGCTAATAGTTTAGATATGCAAATTTTTTCAGCAGTTGGTATTACGCCAGATTTAGTTTTAAAGGGTGTAGATGCTTCAGAGCTAATAAAAGGAATAGCTTCGGAGCTTGGTGGTAGTGGTGGTGGTCGTAAAGATTTTGCTCAAGCTGGTGGAAAATCGCCTGAAAAAAGTGAATCTGCTTTGCAAAAATTTAGAAATCTAATTCGTTCCCTCAAAATTGGGTAGGAAAAATGAAAATCATCAGATTCGGAAGTAAGAAATTAGAGAAGATTTATAATCGCGGCGTTATCAAGCAGGCCAGGGTGGAAGAGCGGGTGAAGAAGATCATTGATGATGTGCGGGTGGAGGGCGATGAGGCGCTGATCAAATATACCCGTAAATTTGACGGGGTGAAGTTGTCCACCCGGCAGCTGAAGGTTTCGGAGATTGAGATAAGTGGAGCATACCAGAATATCAGCCCGAATTTTGTCTCGACACTAAAGCTGGTTATCGAGAACGTGAACCGCTTTTATAAGAAGACGCTGCGTAAGTCCTGGAGAATGAATGATAAAGACGGGGTGGTGCTGGGAGAAAATTATACTCCGTTGGACAGAGTGGGCGTATATATTCCCGCGGGCACCGCGCCTTTGGTTTCTACTGTTTACATGACCGTGCTTCCGGCAAAGATCGCTGGAGTAAAGAAAATTGCTATAATCAGCCCGCCGAATGAATTAGGAATTATTAATCCGCATATTCTGGTGGTTGCGGATTTATTAAAAGTGGATGAGATCTATCGCGTGGGTGGTGCGCAGGGAGTAGCCGCGCTTGCTTACGGGACAAAAACCATTCCCCGGGTGGATAAGATCGTAGGTCCGGGAAATATTTATGTGAGCGAAGCCAAGCGGCAGGTGTTTGGCTTGGTGGATATCGATATGATCGCCGGGCCCACGGAGCTGGTGATCATCGCCAACCGGCTGAGTGACCCTAAATTTATCATCGCAGACCTCCGGGCTCAGGCAGAGCATGCCAAAGGCCTGGCTATATTGATCACCAATTCTAGGAGCCTGGCGCAGACAATTAAATCCCAGACCGAGGGTGTCAACGGACAGATCATCCTGACTAAGAATCTGCATCAGGCGGCGGAGATCGCAAACAGAATTGCGCCCGAGCATCTGGAAATACTGGTGAATAACCCTAAGATGGTGTTGAAAGATATCCGTCATGCCGGAGCTATATTCCTCGGGCCGTACAGCCCGACTGCGGTGGGTGATTATGTTGCGGGACCCAGCCACGTCCTGCCCACAGGCGGCACTGCCAGGTTTGCTTCCGGATTATCGGTTTTTGATTTTGTGAAATCTAGCCATATTATCAGTTATTCTCGTAAGGCGCTGGAGAAAATTAAGGAGCCGCTGGAGAAGATCGCCGGCATTGAAGGATTAAGTAAGCATTTGGATTCGGTTAAAGCCAGATTCTAAATCGGAGAGAGATTAATGAAGAAAAGGATAGCTTTAGTCAAAAGAAAGACCACTGAGACGGATATCGCGGTTAAATTGAATATCGACGGCAGAGGATTAGCTAAGATCAATACCGGGATCGGTATTCTTGATCACATGCTGGACCTTTTTGCTTTTCACGGATTGTTTGACCTCCAGATCAAGGCTAAAGGCGACCTCAAAATTGATATTCATCACACCAATGAAGATGTGGGGATAGTTTTGGGTGATGCTTTTAAGAAAGCCTTGGCTGATAAGTCAGGTATCCGTAGATTCGGTTCTGCGGCTGTACCCATGGAAGATATGGTGGGAGGGGTGACCGTGGATATCAGCGGAAGAGGTTTCTTTGAGGGGATAGTTAAATCAAAGGGAAAAGTGGCTAAAGGTGAGGATGGGTATTGCCTGGAATATGCAAATCATTTCTTTGAATCTTTTGCCAAGAGGCTGGGAGTGAATCTGAATATCGAGCTTAAGGGAAATAATTCTGACTTGCATACAAACCTTGAGCCGGTGTTTAAGGCTTTTGGTATTGCTTTAGATCAGGCTACGCAAATTGATCCCCGCCGTAAAGGTGTTCCTTCCACTAAGGGTGTTATTGATTAGCATGATTGCCATAATTGACTACGGGATGGGCAATATCCATAGCGTCAATAAGGCGCTTGAGGTTTGTGGTGCCCGGACGCTGGTGACTAATAAGCCGGAAGTTATCCGCTCCTGCGATATGATCGTGCTGCCGGGCGTGGGCGCTTTTGATGACGCGATGCAGGAGTTGGAAAAGCTGGGGTTAGTTTCGGTTATAAAGGAACATATCTTGGCCCAGAAACCTTTTTTAGGTATATGTTTAGGTATGCAGCTTTTGTTTGAGACGAGTGAAGAGGCAAAATTAACCAAGGGCCTCGGGATTTTAAAAGGCAAGGTCAGGCGTTTTGAAGCGAGGAAGGATCTGAAGGTGCCGCATATGGGTTGGAATTCTATTAAGGTCGCTAGCCCCTTCTTTAAAGGCATTGCTGATGGTTCGTTTGTGTATTTCTGTCACTCATATTATCCCGAGCCAAAAGAAAAGTCAGTGATCGTCGCGACGTGTAATTATGGAATTGATTTTGCCTGCGCGGTGGCGCAGAATAATGTATTTGGAATGCAGTTTCATCCTGAGAAAAGCCAGAAAGTCGGGCTAAGGATGCTAGAGAGTTTTATAAAACTATGTTGATAATCCCAGCGATAGATTTACAGGACGGTTGTGTGGTGCGTTATGTTCAGGGAAGGCTGGATAAAAAGATTTATTCCCGCGACCCGGCCAAGACTGCCAAACATTGGGTCAAGCAGGGGGCAAAGTTTATCCATGTGGTTGATTTAGACGGTGCCTTTACCGGGACTCCTAAAAATTTAAACGTAGTAAGAGAAATAATCGCGGCAGTGAATGTTCCGGTACAGTTTGGCGGAGGGGTGCGCAGTATCGAGACTATAAAATCTTTACTTAAAATCGGCGTTAGCCGCGTGGTGTTGGGCACCAGGGCGGTGGAGGACAAAGCGTTCTTAAAAAAAGCCTTTAATGAATTTGAAGACAAAGTTATCGTCAGTATTGATGCCAAGGCAGGGATTGTACAGGTCAAGGGATGGAAGGCAGCGCATAAGGCCTTGAATATGCTGGTGTTTGCTAAGACTCTTAAGGACTTGGGGTTTAATGAAGTAATCTACACTGACACAACTAAGGATGGCACATTAAGCGGACCGAATATCATGGGAATAAAAGGGCTTTTAAAAGCTACGGGTTTAAAAGTCATTGCTTCGGGAGGGGTTTCTCGGCTTGAAGATTTATATAAGTTAGAGAAACTGAAGAAAGATGGTTTGACGGGGGTGATCATCGGGAAGGCGTTGTACGAGGGAAAGTTTACTTTAACACAGGCAGTAAAATTTACAGGTTAATTAAAGGAGGGCTACATGAGAAAAGTAGTATTGTTGTTAACGGCAGGGGTATTCGCGTTTGGAATGGCCGGTTGCGCAACAGCGCCTAAGCAGAATTCAGAGGTGAATGGACTAAAGAATCAGATCTCAACACTTGAAGACCAGCTAAGGGCCAGAGACGAAGAGATCACTACTTTAAAAGATGAGCTGAACAGAGCGCCGCAGGCTCAAGGCGTTGCAGCAGCTGAAACCTGTGTCAAGCAGTCGGCTAAGTCAATACAGACCGCTTTAAATAACGCTGGCTACTATAACGGCCCCATCGACGGAAGGATAGGTAAGCAGACTCGCGACGGGATAAAGGAATTCCAGAAGGCTAACAATCTTAAGGTTGACGGTAGAGTAGGTTCCAAGACCTGGGCAGTGCTGAAGGCGTATCTGGAAAAGAAAGTCAAATAATTAATGCTCACCAAGCGTATCATACCCTGCCTGGATATCAAAGAAGGCCGGGTGGTAAAGGGAGTGAAATTTCTCGGCCTGCGTGATGCCGGAGACCCGGTGGAAGTGGCTAAGGTTTATGATGCGCAGGAAGCGGATGAGCTGGTGTTTTTGGATATCACCGCAAGTTTCGAAAAGCGCAGGATCCTGGTTGACCTTGTGGAAAAGATCGCCAAGAATATCTTTATGCCTTTTACCGTGGGCGGCGGCGTAAACGACATCGGTGATATACGCAATCTACTGAATGCCGGAGCGGAGAAAGTCTCCATCAATACTCAAGCGGTAAAATTTCCGGAGCTCGTAACTGAAGCTTCGGAAAGATTCGGCAGCCAGTGTATTGTAGTGGCTATTGACGCTAAGGATATTACTGATCCGGATAACCCTGAACATTTAAAATGGGAAGTTTTTATAAACGGCGGAAGGACGCCTACAGGATTAGACGCGCTGGATTGGGCGAAGAAGGCGGCCAAGCTTGGGGCCGGTGAGATACTGTTGACCAGTATGGATTTCGACGGCACTAAAGATGGCTACGATATTGCGCTTACCAAAACTATATCAGAGGCGGTGAGCATCCCGGTGATTGCATCAGGGGGCGCGGGAAAGTTGGAACATTTTTGGGATTGCTTTAGCAAGACTCAAGCCTCGGCTTGTTTAGCCGCTTCGATCTTCCATTATCAGGAGTATACGGTTAAAGATGTAAAGACTTATCTACAGCTTAAAGGAGTGGCGGTTAGACTATGAAAAAAGTAAATTTAAAGGATTTTAAATTCGACAAGCAGGGGTTGATCCCGGCGATCATTCAGGATTATTTGACTAAAGATGTTCTGATGCTTGCCTACATGAATAAAGAGTCTTTGCGCCGGACGCTTAAACTCGGGAAAACCTGTTTCTGGTCCCGTTCGCGCAAGGAATATTGGGTCAAGGGGATGACTTCAGGACATTTTCAATTCGTTAAGTCATTGTCCTATGACTGTGACATGGATGCGGTGTTGATAAAGGTGAGGCAGGTGGGAGTGGCATGCCACACGGGCAATCGCTCGTGCTTTTATAGAAAATTAAAATAAATGTATTATCCGTCTTTAGATGAATTCTTAAAACTAAGTGCCAAGGGCAATGTGATCCCGGTTTACAAAGAGATCAACGCTGACCTGGATACGCCGGTGTCTGCTTTCTTAAGGATACGTAAGGATGATTACGCATTTTTGCTTGAGTCGGTAGAAGGGCAGGAGAAGCTGGCCCGGTATTCTTTTCTTGGCAGCAATCCCGCGTTGGTCTTTAAGAGCAAGGGGCGCAATATCGAGATACTCTACCGCCATAAGAGATCGAGCGATAAGTTTGTGACTAAAACCAGCCCGCTGGATGAGATAGAGTCTATCATGCGGGATTTTAAGGCAGTGCGTGTCAAGGGCCTGCCGCGTTTCTACGGCGGATTAGTCGGGTTTATGGGTTATGACACAGTGAGGTTTTTTGAGGAGATCCCGGATAAGAATCCTGATGACCTTGGGCTACCGGATGCCGTGTTTATGTTAACTGACACTATTTTGATCTTTGACCATGTGAATCATACCATCAAGATCGTGACTAATATATTTCTGCAAAATAAGTTACTTAGTAAGCGGGAGAAGACCAGAATATACAATAATGCTATCAAGCGCCTAGATAGCATCCATCATGAGTTTGATCAAACGGTAAAAGAGAGCTCTCCCGCCGTAAAGAAGGTTAAGAATACAGTGATTTCTAATTTTACCAAGCCTCAGTTTGAAGCGATTGTCAGAAAGGCCAAGGAGTATATTCGTAACGGAGATATTATCCAGGTAGTTTTGTCCCAGCGTTTTGGATTGAAGGTGCATCGTGAGCCATTTGAGATCTACCGTAGCCTGCGCAGCCTGAACCCCTCTCCCTATATGTATTTCCTGAAGCTTAAGGATATGACGCTGGTGGGAACTTCACCGGAGATGCTGGTGCGTTGCGAAGATGGCCAGATTTCTACTCGTCCTATAGCAGGAACCCGGCCGCGCGGAAAGAGCGATGAAGAAGATAAACGGTTGGCCACAGAGCTTTTTAACGACAAAAAAGAACGGGCAGAGCATCTGATGTTGGTGGATCTGGGCGGGAATGACCTGGGTTGGGTCAGCAAAACCGCAAGCGTCAAGGTGAATGAATTCATGAATATAGAGAAGTATTCCCATGTCATGCATCTGGTAAGCGAGGTGAAAGGAATACTTGACAATAAGAGGTATAGTATTTATGATGTTCTGAAAGCGACATTCCCAGCGGGCACTGTTTCAGGCAGTCCCAAGATCCGGGCTATGGAGATCATCGATGACCTGGAGAATCTGCGCCGCGGGCCGTATGCCGGATGCGTGGGGTATTTCAGTTTTTCCCACAATATGGATACCTGTATCACCATCCGCACTATCGTGATCAAAGGGAATAATGCTTACATCCAGGCAGGCGCAGGAATAGTCGCGGATTCAGTCCCTAAAAATGAGTATTTTGAGTCGGTGAATAAGGCAAAAGCTTTGATTGAGGCAATAATCAAGTAAAAGGAG
Source organism: Candidatus Omnitrophota bacterium (assembly GCA_026387455.1). Classification (GTDB taxonomy): domain Bacteria; phylum Omnitrophota; class Gorgyraeia; order Gygaellales; family Profunditerraquicolaceae; genus JAPLLR01. The sequence continues at coordinate 12,637 of JAPLLR010000028.1, read as the reverse complement.
AGGAATTAATGGCTGTACATATTCGTTTACGCAGAATAGGAAAAAATCCCAAAGGCAAGCCGCATTTTCGGGTCACGGCCTTTGATGAGCGCACCGCGCGCGACGGACGGATTATCGAAGAGCTGGGCTTTTATTGCCCGACCAGCAGCGAAACAAGGTTGAAGGTTGAGCGCATTCAGCACTGGGTGAAAAACGGCGCCCAGATGTCTGCGACAGTCAAGAGTCTGGTTAAGAAGGCAGTGAAAGCTTAAGTTAACTTATAGCGGAGGTTCTAAATGCCACAGGCACAAGCAGCAAATCCCATAATCCAGTTGGTACCATTGGCGCTGATTTTTATTATTTTCTACTTTATGCTTATTCGTCCTCAGAAGAAGAAGGAGCAGGATCATAAGAAATTGCTCCAGAATCTGGCCAAGAATGACGAAATAGTGACCACAGGGGGCATTCACGGCACTATCGTTAATGTTAAAGATAAGACTTTTATCCTGCGCGTTGATGAGAGCGTAAAAATAGAGATCGAAAAAAATTGTGTAGCCTACGTGAAGAATCCACAGTCGCAGACACAGGGCCTGGAAGCAAAAAGCTAATATCTAATAAAGGTAACCCCGCCTCATATTCGCCGCAAAGTTTCCTTCGTAAACTTTGCAGGCATTCGGCGGGGTTAATTTGCTAACCAGTTAAAAAAGGGCAAATTAAAATGGAAAAGAAGTTAATCTATAAAATTATTTTTATCCTGTTGATTATCGGCGCATGCGCTTATTTTACTTTTCCGCTGGATAAGCGGATAAATTACGGCCTTGACTTAAAGGGCGGTATGCATCTGTTGCTTAAAATAGATACTAGTGGTTTAAGCGGACAGGCAAAAGAAGATGTCTGCGCTCGCGCCTTAGAGGTCATCCGTAACCGCATTGACCAGTTTGGCGTTCGGGAGCCGCAGATCGTGCAGCAGGGCGAGGATGAGATCGTGGTGCAGCTTCCCGGAGTCACTGATCGCGACCGCGCTTTGGATTTGATCGGCAAGACCGCATTATTAGAGTTTAAGCTGGTGGCTAGAGACCCCGATAAATTAAAGCAGGCGCTGGACGGTAATGTTCCTGAAGGTTATGAATTAAGGCGCAGCAAAGATGACAGCGAACCTTTACTGCTTGAGAAGCAGTCTGTCTTAGCCGGAGATTCTCTGACTAATGCCGGAGTGCGTTTTGATCAGAGCCAGTTTAATGAGCCTATTGTAACCTTACAGTTTAGCGCTGAGGGCGCTAAGAAATTCGCGGATTTAACCGCGGCAAATGTGGGCAGAAGATTGGCGATTGTGCTGGATGGTGAAGTGCAGACTGCCCCAAATATTAAAGAAGCGATTCCCAGCGGCGAAGCAGTGATCACCGGCCGCTTTAGCGTTGAAAAAGCGCAGGATACCGCGCTGATTCTGCGTGTAGGCGCTTTGCCGGCACCCATGCGTGTCGAGGAAGAGCGCACTATCGGCCCCTTGCTTGGCCAGGATTCCATCAACAAGGGCTTTATGGCCAGCCTTATTGGGTGCGTTGCTGTTTTTATCTTTATGGCGGTTTATTATCTTTTGGCCGGACTTGTGGCTAATGTGGCGCTGGGCTTGAACCTTTTGATTATTCTAGGTGGTTTAGGTATGCTGCCTGTATTATTCAATGTTTCCGCGACGCTGACTTTGCCGGGCATCGCGGGTTTGGCGTTATCTCTTGGTATGGCAGTAGATGCCAATGTACTTATCAACGAGCGCATCCGTGAAGAGCTTGCAGCGGGAAGAAAGCTTCGTCAGGCGATTGCTAATGGTTATGATAAAGCTTTTAGCGCTATCTTTGATTCTAACGTTACGACACTCTTCGCAGCACTTTGGTTGTTTATATTCGGGACCGGTCCGATAAAGGGCTTTGCAGTAACGTTGACCATCGGTCTTATTGCCAGCATGTTCACCGCCATTGTAGTCACCCGCGTGATCTTTGAGGCGTTGCTGCATTTTGGAATTATTAAAGAGAAGCTTCCCATGCTGCAGTTGATCAAGCAGCCGCATCTGGATTATATAGGAAAGAGAAAGTTTTTTTACGCCCTATCGCTGGTCGTGATCATTACCGGGCTGGTTTTTTTCTTCAAGAGCGGCAAGCAGGCATATGGTATTGATTTTGTTGGCGGTCAGCTTCAGGAGTATAGCTTTAAAACTGTGCCGAATGTGGATAGGGTGCGCGAAGTCACAAGCGAATTGGGTTTAGCTGATGTCACTATTCAGCAGTTTAAGGATAATCCTCATGCAATATTGATTCGCACTAAGGAGGATAAGTCCGAAGCCCTGACTACAAAGCTCAAATCCGTTTTTCCAGCTGAAGATATTCAGATACTCAGGATCGAGCGCGTAGGGCCAGTAGCCGGTAAATATCTTAAGGATAAGGCTATCCTTGCGCTTCTTTGGTCGTTGATTGGTATCCTTGTTTATGTGGCTATTAGGTTCAAGCATTGGAACTTTGGCGCGGCTGGCGTGATCGCGCTGTTTCATGACGTCTTGGTGGCCCTGGGATTTCTGGCTATTACCGGAAGGCCCATCGACCTTTTAAGCGTCACCGCATTCTTGACCATTGCCGGTTATTCTATAAATGACACCATTGTCATCTATGACCGGGTACGCGAGAATCTGCGGCTTAACCGCAAGCTCAGCATGGCTGAAGTCATCAACTTAAGCGTGAACCAGACCATGAGCCGGACCCTTTTGACTTCCGGAGTTACGCTTTTGGTGGTAATCTCATTCATGATCTTCGGCGGAGAGATTCTTAGTAATTTTGCGTTCACTTTATTTGTCGGGTTTATCTCCGGCGTATATTCTACTATTTTTATTGCTTCGCCTTTAGTGCTTGCTTGGAGCCGCAAAAGTTCAAAGTAAGTAGTATCTATGTTTAAGTCGTTAAAACTATATGTCCAGGGGGCGGTCGATCTCGACCGCCTCTTTTTTACTTTGGTGGATTTTGGCTACAAGCGCCAGGATGCCGCAACCGAGGAGGGGGATTTTTCCCGCCGGGGCGGTGTTGTGGATATTTTCCCTTTTTCTTTTGAATTGCCTATCCGTATTGAACTATCCGACGAAACCATTAGTTCTATCAAGACCTACAACCCTTCAACTGGCGCGGCACTTTGGGATCACCGCATTGTCATCATCCTTCCGGTAAAAAAACCCCATACTTTAAAGACCGCGGTTTTTAAAGAAGATTTCCCGCTGACGAACTTTGTGGATTTGAATGCCGGCGATTATGTGGTGCATAATCAGCACGGCATAGGCCGATTCCTTGGGCTACAGAAGATAAAAGTTCAAGATAAACCCCAGGACCATCTAGTGATCGAATACGACCGGCAGGAAAAGCTTTATGTGCCGGTTGAGGCTATGCATCTAGTGCAAAAGTATATCGCTTTCCAGGTGCGCCGCCCTAAACTTTACCGTTTGGGAAACAAAGAATGGCTTAGGATCAAGGAGAAGGCGCGTAAAGGAATACAGAAGCTGGCCTGGGATCTTTTGACTTTGCAGGCCATGCGTATGAGCGCATCGGGGTTCGCCTTTTCTAAGGACCACGAGTGGCAGAAACAGTTTCAGGCTACATTTCCCTTTAAAGAGACTCCTGATCAGATAAAGACTATGGAAGAAGTAAAGCTTGATATGGAGAAATCTTTGCCCATGGATAGGTTGTTATGCGGGGATGTGGGCTATGGCAAGACTGAGGTAGCCATGCGCGCTGCTTTTAAGGCAGTGATGGACAATAGGCAGGTGGCGTATCTGGTGCCGACCACGATTCTTGCCGAGCAGCATTATCATAATTTCAGGTCCCGGCTTAAGGATTTTCCCGTGAATGTGCAGTTACTTTGTCGCTTTAAGACTGATGCTGAGCAGGATGATATCGTAAAGGGTATGGCTTCGGGAAGCGTGGATATTGTAATTGGTACGCATAGATTGCTTTCGGAAGATGTGAGTTTTAAGAATCTGGGATTGGTGGTCATTGATGAAGAGCAGCGCTTTGGGGTCAAAGCCAAGGAGAAGCTTAAAGCATTGCGTCTTTCAGTGGATGTCCTGACTCTTACCGCGACTCCGATTCCCCGTACACTTTACATGAGTCTGATGGGGGCAAAAGATATGTCAGTGATCAATACTCCGCCACAAAATAGATTGCCTATCAAGACTATTGTGGTAGAATATGACGAAGATTTGGTGCGCCAGGCGGTAATACGCGAGATCAAGCGTAAGGGTCAGGTCTTTTATCTGCATAACCGCGTTTTTGACATTGAGAAAGTCAGGGAAAAGCTGGCGCGAATGCTTCCGTCGGATATCCGTATCGGGATAGGCCACGGTCAGATGCCGGCGAAGCTCTTGGAAAAAGTGATGATTGATTTTCTTAAAGGCGATATCGATATTCTGGTCTGTACCATGATCATTGAAAGCGGCATCGACATCCCCAATGTGAATACTATCATCATGGATAATGCACAGCACCTGGGCCTTGCGGATATGCATCAGTTGCGCGGCAGGGTGGGCAGGTTTGACCGCCCGGCATACGCCTATTTTTTGATACCACGTAACGAGGTTTTGGATAGTGATTCTAGAAAACGGCTTAATGCTATTTCTGAGCATGCGCAGCTGGGAGCGGGGTTTAATATCGCAATGGAGGATCTTGAGATCCGTGGTGCAGGTAATCTTCTAGGGGTCGAGCAGCATGGGTTTATCGCGGCGGTAGGGTTTGACCTTTATTGCCGTTTGTTAAAAGAAGCGATCAGTAATTTTAAGCAGGTAGGAGTTTTGAATGCGTAAAATATTAGTATTGATTCTGGCGGTACTTGGCTGTCAGCTGTCAGTTTACTGCGGCCAGCTTTTGGCTGCACCCAAGATCATCGCTGTGGTCAATAACGATGCTATCACGGAAAAAGATTTGGATGATGCTTTCCGGATCTTTCGTGTGCAGTTGTCCCGTCAGTTCGAGGGTAAAGAGCTGGAAGATAAAATAAAAGAGATGAAGAAGGACCTCCTGGAGAGGATCATAGAGGGCCGCCTGATGTTTCAGGAGGGTACGCAAATGCTGGAAGAGGCGCGTAAGAACAAGGATGCCTACGCCATGTTCCGGCTTGAGATTAAGTCTGACCAGGTCAAGACTAAGATCAAGGAGATGAAAAAAAGCTACCCGTCGGACGTAGAATTTGAGAACGATCTTAAGAAAGAAGGTATTACTCAGGCGGATGTGGAAAGCAAGATCCGGGAGCAGATCATGACCGACAATGTCATTGACTACTGGGTTAGGGGCCAGGTCAAGATCAGGCCAGATGAGGTCACGGATTTCTACAATAAGAACTCCAAGGATTTTGATACCGGAGAGGATCGGGAGTTGTTGGTGGTGACGCTGGAGAACGAGGATCTTGCGAAATCGCTTTCCTATAATCTGCGCACGGGTCAGAAAATAGAAGATCTGGCTACGCGTTATTCTTTTAACGTCAATACTCTTACCGCGAACAAGAATAAAGGAGAATTGCGTAAAGATATCGAGGATGTGGCTTTTAAGCTGGGGCTGAATGAGGTAACAAATCCCGTCAAGATAGAAGATAAATACTACGTGTTTGTGCTGCAGAATATCACTCCTTCTCGTAAGCTTGTTCTTTCCGAGGTGCAGTCCAAGGTTTATAATTATCTCTACCGCATCAAGATGCAGGAAGAGATGACTAAGTGGTTGGATGAGCTGAAGAAAAAGGCTTACATCAAGATCAGTTAAATAATATTATGAATAATATCACCGTCGGTGTCACCATGGGGGATCCTTCAGGGATTGGGCCGGCTGTTCTGATCAAAGCTATTCGCGCGTTCAAGGGAAAAGCGGATTTTGTGGTTATCGGCGATGCCTGGGTGTTAGGGAGGGTAGAGAACTCTCTGGGGGTCAAGGGGCAAGGGGCAAGGGTTAGGGTCATTGATTTAAAGAATGTGCCGCGTAAGGGATTTGAATTCGGTAAAATTAAGAAAGAGTATGGTAAGGCATCAGTTGAATATCTGGACAAGGCCATGGAGCTTTTAGCTGCCAAGAAAATGGACTGCCTGGTGACAGGGCCGATTTCCAAGCAGGCGGTAAAACTTTCGGGATTTAAATTTCCCGGCCACACTGAGTACTTGGCTTGGCGTTCGGGCATAAAGAATTATGCTATGATGCTTTTGAATGACAGGCTTAGATTCAGTCTTTTGACCGGACATATTCCCTTAAATAAGGTTTCCCGATCGATCAGTCGGGAGCTGGTGCGCAAGAATATTTCTTTGACCGCCATGTCGCTTAAGATGCTGTTTGAGATAAAGTTGCCGCGCATTGTTGTTTGCGGCCTGAATCCCCATGCTTCTGATGGAAGTATTATAGGTAAGGAAGAGAAGTCTGTGTTTACGCCCGCGCTTAAAGGATTAAGAAGGTCGCTAAAGGCGGTCATTGCCGGCCCGGTATCATCGGATGTGGCAATACTAAAAGCAAGCAGAGGCGAGTTTGATGCGGTGATAGCTGCTTATCACGATCAGGCGCTGATCCCTCTTAAGCTTACCGGGTATCAAGCCGGAGTGAATATTACCCTCGGACTTCCTTTTGTCAGGACCTCTCCTTTACACGGAACCGCTTTTGATATTGCCGTAAATCCGCAGTTGGCAGATCCATCTTCGATGACCGCTGCCATTAAGGCTGCCATCCAATGCGTATTAAACCAAAGAAAAGCTTAGGACAGAATTTTCTCAGCGATCGGAATATTCTCGGCAAGATCGTGGATAGCTGTAATTTTACTGCCGCAGATACTGTCTTTGAGATCGGAGCCGGCAGGGGAGAGCTGACCCGGCTTATCGCGCCTAAGGTGAAGAAGCTTTACGCTTTTGAAATAGATAGCTCGCTGATCCCTTTACTTAACGAATCTTTACGTGATGCCGGCAATACACAGATCATTCATCAGGACATCCTTAAAGCCAGGCTTTTGCGTTATATAAAGGTAAGGGATGGTAAAGTAATCGTAGTCGGAAATATCCCTTATTATATCTCAACACCCATACTGGAAAAGCTTTTTGAGGCGGGAAAGCATATCAAACGAATATATCTTACAGTGCAAAAAGAGTTCGCTCAAAGAGTGGTTGCCGCGCCGGGCTCTAAGACCTATGGTTCTTTGAGCTGCTTTGTGCAGTATCATGGCCGAGCGAAAATAAAGTTTATCATAAGAAAGGGCTCGTTTTTTCCCGCGCCCAAGGTGGATTCGGCATTCCTTGAGATAGAGCTCAGAAGCAAGCCTCTTTTGAAAAAGGCCGATGAGGAGCGTTTTTTTACGGTTGTACGTGCGGCGTTCAATCAGAGAAGAAAAACCTTGCGTAATTCCCTTTTTCGTGTTACTTTCCCAGATAAGCTTCATGAGTGTCTCGCCCGCCAAAACATAAGCCCGGATATCCGGCCGGAACAATTAAGCCTGGATAGTTTCTTGGGGCTGGCAAAATCCGCAAAATCCGCGAAATTCGCGAAATAAAGCAAAATAAATAAAAAATAAGTTGACAAATCGGCCTTAATAGTGTATATATTAAAGGCTCTGGTGATTTTCTGTAACTCTAATTAATTCCAGCAGATTAGACCGTAAACGAAAAGAATTTATTTCAAATTCTTGGGGGTGGTTTTTTTTACTCTTTTGCTGGTTGTATCGACGGAGGAACCCGTTTGCTGGAGTAGCTCAGTTGGTAGAGCACGTCCTTGGTAAGGACGGGGTCACGGGTTCAATTCCCGTCTCCAGCTTAATTATAACACCCAACCTTAATGGATAGGTTGATGTTTTTCTCTAAAAAAATATGCGTGAAATCATAACCTTAGAATGCACGGTTTGCAAAAACAGAAACTATACGACGACAAAGAACAAGAAAAAGCATCAGGATAAGCTAGAGATCAAGAAATTCTGCAAGTCCTGCCGCAAGCACACCCCGCACAAGGAAATTAAGTGAGTGCTTAAGTTATGGAATTCGTCGTTAATCCGTAGCTACATATTGTTTTTGTCGGTTGCTGTACAAGAAACACCTCGTATTAAAATATACGTAAGGGATTAATAGGGGTGTCGGTTAACTGGTAAACCACTGGTCTCCAAAACCAGGACTGGGGGTTCAAGTCCCTCCGCCCCTGTAAAAAAAGTGCGGGACGGCTCCTGCCGCTTTAAGAATTTTAGGAAGCGATAGAGCCGATAGGTAAAAAACATATGGATTTTATATTAAACAATTTGGGTAAAATAATCTGGAGTGTGATTGGTTTGGTTGCCGTCGCACTGATAATCAAGTTTTTTAAGAATATAAAGAAGTTCGTCCTTGAGGTGTACGTTGAACTTAAAAAAGTAGCATGGAGCACGAAAGAGGAGTTGTTAGGCTCAACCGTCGTGGTGATAGTGACTACATCCATAGTTGCGGTGTATTTGTTCATTATCGATGGGGCGCTGACCAAGTTCTTAAGCGTGATTTTTAAATGAAACGGTGGTACGTAGTTCATACGCAGACCGGTTCCGAAGAGAAAGTGAAAACCTCCCTGGATATCAAGATCACCAATGAAGGTATGAATGAGCTGGTCTCTAAGGTGATCATCCCCACTGAGCAGGTCTCCGAAGTGCGCTCCGGCAAGAAAAGGATCTCCGCGAGGAAGTTTTTTCCAGGGTATCTGCTGGTAGAGATGGACCTTACTGAGGCAACATATCTGTTTGTAAAGAATACGCCGGGTGTAACCGGGTTTATCGGCCAGGGCAAGAAGCCCTTGCCGCTTCCCCAGAACGAAGTGGACAGCATTCTAAAGAAAACCGAGGAGACTGCGGCAAAGCCCAGCCCCAAGGTTATTTTTGACAAAGGCGAGCAGGTCAGGGTTACTGAAGGCCCGTTCCTTAATTTTAACGGTACTATCGAAGAGATTCATCCGGAAAAGGGCAAGATAAAAGTTAGTGTGTCAATATTCGGAAGATCCACCCCAGTGGAATTGGAATATTGGCAGGTTGAGAGGGTTTAACTATGGCTAAGAAAATCAAAGCACAGATCAAATTGCACGTTTCAGCGGGTGCGGCGAATCCCGCTCCTCCCGTCGGGCCGGCATTGGGTCAGCACGGCGTCAACATCATGATGTTCTGCAAGCAGTTCAACGAACAGACCAAGGGCCGCGACGGTTTGATCCTGCCGGTAGTCATCAGCGTTTACGAGGATAGGACGTTCTCATTTATAATCAAGAGCCCGCCTTCATCGATATTGTTGAAGCGCGCGGCCAATCTGGCAAAGGCTTCTGGCATCGCCGGAAAAGAGATCATCGGCAAGGTCACCAAAAAGCAAGTTGAAGAGATCGCTAAGCAGAAGATGTCGGACTTAAACACCGCGGATTTAGAGACAGCAATGAAGGTCATTGCAGGGACAGCCAGAAGCATGGGCATTGTCGTAGAGGGCTAATATGAAAACACACAGCAAAAGATATAGAGAGTCGGAAAAGTCAGTCGATAGAGAAAAGACCTATCAGCTCAAAGAAGCCATCACTCTTATAAAGAAGCTCGTTCCAGTGAAATTCGACGGTTCGGTGGATTTGCATTTTAATCTCAACGTGGATAGCAAGAAGTCCGACCAGATGGTTCGCGGCACGGTAGTCCTGCCGCACGGCACGGGAAAAAAGGTCAGGGTTGCGGTTTTCTGCAAAGGCGAGCATGAGCGCGAAGCTAATGATGCCAAGGCAGACCTGGTGGGCGGCATTGAATTGATCGACAGGGTCGCCGGTGGTTTTTTGGATTTTGACTGTGCCATCGCAACTCCTGAGATGATGAAAGACTTAAGTAAATTAGGAAAGGTGCTCGGCCCCCGCGGCCTGATGCCCAGTCCCAAGACTGGGACCGTGACCAACGATATTAAGAAGGCAATTGAAGATGTCAGGAGAGGAAAAGTAGAGTTTCGCGTGGATAAACAGGGTGGTGTGCACTTGTCCGTCGGGAAATTCTCGTTTAACGAAAATCAGTTGTATGACAACGCATCCCGTATCATTGAGGCCTTAACCGAAGCAAGGCCCGCGTCGGTAAAAGGAAGGTTTGTAAAATCGCTTTCTATCGCTGCCTCCATGAACCCGGGGCTGAAACTGGTGATATAAAATGAAAAAACTAGGCTTACTATTCAAAGAAACATCGGAAAACCGCATCAAGAACACACTTAAAAGTTCCAACGCCGTTTTTATCGTCAGGTATTCCGGGGTATCCAGTCCTGACTTAAGTTCTTTGCGTCTTAGCCTGCGCGGAACAAATGCAGAGCTTTTTGTGGTTAAAAACAGCGTGGCCCGCCGCGCGCTTAAGGCCGCTGGCCTTGAGCCCATTGTCAAGGGTATCGAAGGTCCCTGCGGCCTGGTATTTGTCAAGGATGAGCCGGTTGCCGCGTCAAAGATCCTTTGCAATTTCTCCAAAGACCACGAAGCGCTGAAATTAGAAGGCGGCTCAATGCAGGAGAAGGTCCTAGAGATTAAGGATATCGAAGCGATGTCCAAGCTTCCCAGCCGCGAAGTATTGCTGGCGCAGGTAGTTTGCACTTTGAACGCACCGATCTCAGGGTTCGTAATCGCCTTAAATCAAGTGTTGGCAAAGTTCGTTATTTGCCTCGATCAGATAAAGCAGAAAAAAGAGAAAAAATAAAAATGATTACCCCTTGCGGTAGGTAAGGGCGAATTAAGGAGGGTAACAAAATGGCACAGAATCTGGAAGAGATGATTAAGACAATAGAGAGCATGACCGTTTTGGAATTATCAGACCTGGTCAAATCCCTCGAGGAGAAATTTGGCGTAAAGGCCAATATGCCAATGATGGCAGCTCCTGCTGCAGGTGCTGCCGCCGGTGGCGCTGTTGTAGCCGCTGAAGAGAAGACCACTTTCACCGTCGTACTCGCTAATGCCGGCGCCACCAAGATCGCCGTCATCAAGGAAGTGCGCACTATGACCAGCTTAGGGCTAAAGGAAGCCAAGGATCTCGTTGATGCAGCTCCCAAGCCTATCAAGGACGGCGTTCCCAAGGAAGAAGCTGAAGATATGAAGAAAAAACTTGAAGCTGCCGGTGCAACTGTCGAGCTGAAATAAGTCGATAGCTAGGAAATCAAGTTCCATGCTCCCTATGGCGTTGGCTATGGAGAGTTAAAATTTTATATAAGGACAGCATGTTAAAGCGTAAAAATTTCGCAAAGCTCAAGGAAGTTTACGATCTTCCCAATCTTCTTGATGTGCAGCTTGAGACGTATCGTGAATTTTTGCAGTTGGATGTCCCGGCTAATGAGCGTAAGCGCCTGGGCCTGCAGGAAGTTTTTGAAGAGATATTTCCGATTGAGAACGGTAACCGTTCGGTAAAGCTTGAGTTTATCAGCTACACACTGGGTAAGCCTAAATACGTTATCGCCGAGTCCAAGATCCGCAGTCTTTCTTATGCCGCTCCCCTTAAGGTCAAGTTCCGTTTGACTACTCCTAAAGAGACCAAGGAGCAGGATGCATATTTCGGAGATTTGCCGCTGATGACTGATACTGGCACCTTTATCATCAATGGTGATGAGCGTGTGGTGGTCAGCCAGTTGCAGCGTTCACCGGGTGTTTCTTTTGAGGAAGAGCTGCATCCTACCGGAAAAAAGATTTTTTACGGCAGGGTCATTCCTTACCGCGGAGCATGGCTTGAGTTTAAATACGACCTTACTGAAACTATTCTCGCCTATGTCGACCGCCGTAGGAATTTTCCCGCGACCCAGATATTAAGGATACTGGGCTTTTCCACCGATGCTGAGATAATTGCCGCTTTCGGAAAAGAATATCCGGAGCTGGTCAACACTTTAAAGAAAGATCCTACCAAGAATAAAGACGAAGCATATTTGGATTTCTACCGCAAGATGCGGCCCACAGAGCCAGTGACTAAGGAAGCGGCAGAGGGCCTGTTTTACAGATTGTTTTTTGATCCGGCCCGCTATGATCTTGAAAGAGCCGGCCGTTTCATTTTAAATAGAAAATTAGGCATGGATGTTTCCCTTGAGAAGAGGATTCTTGATTCCGCTACCGTTATCAAGGTGATGGAATACCTGATCCACCTTAAGGAAGGCGTGGGTAAGATCGACGATATCGATCATCTCGGCAACCGCCGCGTCAAGACCGTGGGCGAGCTGGTGCAGAATCAGGTGAGGATCGGGCTTTCTCGCGTGGAGCGCTCCATTCGCGAACGTTTAAGCATACTCGGTGAGTTCGACAGCCTCAACGTGCACTACCTGATCAATTCCAAATTATTATCCAATCAGATCCGTGATTTCTTCTCTCGTTCCCAGCTTTCTCAGTTCATGGACCAGGTGAATCCGCTGGCTGAGATGACCCATAAGAGAAGGCTTAGTGCCCTTGGCCCCGGAGGTTTATCCAGGGAAAGAGCGGGTTTTGAGGTACGTGATATTCATCCTTCGCACTACGGAAGGGTTTGTCCTATTGAGACGCCCGAAGGTCCGAACATCGGGTTAATTGCATCTTTAAGTACTTTTCCCCGGTTTAATCCTTTAGGCCTGCTTGAGACGCCATATAGAAAAGTGGAAGACTGCCGGGTAACCAAAAAGATTGAAAATTTTACCACTCAAATCGAGGAAGATAAGGAAATCGATCAGTCAAAC
>JAPLLR010000019.1 GCA_026387455.1 Candidatus Omnitrophota bacterium | reverse complement strand
TATCGCGGTAGGGATATCAGTGTTCATTGGGCTTATCTTTGGTTCTGTCTCCGGTTTTTATGGCGGGCTGATCGATTCGGCGATCATGCGATTTGTTGATATCATGTTATGCTTTCCTACGTTTTATCTGATATTGGCAGTGGCTGCGATACTGGGACCGTCAATATTTAATATCATGATCATTATAGGGCTCACCAGCTGGATGGGAACGGCAAGATTGATTCGGGGAGAAATACTTTCCTTAAAAGAGCGGGAGTTTATTCAGGCGGAACGAGCGATAGGGGCCTCGAATTTCAGGATCATTTCGCGTCACCTGATTCCAAATGCCATTGGACCAGTTTTGGTTAATGCTACCTTAGGGATTGCCGGAGCTATATTAATTGAATCGGGGTTAAGCTTTTTGGGGCTGGGCGTGCAACCGCCTACACCCAGCTGGGGAAATATCCTCATTGAGTCTAAGTCAACTTTGGGTGTGGCCTGGTGGATAACGGTCTTTCCCGGAGTTGCCATATTGATTACTATTTTAGGATTTAATTTTATTGCTGAGGGGCTAAAGAAAAGAATCGGCTAATATGTCTAACTTGCTGGAAATCAGAGGACTGAAGGTTAATTTTAATTTGGAAAACCAAGTGGTTACTGCGGTTAGAGGGGTTGATCTAGATATCCGGGAAGATGAAGTGTTGGTGCTGGCCGGTGAATCTGGATCCGGCAAGTCGGTGACCGCGCTTTCAGTGACCCGGCTTTTGCCAAAGACTGCCGAAATTGTCTCGGGAAGTGTTAATTTTCACTGGGTGGATCTGGCAAAGCTTGATGAGAAGGCGTTAGTTTCTATACGCGGTAAGGAGATTGCTTATATTTTTCAGGAGCCGACCAGCTATCTCAATCCTGTTTATACTATTGGCAGCCAGTTAAGTGAGGCAATAATGCTGCACCACGATAAGACTAGACTTGAGGCTTTTAAAGAAGCGGTGGAGTTGTTGGATCTGGTAAAGATTAAAGAGCCAAAACGGGTGATCGATGATTATCCGCATCAGCTTTCCGGAGGGATGAATCAGAGGGTGTTTATTGCTATGGCCCTGGCTTGTCGGCCGAGGCTTTTGATCGCTGATGAGCCGACTACTTCTTTGGATGTGACAGTTGAGGCGCAGATATTGCAGTTATTGATGGAACTTAAGAAGAGCCTGGGATTTTCTCTACTTTTTATTACGCACAACTTGTCTATTGCCCGTAGAATCGCGGATAGAGTAAGTGTAATGTATAAGGGTAAAGTGGTTGAGGAAGGGGATGTTGAGAAGATATTCGGTTCCCCTGAGCATAATCATACCAAAGAGTTAATCCGAGCATATGAGAAAATTGGGAAGATATGATTCTAAAAGTAGAAAATGTAGTTAAAGAATTTAAGTTCGAGCGGGGGTTCTTTAAACAGGAAGCTGGCGTGGTGCGGGCGCTGGATGACGTCAGCTTTGAGGTTGAAGAATTCTCGAGTTTAGGCATTGTCGGTGAATCTGGCTCAGGAAAAACTACACTAGCTAAAATTATCATGGAGTTGATTCCTGCGACAAGCGGCAAGGTGGTTTTTGACGCAGAGAGGATCACGAATTTCCGCAAAGACGCTCAAATAATCTTTCAGAATCCTTATAACAGCCTTGATCCCAAGATGCGCATTATCAATACGCTTAGTGAACCATTGTTGATCCATGGTATTGTTCCTAAGAAACACTTTAGGGATAAGGCGGTTGAATTGCTGCGTATGGTCGGACTAGATGAGAGTTTGCTGCAAAGGTATCCAATTGAGTTTTCCGGAGGCCAGCGTCAGAGGATCTGTATTGCCCGCGCCCTGGCCACTGAGCCAAAGTTTATCCTCTTGGATGAGCCGATTTCTTCACTTGACCTGACCATTCAGGCGGAGATGCTGGATCTATTCTTAGAGCTAAAAGCTAAGCTTAAGCTTACTTACATCTTCATTAGCCATAATCTCGCGGTTATCCGCCACATTGCGGATTCTGTAATCGTCATGGAATCTGGCAAAATCGTTGAGCGCGGCTTGAAAGATGCCATCTTCAACTCTCCCGCAAATACCTATACTAAATTATTACTTGAGGCAGCTCGGGGTTAAGCGGCGGGTGGGCTTGGCTTGGTTCTCGCGGGGGCGCTCGTTTTGCCCCTGCGAGGCAAAACTTCGCTCGGCCTGCGGACCTCGCTCTCACCTGCAAGTGATAGCGGGTGATCCATGCCCGCTCGGTTCCTCGGACGCCCCGCTCGAAACCAAGCCAAACCTCCCGCCAGCTGAAGATGTGTTTATTGTAAGTTTAGCGGGTGGCTTGGCTTGATCCGAGCACGGCAAAAAGCCGCGCGCAGGACAAGCCAAGACAGGACCCGCTAAACAATAACATAAGTAGCTCTTTAGCGGAAACAAGACAAGCCCACCCGCCAGCCAGCACCTGAGCTAATTCTATTTGCCTTTTTGCGGTGGGTCATATATAATACAGACATGATGAAATTGTTTGAGCCATATATACTTAGCTTTATTCCGATTTTTGTGACAGTGGATGCTATTGGAAATATCCCGATCTTTGTTTCCATTGTCGAAGGTACCAGCAAGAAGCAGCGGCATAAGATCATCATCGAGACTGTAACTACAGCTACGCTGGTGGCCGTAATTTTCATGCTTGTCGGCAAGTGGATCCTGAGTTTACTGGGTATCACTATTCAGGACTTTCAGATCGCCGGTGGCGCTCTTTTATTTGTCATTGCCGTACGTTTGCTCCTGCCGGGGATGCAAAAGATATCAGTCTCAGACGGCAAGGATAGGGATGTGGGAGTTTTTCCTTTGGGTACACCGCTTATCACTGGGCCGGCAGTATTGACCGCTACCCTGATGATGTTGGACACCTACGGAATCGTTCCTACATTTATTTCATTAGTGCTGAATATGCTTTTTGTCTGGATCACTTTATCTCGGGCAGATTGGATCATGAAGGTTATGGGTTCTAACGGCACGCGGGCATTCGCCAAAATCATGTATATACTGTTAGCTGCGATCGCGGTGATGATGATCCGGCGCGGGGTGGAGGGGATAATACTAAGATGATGGCCAAAGTTTTGACGTTTATTATGGCAGGCGGCAAGGGTGAGCGGTTGATCCCTTTGACTAATGACCGTACCAAGCCGGCAGTCCCGTTTGGCGGGACTTACCGGATAATTGATTTTACTTTAAGTAATTGTATTAATTCAGGCCTGCGCAAGATCTATCTATTGACCCAGTATAAGTCAGAATCCCTTCAAAGGCATATTCGTCTAGGGTGGAATATTTTGCCTTCTGAGTTGGGCCAGTATATTGAGATACTCCCAGCGCAGCAAAGGATCGGTAACCAGTGGTATCTGGGCACCGCGGATGCTATTTTTCAGAACCTTTATACTGTTGAATCAGAGCAACCGGATGAAGTCTTGATTCTTGCCGGGGATCACGTCTATAAAATGAATTATTATTCCATGATAGATTTTCACCGCGATCAGGCAGCGGAGCTGACGGTGGGGGTGGTTGAGGTAGATAGGGAGAAATCGGAGCAATTGGGCGTGGTTGAAGTGGATGAGTTTGGTCGCGTAACGGGGTTTCAGGAAAAGCCTAAGAGCCCCAAGACTATTCCCGGCCACTCGAATAAGATTTACGCTTCCATGGGCATCTATGTTTTTAAGACCGCGGTTTTAAAGCATGAGTTGCATGATAATGCGCAGCGGCAGATCACTTCTCATGATTTCGGAAAAGACATCATTCCACGTATGCTTAAAAAGGATTCTAAGATCTGCGCCTATAATTTGAAGGACGAAAATAAGAAGGAAGCAAAGTACTGGCGGGATATCGGGACCATTGACGCCTATTTTGAGGCCAACATGGATCTTATTCAGGTGAATCCGACTTTTAATTTATATGATAAAGAGTGGCCGATCAGGACGCATCAGGAGCAGTTTCCTCCGGCAAAGACAGTTTTTTCCGGAGAAGAGGTCACCGGCAGAGTTGGTCTTGCACTTGATTCCGTGATTTCCATGGGCTGCATTATCAGCGGTGGACGCGTGCAGCGTTCTATACTTTCGCCTAACGTGCGTGTAAATAGTTACACTCAAGTATATGATTCAATCCTCATGGAAGGCGTGAATGTTGGCAGGCACGCAAAAATTAAGAGAGCCATCATTGATAAGGACGTGAATATTCCGCAGGGTATGGTCATCGGATACGACCCTGTAGAGGATAAGAAAAAATTCCATGTTACAGAAAGCGGAATTGTGGTGGTGGCCAAGGGCACAGAGATAAAATAAAAAATAGTAACTGGTAACTGAATAAGGGCGGTTTTGAAAAATAAGGCAGTTTACATTATTGCGGGGCCAAACGGATCAGGTAAGACAACTTTTGCCAAGTTGTTTTTGCCGGATTATGTGAATTGCCCTAATTTTGTAAATGCTGATCTTATTGCCCAAGGATTAGCCCCATTTGGGCCTCGTGCTGCGGCCATTAAAGCTGGCAAACTTGTGCTCCAGGAAATCCATGAATACGCCAGGCGCGGCGTTGATTTTGCTTTTGAAACGACATTGTCTGGTAAATCTTATGCAAGGTTACTTACTGATTTAAAATCGAAAGATTATGCGCTTCATCTTTTCTTTCTTTGGATTCCCAGTCCGGAATTAGCAATCGCCCGTATTAAGGATAGAGTTATTGAAGGCGGGCATCATGTGCCTGCAGAAGATGTACGGAGGAGGTTCACTCGAGGAATAAATAATTTTTTTAACCTATATGAGCCTTTACTTGATTCCTGGATGTTGTTTGATAATTCAAAGGCAAAGCCTGTATTAATTGCGAAAAGACGAAATGGCCATAAAGAAGTGATTAACGATGTTTTATTTGCGGCAGTTCAAAGAAGTGTGAGGTAATAAATGAAAAAAAGAATGTCATTGCAGGATAAAGCTGAAGCGGCGTTAAAAAAGGCGGTACGGGGAGTTGTCGAACGACATAAGAAGACAGGTCGTTCGCTTGCGGTATGGGAAAACGGAAAAACCATTCGAATTTCGCCCAATACTGTGAAATAAACCGCCAGATCGGTAAAGAATATGATAAGAAAAGCTAGGATTGAAGATATAAAGCAGATACAAGAAATGATCAACGCCTTTGCCAAGCAGGATTTGATGCTGCCGCGCTCCTTGAATGAGCTTTATGAGAACCTGCGCGATTTCTGGGTGGCTGAAGATAAGAAAAAAGTGGTTGGTTGCGCGGCTTTGCATATTTCCTGGGATAATCTGGCGGAAGTTAAATCTGTGGCTGTGGCAAGAAATCAGCAGAAAAAAGGTTTTGGCAGAATTTTGGTGTCAGCTTGTCTGAATGAAGCCAAAGAAATGGGGGCGAAGAAGGTTTTTGTCCTTACCTATAAGCCGGAATATTTTAAGAAGTTTGGTTTTAAGCGCGTCAAGCACGCGGACCTGCCGCATAAAATCTGGGCAGAGTGTATCAACTGCTGTAAATTCCCCAATTGTCAGGAGATCGCCCTTCTAAAAACATTGTAAAATCCGGTTTCTGTGTTATAATTCCGAAGTTGCATTATGCACCCGGCCTTATAGGATAGGCCGGTGTACACTTACTGTGTAAGGAGGTTCTATGGATTACTTATTTACTGATGAACAGAAAATGATCAAAGAGTTGGCGCATAAGATCGCTGAGGAAAAGGTGCGTCCGGCAGCCGCCAAATACGACATAAGCGAAGAGTATCCCTGGGATGTGATCAAGGTTATGGCTGATTCGGATATGTTTGGCCTGTTTATTCCTGAGGAGTACGGCGGTTTGGGTGTCAATATCATGAATCTTTGCCTGGCTACCGAAGAGTTTTCCCGCGCCTGTGGCGGTATCGCGGTTTGCTATGCGGCATCAGCTTTAGGGACTATCCCGATCGTTTTATTCGGCAATGATGAGCAGAAGAAGAAATATCTGCCGGATCTGGCTAAAGGCAAGAAGGTCGCGGCTTTTGGCATTACTGAGCCTGAGGCGGGGTCCGATGCTTCGGCGATCAAAACAACTGCAAAAAAAGAAGGCAATCACTATATTCTAAACGGCCTTAAGCATTTTATCACCAATGGTGGTGATGCTGAGACTTATGTGGTTATTGCCATGACTAATAAAGATAAGGGTGCTCGTGGCGCATCAGCTTTTATCGTGGAAAAAGGTACACCCGGGTTTACTTTTGGCAAAAAAGAAGATAAGTTTGGTATTCGCGCTTCATCAACTCGTGAGTTGATATTTCAGGATTGCAAGATCCCGGCAGAGAATTTGCTGTCTAAGGAAGGCATGGGTTTTATCGTGACCATGAAGACCTTTGACGCTAGCCGTCCCGGTGTTGCCGCGCAGGCATTGGGTATCGCGCAGGGGGCATTGGAGTTAGCGGTAAAATACGCTAAAGAGCGTAAGCAATTTGGCAAATCCATTTCTAGCTTCCAGGGTATTCAGTGGATGTTGGCAGATATGGCTACAGAAATCGAGGCAGCTAGAGCTTTAATTTATGCCTGCGCCCGGGCAATTGATTCCGGATGCAAGGATGTTTCCAAGGAATCCGCGATGGCCAAGATGTATGCTTCGGATGTGGCGATGAAAGTCACTGTGGATGCCTTGCAGATATTCGGCGGTTATGGTTACATGAGAGATTATCCGATTGAGAAATATGTGCGCGATGCAAAGATTACTCAGATTTATGAGGGGACGAATCAGGTGCAGCGTAACATTATTGGTCTGCAGTTGATTAGAGATATGGCTAAATGAGCACATGAATATCATTGTCTGTATCAAACAAGTTCCGGAAACTACTGAAGTCAGGATCAATCCTGAGACTAATACTTTGATCCGCGAGGGCGTCAAGTCCATCATCAATCCTTTTGATATGTACGCCATTGAAGAGGGCGTGCGGCTAAAGGAGAAATTCGGCGGCAAGGTGACAGTGCTGACCATGGGGCCACCTCAGGCAGATGCGGCTTTACGCGAAGCTATCTCTATGGGCGCAGATGAAGGGATTTTGGTCGGTGACCGGGCTTTTGCCGGAAGTGATACCTGGGCTACTAGCTATACTTTAGCCGGCGCGATCAAGAGGATCGGCGCCTTTGACCTGATCATCTGCGGCAAGCAGGCTTCAGACGGTGACACCGCACAGGTCGGACCTGGCATATCCACTCACTTAGATATCCCCCAGGTTACTTATGTCAAAAAAGTTGAAGAGGCTACTGAGAAATTCATGCGTGTGGAAAGGATGATGGAAGAGGGTTTTGAGATTATCGAGACGCCGTTACCCGCGCTTATCACTGTAGTAAAAGAGATTAATGAGCCGCGCATACCTTCTTTAAAAGGTATGATGCGTGCAAAGTCAGCAAAAATCATCGCATACAGTCAGAAAGATTTAAATTTAGATCCTCAAAGTATAGGTCTATGCGGTTCACCTACCCAGGTAGTCAAGATTTTTACTCCGCCTCAAAGAATCGGCGGTCAGATGTTGCAGGGTGAAGTCCCGGATATCGCGGCTAAGCTAGTGGATTTAATAAAAGGCGAGGTGCATTAATGTCCATCGCCATCATCATAGAGAAGTGTACTGGCTGCACTTTGTGTATTAAGGCATGCCCCTTTGATGCTATTCGGATGATGGACAGGCTAGAAAGCCGTGGTTTGGCCTCCGATGGCCAAAGCCAAAGGAAGGCGGTAATTGACCTTAATAAATGTACGCTTTGCGGCGCTTGCATAGATGCTTGTAAATTTAAGGCGATCATTTTAGAAAAGACTCCGGCTGTCTGCGCAGTGCCTAATATCAAGGATTATAAAGGCATCTGGGTGTTTGTGGAGCAGAAGAACGGCAAGGTTCAGTCTATTTCTTATGAATTATTAGGTAAGGCTCAGGAGCTGGCTAAGAAGTTAAATTGTCAGGTAAGCGGTGTTTTAATCGGTAATAACCTGGGAGATCAACTGGATGAGTTGATTTGGCACGGAGCGGATAATATTTATCTGGTGGAAGCTCCGGAGATCGCTAATTTCCAGGATGATCCTTATACGAATATTTTGGTTGAGCTGGTAAAAAAGTATAAGCCGGAGATATTATTGTGCGGTGCCAGCGCTATCGGCCGCTCATTGATTTCGCGCGTGGCCATCAAGATCAAAGCGGGTTTGACCGCTGATTGCACCGGTCTAGATATCGACCCGGATAAAAAGATTCTGCTTCAGACCCGTCCGGCATTTGGTGGCAACATCATGGCCACTATCATTTCCCCGAATTTCCGTCCGCAGATGTCCACAGTCAGGCATAAAGTGTTCCAGCCGATGACGCCTGACAAGCATCGTAAAGGAAAGATCATTAGGGAAAGTTTTGACAGTTCTTTATATGTTTCGCGCACGAAGTTACTAGACATAGTAGAAGAAGTCGAAAGCCTTGTGAATATCGCAGAAGCAGATATCATCGTTTCCGGCGGCCGAGGTATGGGAGGTAAGGAAAACTTTAAGATACTTGAAGAGTTGGCCCATGTCTTGGGTTCTGCAGTCGGTTCATCGCGCGCAGCAGTTGACTCCGGCTGGATGCCTTATTCGCATCAGGTAGGTCAAACCGGGCGCACAGTGGCGCCTAAAATTTACATTGCCTGCGGAATATCCGGCCAAATCCAGCACCTTGTCGGCATGCAGTCTTCAAAGATCATCATCGCTATCAACAAAGACCCCGAAGCACCCATCTTCAAAGTCGCCACCTACGGCATTGTGGGCGACGTCTTCCAAATCGTCCCAGCCCTCACTAAACGCTTCAAAGAAGTTCTCAAAAAGTAAGCATTGCTTTTTCGTCACCTTTTATTTTTGTTCCGCCTCATGGCTGGTCGGCTTGGCTTGTTTCTCGCAGGGACGCTTGGTGCGGCCCAGCGTGCCGCACCTGCGCTCATTTCCAGCCCCTCGCTCTGCCCAATATGATAAATGAGGGGCAACCGTGCCCGCTCGGGGCTTCCATGCCCTGCTCGAAACCAAGCCAAGCCTCCCGCCAACTGAAGATTATCGCTAAAGATGTACTTGGTGGCTTTGGAGCGAATTGTAGGTTTAGGGGGTGGCTTGGCTTGATCCGAGCACGGCAAAAAGCCGCGCGCAGGACAAGCCAAGACAGGACCCGCTAAACAATAGTATAAGTAGCTCTTTAGCGAGAAGCGAGCCTCGGCACCCACGGTTAAATAGATTGACATGATGATGTAGGGTAGTAGAATTAAGTAAAATAGTGGGAATAAAGTGGCGGGTGGTTGCGTCTAATAGGTGAAAGGCCGGTATGGACCAAGATCTGGAACTCATAGAGCGGTTTAAGAGTGGCGACCTAGGAGGTTTTGAGATGCTGGTCAAGAAATACCAGAATATGACGGTTAATGTAGCTTGCGGATTGGTCGGGAACCTCCACGATGCGGATGACGTGGCGCAGGAGGCTTTCCTTAAGGTTTATCATAATATCGATAGCTTCCGCGCCGAGTCAAAATTCTCCAGCTGGCTGTATCGGATCACCGTAAACTGCGCTTACGATCATCTACGCAAACATAAGCAGAAAGCTGTTTCCATAGATAGT
>JAPLLR010000014.1 GCA_026387455.1 Candidatus Omnitrophota bacterium | reverse complement strand
TCACAGCTTCTTCAACAGTCTTTACTTTGATCACGCCCGGAATATCCCAGGATTTTAAGCTGATCACCGGAATACCGAACTGCAGGCAATAAGCGATCTCAGAGAGTGTCCCAGCCTCACCGGGTAGAGCCACTACCACATCCGCGGCCTTAACTACCAAAACATTTCTAGCTAAACCCTGGCCTGTAGGCAGGACGATATCAACATGCTTATTGGCGGTATTTTTCTCGTAACCCGGTATAATGCCTAGAGTTAAGCCTCCCGCAGCCTTGAAACCTGAAGAAACCGCCTCCATTGTTCCACCTAGACCGCCTGTAGCCAGTATATCCGCCACTTTAGCCAGTTTTCTGCCCAAATTATGGGCCATTTGCTCCACTTCTGGCTTACACTGCCTTCCACCGATTACACTAACTATTTTCATTCTCATGCTTTACCCTTAAATCTCAGTTAGTAATTTACGCCCCTGACAGGAATCGAACCTGTACCACTAGCTTCGGAGGCTAATGCGCTATCCGTTGCGCTACAGGGGCTATAGTTTTCCTTCAGGCCCCGTGCCCTGTGGCTACGAGTAAATTTCGAAGAAATTTACGAAGTGTTTAGCTGCAGGGACAGGGGCTAGAATTTCGATAATTTTACTTCGGTAAATTCACCCCGCCGAATATGCAAAAATTATGGAACAGCCCTAAGGGGCGGGCCTTCCTGATTCCTATAAAGGAAGGTCCCAGAATTTTTGCATGTTTATGAGACGGGGAATACTTCAGTTTACTTCAGAATAGGCTCAACTGCTCTTCTCTCTTCGCCGGAGCTTCACCTTCCCCATCAATCGAAACTATCCCATACTCTCCGTCATAACCGGCCTTAATATTCACCTTGCCCGCGCGCACCTTGAGCACCCCTTGCGCGACCTTAGGTGGCAGACCTTTGAACAAATCTTCTTTGCCGGCCTTGAGCAATATCTCAAACTCCGTACCAAATTTGGCTAAAACGCTGTGGTATTCCCTTTCCACAGACACCGAAGTCTTGGAAACTCCCTTAGAATCCGCGATTATCTCATCCAGCGGGATCAAGCTTTTAAAAGGTATGGCGTTATCCGGTTTAAAACCTTCGGGCCTATCTGCCAGCTGCTCTACGCGGTTCATCACCCCTACAGTTACCGGCTTGCCGCACTTAGAGCACTTACCCTGATGCTCCTTGGTGTCTGCAGGAGACCAACGCACTCCGCAAAGCCGGTGGCCGTCATAGTGATACTTGCCCTCTTCAGGGAAAAACTCTATCGTGTATAGAAATCTTTTCTTATCTTTGGTCTTTAAGACTTCCCGAATAGTCTTATAATCCAACTCGCAGTCAAAAACATTAGCCTCCCTACCGATCTTTGCCGGAGAGTGGCTATCGGAATTACTGATCAAGGTGAATCTATCCAAAGCGCTCAGTCGCCAGTTCATCGCCGGATCACTGGATAAACCTGTCTCCAGGGCGAATATTTTCTCGGTCTGCTTCTCAAAACAGTCCTCAATCTTGTCAAACCCCGACATCGAGCCAAAGACGGAAAACCACGGGGTCCAGATATGACCGGGGATAACCATGCAATTCTCATCAATTTCAAAGACGATACGGGCTAACTCCCCGGCATCCACCCCGAGTATAGGCCTTCCATCGCTATATAAATTTCCCAACCGGCCGAGCCTATCATTGATCTTATCCACGGTCTTAAATGACGGAGCGAATATCAGATTGTGCACCCGGTAACCCTTACCCTTCTTGGAATAAATGCTACTTATCTCGGCGGTAAGGATAAAATTTATACCCTGAAATTTATACAGGCCATTGGCGCAGTCTTCCAAATTATTCCTTAACTCCTCAAGCCATAAGTGGTGGGTAAAGTCTCCTGTGCCCATAAGGGTAATACCTTTAAGCTTTGCCCACTCAGCCAGGTGCTTTACATCCATATCCCGGCTGGTGGCTCGGGAATATTTGGAATGAATGTGGAAATCAGCAATAAATTCCATATTTATCCTTTATAAACTACTTTTCCTTTACAAACCGTACAGTCAACCCGACCCTTAAGCGTGCGGCCAATAAACGGGGAATTCTTGGATTTAGAAACCAGCTCATTCTTGCGCACTATCCACTCTTCTTCAGGGGAAATAACCACGATATCAGCATCGGCACCAACGCTTAATGTTCCTTTATTAATTCCCAGAATTTTCGCCGGATTAAGGCTGAGTTTCTCCACCAACTTCGGCCAGCCGCATACCCCGGTCTCGATCAACTCAGTTATGCTGACAGCTAATTCTGTTTCAAGACCCACTACCCCGAACTCCGCGCGGTCAAACTCGATCTCTTTCTCATTCTCAGTATGCGGAGCATGATCAGAAGCAATAGCATCAATGGTGCCATCTTTTAACCCCTGCTTAATCGCCTCTATATCATCTTTAGAGCGTAATGGCGGGTTAATTTTCATATTTGTGTCATAGGCCAGCACCGCCTCATCGCTTAAGGAAAAATAATGCGGCGCGGTTTCACAAGTCACTTTGATGCCTTTATTTTTTGCTTCCCGGATGATCTCTACAGTCTCTTTACAACTTACATGGGCGATATGCACCGTAATCCCCACTTTGTGCGCAAGCTCTATATCCCGCGATACCCGCTTATATTCCGATTCCTTGGATACACCGCGCAGGCCAAGGCGAGTAGCCGTAAAACCGGCATTCACCACTCCTGCGGCAGAAAGAGACTTATCTTCGCTGTGGCATACCACATTTATCCCCGTTTTTTTGGCTAGCTTCAAAGCTGCCTGCATCAGGCTATCATCTTCCACCGAAACTCCGTCATCGGAAATCGCCACCGCGCCTGCTTTTTTTAATTTCGCGAAATCAGTCAATTCCTTACCCTCGCGGCCATGGGTAATAGCAGCGCAGATAAAGACATTAACCACTGCGTCTTTTTTAATAATCCCTAGTAAATCCTCGACTACTTCCACATCGTCAATAGCCGGAGTAGTGTTAGGCATGGTTAAAACACTGGTGACTCCGCCCCGGGCTGCGGCAGCGGTGCCTGTAGCCACAGTCTCTTTATCTTCCCGTCCGGGTTGGCGTAAATGCACATGCATGTCCACAATGCCAGGTGAGACAATCTTTCCTGTGGCATCGATGATCTGGTCTACGCCGTTACGGATACCTTTAGCGATCTTTGCTATCTTACCGTTATCGATCAGGAGATCAAACGCACCGTCTAAATTATTCGCCGGATCAATTACCCTGCCACCCTTAATGAGTAAATTCATTTTTTTTGCTGTCGGCTACCTGGGCTACCAGGAACAACACCGCCATCCTCACTGCGATACCGTTAGTCACCTGCTCAAGGATCACTGAATTCTTTCCGTCCGCCACTTCACTAGACATCTCAATCCCGCGGTTTATGGGACCGGGATGCATCACCACGATATCTTTCTTAGCTTTCTCTAAACGTTCCAGGGTAATACCGTAAGTCTTAAAATATTCCAGCTGCTGCGGGAATACCGCCTTTTCATCGCGCTCAAACTGCATGCGCAAAACATTTATGGCATCGGCATTGCGCATTGCCTCATCGATATTATGAGTCACCCGCACGCCCATATGTTCAATCCCTTCGGGAATTAGGATCTTCGGTGCGCACACCGTGACTTTTGCGCCTAATTTAGTCAGGCCCCAAATATCGGAACGCGCCACCCGAGAATGCGCGATATCTCCCACAATACTTACGTTTAAGCCTTCTATTTTTCCCACCTTTTCTTTCAAGGTAAATATATCTAAAAGAGCTTGCGTGGGGTGTTCATGCCAGCCGTCTCCGGCATTGACCACGCTGATATCCAGATGACGGGCCAGCATGTTGGCTGCCCCGGAATAATTATGCCGGATAACGATCACATCAGCCTTGAGCGCCTGGATATTGGTCCCGGTATCGATCAGGGTCTCGCCTTTTTTGACGCTTGAGGTCTCTGTGGCGATATTGATCACGTCCGCGGACAAACGCTTTGCCGCTACTTCAAAAGAAACGCGGGTACGGGTGGATGGCTCATAGAACAGATTAACCACGGTTTTGCCACGCAGGGCGGGGACCTTTTTGATCTCGCGCGAGGAAATTTCTTTAAAACTCTCAGCAGTGGCAAGGATGAGCTCCAGCTCTTCCTTGCTTAAATATTCAAGCCCCAATAGATCTTTCTTGGTCCAACTCATCAGGCCTCTTTCTCAACGATAATCACTTCATCAACCTTGTCTGTCTCTTCAAGTTTTACTTTCACACTCTCGTTTTTGGCGGTAGGGATATTTTTACCCACGTAATCCGCGCGTATGGGCAGTTCCCGGTGGCCGCGATCAATAAGCACTGCTAGCTGTATAGACTTGGGCCGGCCGAAATCGATCAAAGCATCAAGCGCCGCGCGAATAGTGCGTCCGGAATATAACACATCATCAACCAGGACTAAGTTTGTATCATTAATATCGAAATCTACACCCCGCGGTTACGGATACCCACAAAACAAAGCCTCTCTGTGCCCTTGTTTTTCTCTAAAATCTCATGGGCGATGCGGGTGATGGCCCGGCCCATATTTTCTTTGTCTAATACTTTGGCTTTTTCAGGCATAAAAAAAGGTCCTTAGCTGTTTTATTGCTAAGGACCGGTTATGTTTTACTTTAGCGTGATTCATTTCCTCACCTTGCCAGCCTCTCTGGGCTGGCCTTAAAGGTTAAATTGTTAGTGTAAATATACCATCGAATCCGGTTGATGTCAAGGCAAAGTTGACAAACAAAAAGGGGCGCCTGAACGAGGATTTATTGGCTGATAAACCTATTCAGGAAGGACGCCCCTATTTTGTTAAATCCAGATTTTTACGGTGTAACCAGTAATGGTTCCTTTGATGTAACCTCAATACCGCTTAGCGCCAGCTTTAATTCTACGGCCGGCTTATCCGACTCCAGAAGAACAAGCAATTGCTTTAACGCGAATCCGGGGACAGCCCCCTTTGATAAGCCAGAGGATAGCCCTGATGGGGGCAGCCCCTGTGGAAGAATCGGCGGCTGTATGGTAATCGGGAGTGCGCGGAAATCAATGCCACCGGTTCTACCTTTTGCATCAGAATTTGCTTTCTGAAAATGAATCGCTATCTGCGGAAGCTCTTTTCCTTTGTTAAACCGAAAATCATAAGCGTTGTCTTCGTGCAAATCTTTTCCTAGATAATTAAAACCTAGACTCTTAAAAAACCCATCATTTATTACCGGCTGCGCTTCAAATTTTTCTGCGCCCATCTGTATTGCCAAGCGCATAGCAAAACCCATAAGAGACGTGCCGATACCGGATTCACGGTAATTATTCTCCACAAAGATGGCATTATTGTCGCCTTCCCCCTTAAAAGACAAAGATACCAGGGCAAAAGTTTTTCTCCATGAATCCCGCTCCAACAATCTTTCTGTTGGTTCATGAACAGAAAAATGTACAAACCCTACGGGGTTTGTCCGACCCTCAGAAAACACCTCTACCTTATACCTACTTTCCCGCCAACCGATTTCCTCATTGGAGCCAGCATGGGAATACCGGAACACAAATCTTTCCCCGTTATCCGCTGTAACCACTACTTCGCCTTTTTTACTCTTGACCATATCGGCGATTGCGGATTCGAGTGGCTCCGACTGAGTCGCAGCAATCTTTGTATTAATGGTTACGGTAAAAAATTTATGGCCGCGCGCGTCGGTATATGGCGGCTTAGCTTCAAGCCACCAGTCCGACCTACGCTCTGAGGAATCAATACCTCTCTTCACAAAATATCTCTCCCAGAAATCGATCGCTGCAGGAGATACTTCAATATCAAACTCACGCGCTTCGGTAGAAATAATTAGGCCCTTAATAAATTGGTCCGCTAGTCCTGTGCCTACACTACCCCGCTGATCTCCTGGCTTCACCCCCAGACTGGCTATGTGCCAGCTTTTTCCTCCGGAGCGCTCAAAGGCATTCAGAGCGCCAACCATTCTCCCGCCCCTCACTGCCGCCAATATAGTACGCGACCCCCCAAAATTACTCTTAGTTAGGTTAGAATAAGCTACCTTCTGCTGATCGACTTCGGCATCTGAAAAGCCCAGATTAAAACTCTCATTCATTACAGCGGTAATTTCCCGCGAGATATCATCTGGAGACCTGGACGTAGTTGTCAGTGTTTCTGCAAGATAGATTCCGTCGGGAACATCAGTAAAAGCTCCGGGCTCTTCCTGAGCGCCGACATCTTCTCGCCAGGACCTGCGGTATTCCTCCAATAAAGCGTTACCTAAAACTCTTCCGGCAATGATGTAGGCCTCTTGATAACGGCCAAAGGCACGGTTATTATCTTGGCTTTGTGGATCAAGCGCTGACCATCCAAATGCCTGCCTTCCGGAAAGCGGACTGAACACTGTTATTAAAGTCCTTCCCCCTCTTTGAAGGTCTTCCCGCGCTTCAGTTGCGGGTATGCCATGCAAAAATCCCTTTATTTCAGAACTGCGGTCAAGGGTAAGCAAATCTGTACTGCGGCCTCCTATGACCAAATCTTCTACATGAGCCACAACTGAACCCGAATTATTATCACCAAGTATCATCCCGGCCTTAAGGCAATCCACAAATAACAATCCAACGTTCTTACCGTCAATTTCCAGGCGCCGTATTGTCAAAAGACTGTTCACTTTTTGCAAAATCTCATTAAGATCGGCTGCGTTAGTGCTTGCAAAGCCAGATCCGTTGATTTGAACTGTAACCGGCTTAAGGCCGAGTATCGTCAATAAAGCGGCATCATCGGTAATGACGCGGAAGAGAAGATCGCGCTTTGCCTGCGGGATGCTGCTATCTTGGAGGATTGCTTTCAGCTGCCCGAGCTTGTCAGTAATTTCCTGCTTTTCCTGGCTGTTTAAGTTTCCTTCGACAAAACTATCCCGACCAGCCTCTACTAATTCGTGCGCTGAACGCCAGCTAAGGCCTAGCTTACGCAAAGCGATCTCCCTTTGTTCGTGTCTTAAGTTAGCGGGGTCCCGGGCTTCCTGGCTAAACATCAGCACTGTCCATTTACCGTCCGAAGCGAAGAAGTTCACTGCCTTGACTCCTTCCTGCGGACGGATGAGCCGAGAGCGAATAGTCTGAATCATCTCATAAGCAAAATCGCCTTTCCGCACCTGCGATTCGTTAATGATCACAATTTTGTTGCCGAAGGCATCCTCCTGCTCGCTTACCAAATTGTCAAGCTGCGCAATCACCCCATTCATAAATTCCGCTTCGCTGGAAAATCTAGCGCTTAAACGCGCTGGCCCGAGCTGCCCTGTCTCCACAACATAGCGACCCAAATACCGCATCAGCACCTGAAGGTTCCTGGCATTAGCCACCTGCGCGCCAAGGTCGGATTGCACGGCGGGAGGAACGGTTTCCCGACCCGATGCGTTTCCTGTTGGCCTTGTTCTTTGCAATATCTCTCTTGCCTGAGGAGAAACCCTGGCTAAATCTTCTGTGTATATACGTTCGCCTGGCTTTATCCCTGCTATGCCATCAGAAAACAAACCTTCAAACTCAGCTGGTAATAATTTGTGCTTTAATAAAATCGCTACGTCGCTCTTTTGGATTTCATCAATACCGCTGCCAACTGTGACCATCAGATTGCCTCTAGCAAGATTTCCCACTATATAAGCAAGCATTTCGGTCAAAATGGCATCTCTGATTCTATCCTTATATAGCGGACTGCTTCTTATAACGGCTTCTAGGCTTTTGCGATTATCAAAAAAATATTTGGCGAGATCAATTCTTGCGGAAGTGTCTAATTTATCTAATCTTCTAAATATTTCATGGGTGAATTCGTGAGCGACTGATTCAATGTGCGGCAGAGAGTCTTTATCCCTCATCCGATAATACTGTAGGCTATAAGCCGTATGCCCGCTGCTTGAAATCCCGCTTGCCCGTTTAAGCTTGTATTCAAACAGTATATCTCTTTGAAAGGTAAGAATTGCTTCTGCCCCTAAATGCCTTACAAGATTTCTAATGACTGAGTTTTCTATAAAATAATTTCTAAGGTCTTCTATGCTAAAATAAGGATTTATCAACGGAAGGAACATCTTGGCGATCTTGGGCTCCCTAACCATAGAACCGAATTCCTCGCTCCTATCTTTTATTCTGGCCTCTACGGTTTTATATTCTACAAATTTCTTAGCAATTACTGCTCGGCTCTCCTCTTCAAGCATGGTATATCCGGTCTGCATATCCCTACCGCCAATTCGCGAAATACCAAAACTATTCTCTCCTCCGCTATCTACGGCAACAGCAATAACATTTTCGTTTTTGTCGGCAAAGATAAGAAAGTTATCGCTCCCTGAAGACTCTGCACGGTATACTCGGCCTCCAGCAGGAGCATAATCCACAATATAGACATTCCTAATATCGATCTCCTCGGCTCTTTGTACCTGAAATGGGGAAAAACCTTTCTGGGATTTTATTTCTTTTTCAAGCTCTTCTTTCATAAGCGTATCAAACTCTGTACCATAATCATTACCTTGGGTTACCTTTTGCTCAGACTCGCCTACAGGTATAATTCCCATCGCCGAAGAGGCAGCGGGGGCGGAGACGAGAGCAGCTTCTTGCCTTCCCCATTCCCAAGAACTCACTCTTGCCGAACGGCCGACGCCCCCCTGGCCTTCTTCTATGGTCAGGCTGATAACAGTAAACGGGGTCTTGGTTTGCGGAATATACCTTCTAGCCAATGCAAATCTACCTTCAGCAAAAGCTTCATCCCAGATAACCACGCTCTTATTTTGACTTTGCAGCAATTGCGGCAGGTGCTCATTAACAAAATAACTGAGGTATTTCCCTTCGGTCATGCCCTTCAATAAATCTTTGTCTCCTATTAGTGCCTGTAAATAAGGATATAATGCTTCATAGATTTCGGAAGGAGTCTCTTCTCCTCTTTTAGTCCTCTCAAAATATGCCCAGAAATCGCGGTCTCTTATGCCTAAGACATCCTGCGGTTTTAAACCCAAGATTCCGACATCATACTCATACAGCTCTTTGGTTCTTTGGCGTTCTTCAGGCCGTAGAATCGCACTAAGCAGTGTACTTTTCCCCGTATTAGACTTTCCGGAAAACAAGAGTATCACGGGACGATCGGTTTCTTTAATCCTCTCTCGGACATGAACAAACGCTTCGTTTAAAGTGGCAAATCGCGCTTCCTCTCGCTCATCAGCGCGAATAGTAACCTTACCAACACCCCCTGATTTGCTTAGGACTGCGCTCGCTTCGGGGGCGGATACATTTTCTGGCCCTGCTTTTGCCTCTATTGAATACGGCGCTGCTGAGGTAGATCGACCAAACACCTCTCTCACGTTAAAAGTTTTTGCCGGAGCTTCTCTGGTAGACGTAACCCTTGCTCCATTAACGATCGCTTTCGAAACCCCAACCCCTCCCACCTCAATCCCACCGGAAAAATAACTTCTAATTGTCTGCCCAAAGGGCGTCTGAATAGACTCCTGAATGTTATACTCCCCTTCTTTAAAGGACTTTTGGTATTCTTTAAAATAGTTTTCTTTGGAACAGGGAATTAAACTGTTAAGACCGTTTAAGTTACGCCTATCGATGAGCGAAGCATAAAGGCCGGATTTCCCGGAAAATCTGCTCTTAAACCAATGAGCCATAATGAGGGAATAGTAAACCTGTCTTAGCGAGGCGTATCTTTTAGAAGTATTGATCTCTTTGGTAAGCTTAGGGATAATTAATTCGCGCACGAGTTGCGATGCATATTCATTAAGCTGTTTTAGTTTTTCGTCTTTAAAGTTATATACGGCATCGTTTTTAAGATAATCCTGCTCCAGCATAACTTTAAGCGTAGCTTTATAAATGTAGGCAGAGTCACCTGTTTCGCGGATGATGATTTCACCGGGAACTATCCAGGGCCGGGTAAGCGTAGGGATAGTAATATTACTTGCACCAAAAAGCTCTCCTGCTTTCTGATATAGCTTATTCCAATATTCTCGGCCTTCAGGAGTTTCCGGAGAAGTGGCCTTAGCTGTATCTTTCTTCAATTGTAAGTCCGATTCCAGAAATACCTTACCGATATCGGTTTTAGCCAGATCCTCATCAATGATATTATCCGGCGAATCCGGGCGCAGGTTCACCCAGAAGGAATCATTGGGTAAAGAGATGCCGATGAAAAAATATTTCAAAATTATTTTTGAGGCATCCTCGATTTCAGAATTATTTGGATTTTTAAAATTTCCCTTATCTAACAATAACCGAAAATTATTTTCCTGCGGATTGTAAGAAAGGAAGCGTAAATGCAGCGGCCGGAATTTATCCTGCGTAAGAGAATTGCGAAGTGAGGCGATGTGTCCTGCGATATTCAGCTCACCGGCAACTTGGGCAAACCCGG
Source organism: Candidatus Omnitrophota bacterium (assembly GCA_026387455.1). Lineage (GTDB taxonomy): Bacteria > Omnitrophota > Gorgyraeia > Gygaellales > Profunditerraquicolaceae > JAPLLR01. The sequence continues at coordinate 60,693 of JAPLLR010000014.1, read as the reverse complement.
ATTGCTGAAGGAATAAAGATAGACACAAAAATATAGAAATTAATTTAAATATCTTCCGTGGCTTTGAAGACATCGCTTCCTTAGGTTTTTGATTTAGCTTGTTATTTGATTATAAGTCTATCAGCCAATACATATAGAGTATGCCTTATGGGTAGGGAACTTCAAGACTATTCCAGGGGCTTAGGAAAGCGGTTGCAAAAGCAGTAGTTAGGAGAAGTTAGGAAGGAATAAGGGTAAAATTCATAAGATTGGACAATTATAAGGTAGCATTTGTCCAAACTGACAGGCTAAATAATGGCTACAAATTCTCCGCGGGGAGGGGAATCCTGAAATTTTTTTAGAATTAATTCTGCGCTCCCCCGCAAAACCTCTTCAAACTTCTTAGTCAGCTCGCGGGCTAAAACAATTTCTTTTTCTCCAAAAATTTCCTGAATGTCTTCAAGGCAAGAGATTATCCTATGGCAAGATTCATAAAAAACTATTGTGCATTTTAATTTTGAAATTTTACGTAATTTATTTTTCCGCGCGATTTTTTTATTAGGCAGAAATCCGATGAAATGAAATTCGTGCGCCGGCTTTCCCGACAAAACAAGCGCGTTAATGAATGCAGTTGCCCCTGGTATAACCGTAACCTCGATTTTATTTTCTATCGCAGTATTGATGAGATTGTATCCGGGATCAAGTATGCCCGGCATTCCCGCGTCAGAAACTAGCGCGATATTCTTACCCGCTTTCAAAAGGTTGATTAAATATTCGGCTTTGATAAATCTATTGTGCTGGAAAAAACTAGTGGTCGGAGTTTTTATTCCGTAATGGTTGAGAAGGATTTTGGTGTGGCGGGTATCTTCGCAGGCTATTGCGTCGACAGACTTAAGGACCTCTACGGCGCGAAAAGTTATATCTTTGAGATTACCTATTGGTGTTGCGACGATGTAGAGCATTACTCTACAGTAACCGACTTAGCCAGATTCCGCGGCTGGTCCACATCACATCCGCGCTTGAGAGCGATGTGATACGCCAACAGCTGCAAAGGAAGAGCAACTATCAGGGGTGAAAAAAATTCTTCGGTTCTGGGAACATAGATAACTTCTTTAGTCAGCTCTTTGATCTCCTTATCCCCTTCGGAGGCAATGACAATAATTCTTCCCCGACGGGAATGGATCTCCTGGATATTGGAAGTTACCTTGTCGTAAATCTTGGACTGCACAGCCACACAAACCACTGCTCGGTATTCGTCGATCAAAGCAATCGGCCCATGCTTCATCTCACCAGCAGGATAACCTTCTGCCGGGATATAAGATATTTCCTTTAATTTAAGCGCGCCTTCCAGAGCAGAGGGATAATTGATGTTACGGCCCAGGAAAAGGAATGATCCAAAATGCGAATGCCTACGGGCAAGAGCTCCGATTTTATCCTGCTCTTTCAGCAAGCGTTCCTGAAACTTAGGAATCTGTCTTAAGCCCTCAATATATTTATTTATCTTCTCCTGGGATAAGGAGTTACGTATTTCGGCTAAATATAGTGAGAAGAGATAAAACGCTACCTGCTGGGCAGTGTAGGCCTTGGTGGAAGCTACTCCAATTTCCGGCCCGGCATGGGTGTAAATCACACCGTCAGATTCACGGGTTAAGGTAGAGCCTAAAACATTGCAAATAGAGATCACCGACGCCCCGCGCTTACGCGCCTCGCGCACGCCAGCTAAGGTATCCGCAGTCTCCCCTGACTGGCTTACCGCAATCACCAAAGTATCCTTATTAATCAACAAGTCACGATAGCGAAATTCGCTTGAGACATCGATCGAAGTAGGAATCGCGCAGACATTTTCCAGAATATATTTACCCACCAGCCCGGCGTGATATGCCGTACCACATGCCACAATGAAAATATTTTTTATACCTTTGAGCTTATCCTCCGGAACACCCTGCTCTTCAAAGCTTATTCGGTTGGTGCCTTTCTGAATACGAGAGGTCAAAAGATTTTCAATGACCCCCGGCTGCTCGTTAATCTCTTTAAGCATGAAGTGCTTGTAACCGTTTTTCTGAGCCTGAGCAATGCTCCAATTAATACGCGTAGGCTTGCGGTTGATTGGCTTTCCTTTAAGGTCAGATATATGACAGGTTTCTTTGGTCAGCACCGCCAACTCATTTTCCTCGAGGAATATCACCTCATTAGTATATTCCAGTACCGCCGGGACATCTGAAGCAATAAAGTTTTCTTTGTTTCCAAGGGCAACGATCAAAGGGCTGCCCAGGCGCACACCTACCAGCTTATTTGGCTCTTTTTTAGCGATCACCCCGAGGGCGAAAGAACCTACCAGAAACTTAACCGTTTTACGCACCGCTTCTTCAAGAGGGATATCTTTGTAGAATTTCTCAATTAAATGGACGATGACTTCAGTGTCAGTGTGGCTGCGGAAAATATGGCCTTCCTTGATCAGCTGGTGCTTAAGTATTTCGTAATTTTCAATGATCCCGTTATGCACGATAGCGATCTCATTTTTGCAATCGGCATGGGGATGGGCGTTGAACTGATTAGGCTCACCGTGCGTAGCCCAGCGAGTGTGGGCAATACCTACTGAACCAGCGAGAGGCTTGGCTTTAAGAAGCTTTTCTAAAGCGCCAATCTTGCCGGCAGCTTTTCTGATCGAGGGGAGATTTTTGAGCGGATGGATAACCGCTATGCCGCTTGAGTCGTAACCGCGATATTCCAAACGCTTCAGGCCATTAAAAAGAATGGTCTGGGCGTTCTTTTCACCGACGTAGCCGATGATACCACACATACGAGCACCTTAATCCTTTATTTAGCGAGACTCCACCGAGTATGACAAAATTCTCTTCGATAATTTTGCCATACTCGACGGCATGGATTTGCCTGAAGAAATTTCAGGCAAATCTATGACCCTAACGGGATTCGAACCCGTGTCGAGAGCTTGAAAAGCTCTTGTCCTGACCAGGCTAGACGATAGGGTCAGAAATTTATTCTTCTTCCTCGGCAATTACCGGCGCTATACAAGAGACGCGATCCTTATCCTGCAGCTTAATCAGACGCACACCCTGCGCAGACCTTCCGGTCTCCCGGATATCCTTGACTGCGCAGCGTAAGAATGCGCCATTCTGAGTGATCACCATCAGCTCGTCGTTGTCATTGACCGCCTTGATATTCACTGCCTCGCCGTTTTTATCGGTGATCTTGATATTGGTCACGCCTTTTCCACCGCGGGAAGTCAACCTGTATTCGTCGATAGTAGTGCGCTTGGCAAATCCCAACGAAGTGACCGTCAGCACTTCGCTACCCTTTTGCGCAACCACCATATCAATTACCTGGTCTTTTTTCCCTAAGGACACCGCGCGCACACCTTTTGCCCCGCGGCCCATATCGCGCACTTTTTCCTCGGAGAAGCGAATAGCCTTGCCCAGGCGAGTGCCGATAAGCAACTCCTGCTTGCCATCAGTCATCTCGACTCCAATAAGCGCGTCATCCTTTTCAAGGGTAATACCTATAATCCCGCCTTTGCGGGGATTTCCGTAAGCCTCCAGCTTTGTCTTCTTAATCAGGCCAAGCTTAGTGACCATCACCAAATATTTGTCTCCGGTGAATTCTTTGACCGGGATAGTTGAACTTACCTTAACAGAACTTTCAATCTGAATCGAGTTGATAATCGCCTTGCCTTTAGAGGTGCGTCCTGCCTGCGGGATCTCATAAACCTTAAGCCAGTATACCTGGCCTTTATCGGTAAATATCAAAAGGTGGTCCTTGGTGGAAGCCACAAATAGGTGCTCTATGAAATCCTCTTCTTTTACCTCAGCACCGGTTGCGCCCTTGCCGCCGCGCTTTTGCTTGCGATAGGAGCTGACCGGCAAGCGCTTGATGTAGCCGCCATGGCTGATAGTCACCACTACATCTTCTTCGGCGATCAAATCCTCTACTTCCAGCTCCTGCACTTCGCCTACAATATCAGTGCGGCGCTCATCACCGTATTTTTTCTTTAAGTTTTCCAGCTCTTCCTTGATAATGCCTTCGATCTTTTTCTCTGAAGCCAAAATCGCCCGGCATAGGTCTATCTTCTTCATCAGCTCAGCGTACTCTGCCTCGAGCTTATCCTGTTCCAGAGCAGTCAGGCGCTGCAGCTGCATTTCCAGGATCGCCTGAGCCTGGATCTCGGAGAAATCAAACTCCTTGATTAGGTTGACTTTAGCCGCTTCTACGCTCTTGGAAGTCTTAATCACCTTGATGATGCGATCGATGAATTTAACCGCGATCTTTAAACCTTCCAGAATATGCGCTCTTCTTAGGGCCTTGTCCAGATCAAACTGAGTCCTGCGCCGGATGATTACCTTGCGATGCGCGATATATGCGTCCAATATCTGGCGCAGATTCAAAACCCGCGGCCGGTTCTCTACCAAAGCCAGCATAATAATGCCAAAGGTGCCTTCCAGCTGGGTGTGTTTAAAAAGCTGGTTCAAAACAATCTGAGATTCGGTATCGCGCTTAAGCTCTACCACAATGCGCATACCGTCCTTATCCGACTCATCGCGGATATCGGAAATTCCCTCTATCTTTTTGTCATCCACCAAGCCGGCGATAGCTTCGATAAGCGCGGCCTTTTGCACCTGATAGGGGATCTCATTGATCACAATCAAATCTTTACCGCCCTTTTGGCGCTCAATCGTTGCCCGAGCGCGGACGGTCACCTTACCCCTTCCGGTCTCATAGGCCTCTTTGATCCCGCCTTTTCCACAGATCACGCCACCCGTGGGAAAATCCGGGCCCTTAATATAACGCGTTAAGTCCTTGATCTCGGCGTTGACATTATCCAAAAGATAAATTATGGCGTCCGCAACTTCATTAAGGTTATGCGGCGGAATATTGGTGGCCATGCCTACAGCAATACCGCTTGAGCCGTTAACCAAAAGATTAGGAAGCGCCGCGGGTAATAAAAGCGGTTCTTTTAAGGAAGAATCGAAATTGGGGCCGAAGTTAACAGTTTCCTTATCGATATCCCCGAGCATTTCATCGGAAATACCGGCCAGACGCGCCTCGGTGTAACGCATGGCTGCCGCGGCGTCTCCGTCAACTGAGCCAAAGTTTCCCTGCCCGTCAACTAAAGGATAGCGCAGGGAAAAATCCTGCGCCATTCTTACCATGGTGTCATATATAGCCACATCGCCATGCGGATGGTATTTACCCATGGTTTCACCGACGATACGCGCGCACTTTTTGTAAGGCTTGTGATGCTCCAGACCTAGCTCCTGCATAGCATAGAGGATCCTGCGATGCACAGGCTTAAGCCCGTCGCGCACATCCGGAAGGGCGCGGCCGACGATTACGCTCATCGCGTAATTCAGATATGAATCCTTTACTTCTTCTTCAATATTGACCCGAATTATTTTTTCATTACGTGTGTACATATTAAATATCCAAGTTTTTAACCTGATGCGCGTACTCTTCGATAAATTCGCGCCGCGGCTCTACCTGATCCCCCATCAACACGGTAAACATCTTATCAGTTTCCACCGCATCTTCCAAAGTGACCTGCAAAAGAGTACGCTTCTCAGGATCCATGGTAGTTTCCCAAAGCTGATGGGGATTCATTTCGCCCAAGCCCTTATATCTTTGGATATGCATGCCTTTGCTGGCAGAATCCTTAATATAGGCGAGCACTTCCTTAAGGCAAAATAAATCCTTCACATCTTTTTCATTAACCACCCGATAAAGAGCTTTGATCTTTTTCTCAGGTTCTTTAGCCTTAGCCTTAGCCTTGGCCTTGGCCTTGGCCTTGGCCTTGGCCTTTATTTTACCCTTAACTACAGTACTTTCTTCTACCACCACTTCCGGCCTGTAAACGGAAATGTCTAAGCCCAGCTTTTCAATTTTAACCACCAGCTCCTCAATATCCGGAGCCTCGAATAGTTCCAAAACATCTTTATCAATCTCCTTGCTTTCCTTCTCAGAAAATCCAGCTAGTTCTTTATCAGTATAAAGAAACTGGTATTTTTCCTCCACTTTTACCCTATAAACTGGCAGTTTTTTGGTCTTTGGGTGCCTAAAACTCAGGTATTTTGAGAAATCCACTCCCTTTTTCTCTAAAGTCCTTTCCAGCCTTTCCAGCCCAACCAAGGCCTGTAAAAGATCCTTAAACTTGTTATCCGTAAATTCTTCCTTGTCTTTTAGGCGCACGAACTTTTGGCCTTCACGGCCCAACTCCAACAGCAATTCACTCATCTGCTGCTCGGTCTGGATATATTCCTCACGTTGGCCCCTCTTTATTTTATAAAGCGGCGGCTGGGCAATGTAAACATGCCCCCCTTCTACCAACTTCTGTAGCTGGCGGTATAAAAGCGTAAGTAACAGGGTGCGGATATGCGAACCGTCAATATCCGCATCAGCCATAAGGATCAATTTATGGTAACGTAACTTGGCGATATCAAACTCTTCCCCCACCCCGGTACCTAGAGCAGTGATAATGGTGCGGATTTCTTCGTTGGATAAAATTTTATCTAAGCGAGATTTCTCCACATTCAGGATTTTGCCCTTTATAGGTAATATAGCCTGGAATCTTCGGTCGCGTCCTTGTTTTGCCGAGCCGCCGGCGGAATCTCCCTCGACAATATAAAGCTCACATAAAGCCGCGTCTCTTTCCGAACAGTCTGCCAACTTTCCCGGCAGACCCGCGCCTTCCAATGCGCCTTTACGGCGGGTAAGTTCCCTTGCCTTACGCGCCGCTTCACGCGCGCGGGAAGCCACAATAACTTTATCTACGATCTTATTGGCTACCGACGGGTTCTCTTCAAAATAACTACTTAAGGCTTCGAGACTTGAAGATGCGGTCAGGCCTTCGACCTCAGAATTACCTAATTTGGTTTTAGTCTGTCCTTCAAACTGCGGATTAGGCACCTTGACGCTGACTACCGCGGTCAAGCCTTCGCGCACGTCATCTCCGCTGATAGCGATATCGTCCTTTAAAAGGTTCTTGGCCTTAGCATATTGGTTGATAGCGCGGGTGAGCGCGGAACGAAAACCGGATAAGTGCGTACCACCCTCGATAGTATTAATATTGTTGGCAAAGGAAAATACCGTCTCAGCATAGGCGTCATTATATTGCAGAGCGACTTCCAACACTACATCATCCTGAGCCTTGGTAAAATAAACGACCTTATTGTGCAGGGGGTTCTTGTTTTTATTCAAGTACTCCACAAAAGTGACGATCCCGCCGTCAAACTGGAAAACCGCCTCTTTTTCGCTACGCTCATCGGAAAGCTTGATCTTAAGACCCTTATTTAAAAAGGCTAATTCCCTTAAGCGCTGCTGCAGTATGTCCCAGGAGTACTCGATCTTGCTAAAAATGGTCTTATCCGGCTTAAAAGTGATCTTGGTACCGGTTGAGCTGCTTTTGCCAATTACGGTCAGCTTAGAAACTGTCTTACCGCGTTCGTAACGCTGGTGATAGACTTTGCCGTCGCGCTTTACCTCTACTTCCAACCATTCAGAAAGCGCGTTGACACAGCTGACACCCACGCCGTGCAAACCTCCGGAAACTTTATAACTACGATGATCAAATTTACCTCCGGCATGTAGAGTAGTCAGGGCCACTTCCACCGCCGGCTTCTTCTCGGTTTTATGCATATCCACCGGAATACCGCGGCCATTGTCAATGACCGTGACGCTGTTATCTTCATGCACCTCAGCCTCGATATTATCACAGTAGCCGGCCATACTCTCGTCAACACTGTTATCCACGACTTCGTAAACCAGATGATGCAAACCGCGGACAGAAGTATCACCTATATACATTGCCGGGCGAAGCCTGACTGCCTCAATACCCTCTAAGACCTGAATACTTGTGGCGTCGTATTTCTTATCCGCGCCAGTTCCCGCGGCTTTATCCGCCTTTCCCTGAGCAAGAGGTGCTTTTTTGATCTCGTCTTTTTTTGTTTTGCCTTTAGCCATATTAATGACGGCATAAGTTACGGAAGTCCTGAAAGGACGACGTAACTTATTGCCGGAATTATCCCCACTATGAGGTGGGGATTATGTCACTTCTCCGATACGAAAATGAATATCCTTAACTTCGGCTGAGCACTTTTGCAGCTTAGCAAGTATCTTGGCCTTATCCAAAGTGAACTTGTAAACCCAGCTTGAGGAATCCACCTTGACCCCGAGGATACCTTTACGGAAATAATTAAACTTTATATGCTCAAGCTCTCTCTTTGTCAAGGCTTTTTTTAACCAATCCTCAGGAGTATTGCCTCCCGGAGAGTCTTTTTTGGCAACCAATTCCTTAAAAACGCTCTGAAGAGTATCCTTGATCCGTTCCATTATTCAACCCCGTAGGCTAAACACTTCGAAAATTTCTTCAAAATTTTCTCGTAGCCTTCGGGGTAAGTTCGTGCAAACAATTTATGTTCACTTTGTTCCATAAATTGTACACTCACTTATCCAAGTCGCATAGGCAACACAACATACACATACCCATTGCTGCGTATCACCCCAGGCTTCTCCCCATCAGTAAGTTCAAGCTCTACCGTATCAAGCGCCAAGTTTTTCAAAACATCGACCAGGTAACCAGGGTTAAAGCCAATCACCATTTCTTTACCAGAATATTCTATAGCCACCTCTTCATGTGATTCTCCAATGTCCGGAGTGGATTTGGAAACCACCAACTTGTTCTTAAAGACCTCGAATTTTACTGCCTGATAATCCGGGGTAGATAATAATGCCGCACGTTTTACCGCCAATAAAAACTGCGTGCGGTCAACCTTTACCTTATTTTCTGAAGCCGCGGGAACAACCTGTTTATAATCTGGAAATTCTCCTTCAATCAAGCGGGAAATCACCACAATCTCGCCCATTTCAAATAACACTTGATTCGCCCCTAAGACAATAGATATGTCCCCATCCTCGGTCAGATTCCTACCTAACTCATGAATAGTTTTTATAGGAACAATTAAGCTTATGTCCTTATCAATACCCTGGCTGATTTTTCTATCTATAACTGCCAAACGCTTTCCGTCAGTAGCCACTAGAGTCAAAACATTTTTATTAATTCTAAATAATATACCGTTTAAAATATACCGTGTTTCATCAAATGATGCGGCAAAAGAAGTTAAAACCAACATTTCTTTTAAAACATCCTGCCCCATCACCACCACTTCTTTATCTTTAAACTCTGGTAATTTAGGAAACTCCTCCCGCGCCAAACCCATAATCTTAAACTGGCAACTCTCTGTCTCTATGGTCACTAGATTATTCTTTTTAGTAGTTATATTTACTTGATCCCCCGGTAACTCTCTAATAATATCATTAAATCTTTTTGCCGGAATTGTAATCGCTCCAGGTTCTTGGACATTCACAGGTATTACACAACTTATCCCTATATCTAAATCCGTAGCGGTCAATTTTAGCTTATCTTGATAGGTTTCTATAAGTATATGGGAAAGTATGGGTAACGCGGATTTTGTGGTGATTACGTTTTGTACAGTCTGAATCCCATTTAATAAAACATCTTTTTTTACATTAAATTTCATCTTTTCTTTCTCCTTCTATTTAGTATAAAGATACTTAAATCGTAATAGTAGTAATTAGGTTACAGTTCTGTTAAAAACTTTATAACTTGAATAAATTCACTATACTTAACTAAAAAATAACCTTTAAGTAACCTTTGGATTACTGTTTAATAATCTGTCGTATTCCTTCCATACGTTCTTTAAGCGTTCCGTTTTTAATCAACTCACCTTTTATCTTAGTATAAGAGTATAAAACCGTGGTATGATCCTTACCGCCGAAATAATTCCCTATCTCGGGTAGGGAAAGATCCGTCATTTCCCGGCTCAAATACATGGCGATTTGGCGGGGAAGCACAATATTTTTATTCCTGCGCCGGGCTTTTAGGTCGTGTAAAGATATCCCGAATTCTTCCGCAACACAGCGTTGGATGAAATCCACAGTGATAAATTTTTTAGTTTCTTTCAATAAATCTTTTAGTGCTTCTTTAGCTAAATCTAAAGTGATGGGTTTTTCTTCCATTAAAGAGTAGGCCATAACTCTGACCAGTGCGCCTTCTAGGTCTCGGATATTAGTCAAGATTAACCCGGCGATAAAAAATATCACATCGTCTGGTACACTGACCGGCTCCCGCTCAATCTTTTTTTTCAGGATCGCTACCCTCGTTTCAAGGTCCGGCGGCTGGACATCCACAGCTAATCCCCACCCGAAGCGGGAAACCAGGCGTTCTTGTAGATCGGCGATTTCTTTGGGTGGCCGGTCGGAGGAAAGAATTATCTGCTTGTGCGCGTCGTAAAGGGTGTTGAAGGTGTGGAAAAACTCCTCCTGTGAGGAATTCTTACCGGCGATAAAATGTATATCGTCTAAAACCAGCACATCGAGGTTGCGGTATTTCTGGCGGAAGGCCGCGGTTGAATGGTGTTGGATAGCGTCAATAAGCTCGTTAGTGAATTTTTCTGAAGGCTGATAGCAGATTTTTAAATTCCCGCCCACTTTATTTTTGATATGATGGCAGACTGATTGGATCAGGTGAGTTTTGCCAAGGCCGGTTGAGCCGTAAATAAATAAAGGGTTATAAGCTTTGGCCGGAGACTCCGCGGTGGCCAGGCAATAAGCGTGGGCGTGGCGGTTCGATGGCCCGACTACGAAATTTTCAAAAGTATAGCGTGGGTTTAATTTTAAATACCCAAAGCTCTCATGAGTTTTAGCCGGGCTAGCGGAAATAGAGATTTTTTCGGGAGTGATTTTTTCCGGAGAGCCGATTTCCAGGGTCAGGGTGATTTTTTTCTTTGCCCCGCAACTACCAAGGCTTTCTTCTATTGCCGGGCGGTAGTGTTTTTCCACCCAGTCTTTAAAAAAAGTATCGGGCGCTTCCAAGGTAAGAGAGTTCTGGGCCACGGATTTCGCCTTGAGGGGCGCAATCCAGGTATCAAAAACCGTTGTTCCTAATTTATCTTTAAGGCAGGCCTGCGCTAGTTGCCAGGTCTTGATGGTTTCAGGCATGTTCGGGCTATCCACAACTTATCCACATCTTGAATAACTCTGTGGAAAATCAAAAGGGTTAAATTATTGTTACTACGTTAACACAAAACATAACTAAGAGCAAGATAAAATTTATAGAAGGCGGTAACAATTGTATGCTTAAGCCTTGGCATTATACATCAAACCTGTAGTAGGTCAACAAAAATTTTTACTCGCCGAAGTTTGGATTTATTTACGCACGTAAGTGTTGACATCGTGCGACGTTATGTTATAATCAATAAACTTTTGGAATTTGTAAAGGGCAAGACGCCCATTTTCCCGTCGGGAAAGTCTTTCCGGCGGGTTTTTACACTATTACGCCTGTTTTCGGCAGGCAGAAAGCAAAAGCATGAAGAAAAATTTAAAGACGCCGACAAATATTGTCGGTAAGCGTAAGCATGGGTTTCGCAAGCGTATGAAAAGTCGTCTCGGTAGGGAAGTTTTGAGGCGCCGCCGTCAAAAAGGCCGTAAAAGAATCTCTCGCTGATGCTGGCGAAACTCTCCATTTTATTGATCCGCGTGTATCAGGGGTCGATCAGGCATATGATGCCGGTCGCCTGCCGGTTTAATCCCTCCTGTTCTGAGTTCGCTTTGCAAGCTATCTCAAAATACGGCTTTTACAGGGGTGGTTTTAAGGCTTTTGTCAGGCTGATGCATTGCCATCCCTATTCGGGAAGAACCGGGTTTGACCCGGTAAATTAACCTATGGAAAAACGTTTATTTTTAGCAGTAGTTTTATCTTTAGCGGTTTTAGTTGGTTGGGGCACATTGGTATCTAAGACGCAAAAGCCTGTGAGCCAACAGGTTGTAGCAAATATTGCTGCTGGAGGCAGCGAGGCCGTAAGAACCATAGTTGCAGAAGCACCTGCGCAAGTGCCTGCGGGAACCTCGGCACCTGTCCAATCTGCTCCCTCCACCCTGATTAATTTTCCCCAGGAAAAATTTGATGTAGATTTTATTGAAGAATTATCGGCCATAAAAGATGTTAATTTCAAAGTTTTTCAAGATTATAAATATAATTTAAAGTCGGCATTTGCTTTGGTTGGCAAGGGGGCTTTTAGAAAAGAGCTTTTTACTGCTAACACCGCGACTTTTATTCACAAGGACAGAGAACTACTGATCACTAAGAAGTATATCTTTTCTAACTCTAATTATACTATAGATTTAGAGATTGAAGTTCAGAATAATTCTGGAGCCCCTATTAAGCTGGACCTGCCTTTGATTTTGGGGGTTTTAGATTTTACTCCAAAATCTATTGATACTACTTATTTGAATGTTACAGCTGCGACGAATGAGAAAGTGCTGCAAGAAAACGGCAAAAAGGAAATGTCTTGGGATAAGGTAAAGTTTTTGGCAGTGCGCGACCGGTATTTCTGCGCTATTATAGAGAGGGTTGACGGTAACACCGGAGCCTATGTGCGTAAGCTTAGCGCACAAGAGTCTGAGGTTGGTTTGACTTTAAAAGATCTAATCGCAGCGCCCGGGCTTCCACTTAAGCTTAAATTTCATATCTATTTGGGCCCACAACAGTTGCAGGTTATTAACGGTGTAAATCGGGATTGGGGTGCAGTAATAAATTACGGAATATTTGATTTCTTTGGCCAAGCAATCCTTAAGAGTTTAGAGTTTGTCCAGCGTTTGGTGGGTAACTGGGGTTGGGCGATTATACTTCTTAGCGTACTGGTTTTTCTGGTGCTCTTTCCGCTTACTCTTAAACAAATGCGCTCTATGAAAGAGATGCAAATTCTGCAACCAAAGATAGAGGAGTTGCGCAAGAAGTATAAAGATAATCCTCAAAAGCTGAACCAGGAAACCTTGGCGCTTTATAAGGAGCATAAAGTTAATCCTTTGGGCGGTTGCTTACCCATGCTTTTGCAGATGCCCATATTGTTTGCATTATATCAGGTGCTGATGCGTTCGGTAGCTTTACGGGGTGCTGAGTTCCTTTGGATCAAGGATCTATCTATGCCGGATTGCCTGTTTAAATTGCCGCAGTCAATTCCTGTTTTGGGAAATGAAATTAATATACTGCCGATATTGATGACCATAGGAATGTTTCTACAGCAAAAAATGTCCACTGTGAAACAGTGTAGCGATTCCAGCACTGCTCAGCAGCAGAAGATTATGATGATAGCTATGCCGATAATGTTTTTGGTATTTTTCTATCATTTGCCGGCTGGCCTGGTGTTGTACTGGGTAGTGAACAGTACGCTGATGATGGCCTATCAATTTAAAATCATGCGCGCAAGGTAGGGATGAGAAAGAGAAAAATGAGTATTGAAATTGAAGGTAAGACTGTTGAAGAGGCGGTAAAGGCAGCCCTAAGCGATTTACAGCTTCCACGTAACAAGGTGAAGATAGAAGTGCTCTCCGAAGAGAAAAAGGGATTGTTTGGCATGCCTGGCGCAAAGCCGGCAAAAGTGCGGGTTACCCTGAAATAAATTCTTGACAAGAACAGATTTTTTAGGATAATAAATCTAGGCAAATGAGGCGGATTTTCACGTGGAACATTGCGTAACCTGATAAATTGCAATGGGTAAAATAATATCGATTTGTAACCAGAAGGGCGGTACAGGTAAAACCACCTCGGCGATAAATATCGCTAGCTATCTGGCTGTCCTTGGTAAGAAAGTCATGCTTATTGATTTGGATCCTCAGGCTAATGCCACCAGCGGAATGGGGATCAATAAACACAATGTCCAAAAAAGCACTTACCATGTTCTCCTGGAAGAACAGGAGATCCAAAGTATACTCCAATCCACAGCTATACCCAATCTTTTATTAGCCCCGGCGAATCTCGATTTGACTGGAGCGGAAGTGGAATTAGTTGGGGCCTTGGGCCGCGAGTATAGATTAAAACGCGCACTGCAAAAAGATCGAGAGAATTTTGATTTCATCATCATTGATTCTCCGCCGTCATTCGGATTGCTGACTATTAATGGTTTGGGTGCCGCGGACTCAGTAATAATACCGGTGCAGTGCGAATATTATGCTCTGGAAGGATTAACACAACTCCATAATACCATTAGACTTGTGAAGGACAATATTAATACAGGCCTAGAGGTGGAGGGCGTGCTTTTGACTATGGCGGACTTTAGAACTAATCTCACTAAAGAAGTGATCCAGGAAGTGCGCGGCCATTTTAAAGACAAGGTTTATCAGAGTGTGATCCCGCGCAATATTCGCTTGACGGAATCGCCCAGCTTTGGGAAACCAATTGTATTATATGACAAAGATTCGCTGGGTGCGCAAAAATATGAGGAGCTTTGTAAAGAAATTTTGGGTATGCCAGTTACGCCAAGCAATATATTGCCGGAGTGAAATTGACCCCTCGCCTAAGCTGGTCAAAATTCTCTTCGTCCCCCTTCGGGGACTTCGTAATTTTGACCAAGGCTTCGGGGTTAGCCCCTTCCCTAAAAGGTATAGGAAGGGCCTTATGTCACCCATCTAAGGGTTCCATAAAGTGTGGCCTCATTAAGGAGATTAAGTTATGGAACAGCGTAGAGCTTTAGGAAAAGGTATTGGCGCGTTGATACCTCAGAAGCAGGAGGTTGAGCATAAGGAAGAAGTTCTTTATGTTTCCGCCGAGCAGATTCGGCCGAATCCTTTTCAGCCGCGCGAAGATTTTGACGAGGCCAGCATTCAGGAGCTGGCGCAATCCATCCGTGAAAAGGGCGTGATTCAACCGTTGTTAGTCAGGCGTTCAGGCGATAAATTCGAATTAATCGCCGGAGAGAGACGCTTGCGTGCTGCTAAATCATTGGGGCTCAAAGAGATACCAATTCTGGTAAGAAACGTGGAGGATGTTGATTCCTTAGAGATCGCGCTAATCGAGAATATTCAGCGCCAGGGATTAAACCCCATCGAAGAAGCCCGTGCTTATCAGCACTTGATGGAAAAATTTCACATGACTCAGGAAGCTATGAGTGAAGTCTTAGGAAAAGCCCGGGTGACTATTTCCAACACCATGCGGCTTTTGAAACTTCCTCATGAGATCCAGATGGAAATTAAGAACGGTCGTATCAGCTATGGGCATGGCCGGGCGCTGATCGAGATCGAAGATATTAACCTGCAGAGAAAATTCGCGCAGGAGATCATTTCTAAGGGTTTGTCAGTGCGGGAACTGGAAAGCCTGATCAAGACTCGCAGGCCCGTCGGGATAAAGCGTAAGGCCGGAGCTTCTGTGCAGCGGGAACCGGTGGTTGCGGTACTAGAGGAAGCGCTTCAGCATGCGCTGGCGACCAAGGTGCGTATTGCCAAGCGCAAAAAACGCGGGCACATCGTGATCGAATTCTATTCACAGGAAGATTTGGAACGTATTACTAATATTATCAGAGGGGGAATTAAATGAGTCAGGCAGCATTGATTCTTATCAAGCCCGACGGGCTTAAGAAGTCGCTGACCGGAAATATTCTAACACGGCTTTCCGAGACTAAGCTTGAGATCGTGGCGGCGAAGATGGTGCGGGTTTCCGAGGCGTTGGCTAAGGAGCATTATGTGCATCTGCAGGATAAGCCGTTTTTCGACGAGCTGGTAAAGTACTTGCAGGGAGAGCTTCATGATCGCAAAAAAGTCATGGCCTTGGTCTATTGGGGAAATGACGCGATCAAGAAATGTCGGGAGCTGGTTGGCTCCACTAATCCGGAAGAGGCGGATCCCACATCCATTCGCGGCTCATACGGAAGGATCACCACTCACGGAGTGTATGAAAACGTGATTCATGTCTCAAGCGATGCCTTAGAGGCGGAGCGCGAGATCAAGCTGTGGCTTGACCCTGAAGAAATTATCGTAGATTTGTACCCGACCAAAGAAATGGTGACCAAAGAGCACAAAAAGAAAGTGTGGGCATAAGAATATGTTGAACAGCATGACAGGTTTCGGCGGCAGGGAAAAAGAGATCGCCCCATTCGGAAAAATATCAGTGGAACTGCGTAGCACCAACCATAAGTTCCTGGAGGCGGTGTTTCATTTACCCGACGGATTTCTCTCTCTGGAAGATAAATTTAAAGGAGAGGTTGAGGGTAAGATCAAGCGTGGCAGGCTGACCTGCGCGGTGAATATCTCAGGCAGCAAGTCTAGCAACGTGCATGTAAATAAACAGCTGTTGAAAAACTACCTGACCACTTTTAAGCATATGGGCAAAGAGTTTCACATCAAGGACGATATTAGTATTAATACCTTGATTCATCTACCGGGAGTGTTGTCTTTAGAGGAGCATAATTTTCCTAAAACCTGTATTTGGCCGCACTTAAGAACCTTGCTTAAGGGCTCTCTGGATGATTTGGCTAAGAACAGGCGTAAAGAAGGCCAGGCCTTGCATAATTTTTTAAAAAGCCGGGCACAAATGTTGTGGCAAAGGCTTGAGGGGATAAAGAAGCGCTATAAAGTAGCAGTGAAAGCCAAGCTGGCTACGCTTGTGACCGATGATGAGAGGACATCATTTTTGAAAGAAAGCGATGTAGCCGAAGAAATAGACCGGCTTACTTTTCATATCTGCAATTTTAAGAGTAAGCTATCCAAGTCCGGGCCGGTAGGCAAGGAGTTGGATTTTATCGCCCAGGAGATGCAGCGCGAGGCAAACACTCTGGCCGCCAAATCTTTTGATGTAGGGGTGTCATCCACGGTGGTCGAGATGAAAAGTCAGATCGAGAAGATTCGCGAACAGGTGCAGAACATTGAATAAACGGGGCAAAATATTAGTCATATCCGGGCCGTCGGGATCGGGTAAGACAACGCTACGTGACAAGCTGCTGGAATACGCCTCACTCAAAAGAAAATTCACCAAGTCTGTATCTTTTACCACCCGGCCGAAGCGTTCCAGGGAAAGGCATGGCCGAGACTATTTTTTTCTGAAAGATGCGGATTTTAAGCGCAGGCTTAAGGCAAAAGAAATTCTTGAATGGACGAAATACTTAGGTTATTATTATGGAACGTCCAGGGGCTTCGTTAGTAAGCAGCTGGAGCAGGGTAAATGCATTATTTTATGTCTGGATTTAAAGGGAGCGCTCAGGGTAAAGCGGCTTTTCCCGCGCAACTCGGTCACTATTTTCGTTCTTCCGCCTTCGCTAAGAACGCTGCGCCAGCGGATTGAGAAACGCTGTCAGAAGACCAAGAAGGAAGAGATAGCCAGGCGTTTGAGGCTAGCGAAGGAAGAGCTTAACACTTCGCGTCATTACGATTATACTATTGTAAACAAAAATCTGGAGCGAGCGGTAAGAGAATTACGAAGGATCGTTTTAGAAGAGATGCATTAAGATAGGTAATACACCTGGCCTTAAAGCACCTTGGCATAAATGATTGCCAAGTGCGCCCATTCTGGGCAGGATAGGCCAGTGTTGCGCTTTCTGCTTTACACCTGGCCTTAAAGGATAGGCCAGTGTTGCGCTTACTGCGCAAGGAGGTAGCTGATGGGGTACGTGGCTTTGGAAAAACTTTTAGATAAAAGCAATACTCGTGAATCGGTTTATAAATTGGTGATTTTGGCTTCCCGTCGGGCGCTAGAGATCGCTGAGGGCCAGCCCAGGATGGTAAGTGCACCTTTAGATATGAAGCCTTCTACTGTGGCGCTGCAGGAAATCGTCGAGGGGAAGCTGCAGTGGAAGAAAGCAAAGAGCGCGGATTAACGTGGCGAAGGCTAAGAATATAATCCTAGGGGTTACCGCCAGCGTGGCTATTTATAAAGCCTGCGATATCGTGCGCAAGCTTAGGGCCGAGGGGTGTAGTGTCACAGTGGTGATGACTCGGGAGGCTGAGGAGCTGATTAAGCCGGTTCTTTTTGAGAGTCTTTCGGGCAACAATGTGTACCGCGGATTATTTGATTCACCCGAGAGCTGGGAGATAGAGCATATTTCTCTTGCTGATAAGGCGGATTGTGTGTTGGTCGCTCCGGCAACCGCCAACGTGATTGCGAAAGTTGCCGGCGGGATCTGCGATGACCTGCTGACCTGCGTGATTTGCGCCACAAAAGCGCCGGTGTTGGTAGCTCCGGCGATGAACGAGAATATGTACAAAAATAAGATCACCCAGGGAAACATCCAGAAACTAAAGTCTTTGGGATATAGATTTATACAGCCGCGAACCGGCAAGCTTGCCTGTGGCAAGATGGGGGTGGGCTGCTTGGCGGAGGTCGAAACAATCGTTAAAGAGACAATAAAAGTTCTTTAGTTTTACAGTTCTTTTATATGGCGACGTAGCCAAGTGGTAAGGCAGCTCTCTGCAAAGGAGTTATCCAGCGGTTCGAATCCGCTCGTCGCCTGAATTTTGCTGTAGTTTAGTTTAGGCAAAATCACCCGAAGTGTGCGCAGTCAATTTCTGAGGCACCCCACAGGAATTGACAAGCGTTTACACGAGGGGTGAAGTTATGCCGTTTATCCCGCCTCATAAACGCTGCCAAAATTTCACGGCGCTTCGCGCCAGAAAATTTTGGCGCATTCGGCGGGATCAATTCGGCCATACACTTTATGTCGGAGCGAGTGAAACGAGCCCTCCATAAAGTGTGGCCTCATTGAGGGCAAGTGGTGGAATGGCATACACGAAGGACTTAAAATCCTTTGGCCGTAAGGCCGTGAGGGTTCAACTCCCTCCTTGCCCACTAGATTTTGCACGCTATCAATTTCAGGCAAAATCTGTGCCGTCGAGTTCAATAAAGATTTTTGTTTTCGTTCCGACTCGTAACATGTGTTAAAATTTTTGCAAAATTTTAACACACTCGTCGGAATGTCACTAAATAGAACTTTTTTGTGCTCCAGGGCTCATCCTATTCTAGGGTGGCTTCAACGAGTAAAGTTGAAGGGCTCATAGCTCAGTTGGTTAGAGCGTTGCGTTGACATCGCAAAGGTCAGAGGTTCAAGTCCTCTTGGGCCCAATTAAATTTTTCTGACAAAGAAAAATTTAATTGTACTAAAGCGAGCGCTGCCGAGCCCCAGGGGGGGGCGAGGCGCAGCCCGACAAGGGATGTAGCGAGCGTAGTACATTAATTTTGTAGTATTTTCGATAGCAAAATAAGGAATCCATGGATCTGGCAACTCTACGACACTCTTGTTCGCACATCATGGCTCAGGCGGTAAAAGAAATTTGGCCTGAGGCCAAGCTTGGTATCGGCCCTTCTATCGAAGATGGGTTTTACTATGATTTTGATAAGAAAGAACCTTTTACCGACGAGGATATCGCTAAGATTGAGGCCAAGATGCGCGAGATGATCGCAAGAAATGAGCCCTTTGTGCGCGAGGAATTAAACAAGCAGGCAGCGCTGGATCTATTCGCCAATATGGGTGAGGATTATAAGATAGACCTGATCAAGGGGTTGGGGGACGAATCAATCTCTATCTATCAGACCGGAAAAGGTTTTACTGATCTATGCCGCGGCCCGCATGTAGGCTCAACCGGCGAGATCAAGGCTTTTAAATTATTGTCTGTAGCCGGGGCTTACTGGCACGGGATAGAGACTAATCCCATGCTGCAGAGAATCTACGGAACCTGTTTTCTTACGCAAAAAGAATTAGATGAGTATTTAAAGAATTTGGAAGAAGCTAAGAAGCGCGATCACAGAAAGCTGGGGCCGGCATTAGGGTTTTTTGATATCTATCATGAAGAGGCGGGTGCCGGGTTAGTCTTTTATCATCCTAAAGGCGCGATGTTACGCAAGATCATCGAGGATTATGAAAAGGAGCAGCATTTAAAGCGCGGGTACGATCTGGTGATCACCCCGAATATCATGCAGGCAGAACTCTGGAAGACCAGCGGCCATTATGACTATTATAAAGAGAACATGTACATCTTTAAAGTAGATGATAAAGAAAGCGTGATCAAGCCGATGAACTGCCCCGGGCATATTTTGATTTACAAATCAAAAACCCGCAGTTACAAGGCTTTACCTATCAGGTACTTTGAGCTGGGCACGGTTTACCGTCACGAAAAAGCCGGGGTTTTGCATGGGCTCTTGCGTGTCCGGGGATTCACTCAGGATGACGCGCATATTTTCTGTCTGCCGGAACAATTAGAAGATGAAATAAAGGCGATCATTGATTTTGTTTTTGAGACCATGAAGGTTTTCGGTTTTAATGATGTGGGAATAGAATTAAGCACCCGGCCGGAAAAATACATCGGTAGTCTGGAGGATTGGCAGAGGGCGACTGATGCCTTGGAAGGCGCTTTAAAAGCCAAGGGTCTGCATTATGAGATCAACGAGGGGGATGGCGCATTTTATGGCCCAAAAATCGATATTAAATTAAAGGATGCGCTGAAGCGCTCCTGGCAGTGCGCGACAATACAATGTGATTTTGCGCTGCCTAAAAGGTTTAACCTGGCCTATATTGATTCCGACGGAAAAGAAAAACAGCCGGTCATGTTGCACAGGGTTTTGCTGGGCAGCTTAGAGCGTTTTATCGGCGCATTACTAGAACATTATAACGGCGAGTTGCCCTTGTGGCTTTCTCCGGAACAAGTGGTGATTATTCCTATCAAAGATACAGTTAGCGCTTACGCGGCAGGAGTAAAGAAGGCTTTGTTGGACGAGGGAATCCGCGCTTTAATCGATGACAGTAGCGAGACTTTGAATAAAAAGATCCGCAACGCTGAGGTAAGCAAGATTCCTTATGTCCTGGTGGTAGGTGAGCGAGAGGCGGCGCAGGAAGCGGTGGCAGTGAGAAAAAAAGGTGTTGGGGACAAGGGGGCACAACCTTTGGCCCAGTTCATAAAAAGTATTAAACAGCAAATCGCACAACGCCAATAGTACTGCGACTGACGGTATCCCGTCAGGAGCGTTTGCTT
This sequence comes from Candidatus Omnitrophota bacterium, assembly GCA_026387455.1. GTDB lineage: Bacteria > Omnitrophota > Gorgyraeia > Gygaellales > Profunditerraquicolaceae > JAPLLR01. The sequence goes on along the minus strand of JAPLLR010000014.1, from coordinate 39,903 downwards.
TGGTCGTATGCGCAAAATTCAAAGGAGGCTGGCTATAAAAAATTTTATCCGCATCAACGAAAAGATCCGAGTCGCGCAGGTCCGTCTGATTGGACCCGACGGTGGGCAATTGGGAGTGGTTTCTATTCAGCGGGCACTTGACCTGGCAAACCAGTATGAGCTGGATTTAGTCGAGGTGGCAGTCACGGCCGTGCCGCCGGTATGCCGCATCATCGATTACAGTAAGTTCAAGTACGATCAGGAAAAGAAAGAGCGCGAGGCCAAGAAACACCAAAAGCAAAGCAAATTAAAAGAGATCCGCCTTAAACCGAATATTGATGAGCATGACTATATGACCAAGGTAAAGCAGGCGGTTGAATTTTTAAAGAGAAATGACAAGGTAAGGGTGAACATGTTCTTCCGCGGAAGGCAGATGGAGCACATCGACATAGGAAGAAAGATCCTGGATAAATTTATCACCGATACGCAGTCCAACGGCATGGTAGAGAAAAATCCGGGCATGGAAGGCAGGATCATGTCTTTCGTGTTGTCGCCTAAATAAAAGGAAAAGAGGGTAATCAATGCCAAAATTAAAGACCAAAAAAGGCGTGGCAAAACGCTTTAGGCTGACTAAAAAAAGAAAAGTAAAATATTCGCACTGCGGCAAGGGCCATCTTGCAACGTGCAAAAAATCCAAGAGGATCCGCAAACTTCGCCGGGCGGATACTCTAGGGGACAGGAAGACTACGGCGTTTATTAAAAGCATGTTACCGTACGGATAGGAGAAAAATGAAATGGCAAAGATCAAGCATAGTGTAGCAACGAGACGGCGCAAGAAGAGGACGCTTAAGGCCGCAAAAGGCTTTTGGGGTGACCGCAGTAAGCAATATCAGCAGGCCAAGCGTGCGCTTCAGCATGCGAAGGTCTACGCTTACAGGGATAGGCGGGTTAAGAAACGCGAGTTTCGTTCATTGTGGATAGTGCGTATCAACGCAGCCTGCCGCTTAAATGATATTACCTACAGCAGGTTTATTAACGGCTTAAAGAAAGCAAAGATCACTCTGGACCGTAAGATTATGGCGGATCTAGCAGTGAAAGATGCAGCGGCATTTAAAAAGCTGGTGGAATTAGCCAGGGGATAAAATGTATATTCTAATTGTTGGTTGCGGCAGGGTAGGGGCGGAGCTGTCCAAGCTTTTGGCCCAAGAAGGCCATAACGTGGTGGTCATTGATAGAAACCGTGCGGCGTTCGACCGCCTAGGCGGTTCTTTTAACGGGGTAATGTCTGTTGGCAATGGTTTTGATCTGGAGCTTTTGAAACAGGCGGGGATCGAAAAGGCCGACGCCTTTTGTGCGGTGACTAATGGCGATAATACTAATCTGATCTGCGCGCAGGTCGCTAAAAAGATATTCAAGGTGCCTAAAGTTTTTGCCCGCGTCTATGACCCACAGCGCGCGCATATCTATACCGCGCTGGGCCTTGATATCATCAGCGGAACGATGCTTTTTTCGTCCATGTTGCGAGATAAGATCATTGAAAGCCGGTTTTCCAGCTACCTGATTGAATCCAAGGATCTGGGAGTCATTGAGATCGAAGTCAAGGACAATCTCATCGGTGAGCATATCAAAGGCATCAATATGCCAGGAGAATTTTTGGTGGTAGCCATTAAAAGGATGGATGGGATCATTATTCCGGAAGCGCATACGCTGCTTAAGAATAAGGATACGCTGATGGCGGTAGTAAAGGTCTCCAGCCTTAACAAGGTCCGCGGGCGTTTTCAACTTAAATAGGGGCTAATTATGTATATTATTATTGTAGGCGCGGGAAAGATCGGGTATTACCTTGCCAAAAGACTTTGCGTTAGCAAGCATACCGTAAGCGTGGTAGAAAAAGATAAAGCGCTTTGCGAGGAGATCGCCCGGGAGCTGGAAGCGTTGGTGATTAACGGCGACGGATGCGAGCCGGCCGTGCTTGAAGAGGCGGGGATTGAGCGCGCGGATGTACTGGCTGCGGTCACCGGTGACGATGAGGATAATCTGATTATCTGCCAGCTGGCCAAGGAGCGTTTTAATGTAAACCGCACTGTCGGCCGGGTGAACAATCCCGGAGACGAGCATACCTTCACCCAACTAGGCATTGACGTGCCGGTTGACTCCACCAAGATCATTGCCAAAATTATCGAGGAAGAAGTATCATTCTCGGATTTCGTAAATCTCATGAGTTTTAAGCGGGGCAAGCTTGCTATCGTGCGTCTGGATCTTCCTGAAGACTCTCCCGTGGTTGGGAAAGAGCTAAAAAGTATCCAGTTGCCTCCGGACTCAGTTATTGTTTCGGTATTGCGCGGTGAGGAGGTTATTGTTCCTAAAGGCGATACTGTTTTTAAAAACGGTGACGATGTTATTGCTATTACCCTTATTGGTAACGAGCCGCAACTTCTCAATCTCTTAGCCGGTAAATTTTAAAATGAGAATCAATATTCCCTTAAACATAACCTTAGGCATTATTACCGAAGTCGCCTATACCCTTGCTATAATGCTGGCAGCGTTTATTATCTGCCTGGCATTGACCTGGAAGTTATGATCCTAAAACCCCGCCTCGAAGACCTGAAGATAATCGGATATTATTTAGGCAAAATCATTTTAGGTTTGGCTTTGACCATGACTGTGCCTATCGCTATAGGTCTGGGTTTTGGCGAAATAAACCCCACCCTGGATTTTGTTCTCGGTATTATCATCTCTACTATCTGCGGATACTTGCTGACGGTTTTTTGCTTCACTGAAAAGGATATGAACTGGATGCACGGGATGATTGTGGTCAGTCTGGCATGGCTTGCGGCCATGGTTCTGGGAGCTATTCCTTTATATTTAAGCGGCCATTGGAAATCTTTCTTGGACGCCTGTTTTGACGCTATGTCTGGTCTTGCGACCACCGGCCTGGTGCTAGTGCAGGATTTAGATCACCTTTCCTATGCGCATAATTTTTGGCGGCATTTTATCATGTTTATTGGAGGTCAGGGCGTGGTGGTTGTCGCGCTGTCTTTCTTTGTAAAAGGGATGAGCGGCGCATTTAAGATGTATGTTGGTGAAGCACGCGATGAGCGGATCCTGCCCAACGTCATAAATACTGCCCGTTTTATCTGGATCGTTAGTTTGACTTATCTTGTGTTGGGTACCCTGGCCTTGGGCCTTGTAGGGATCTGGGAAGGGATGCGGCCGATGAACGCGTTTTTCCACGGGGTCTGCAATTTCATGGCTGCTTTTGATACCGGAGGGTTTACCCCGCAGTCGCAGAACATCCTTTATTACCATAGTTTTCTTTATGAGATAGTGACCATCATGATTATGATCCTGGGGGCGATAAATTTCAAGCTGCACTATCATATTTGGACGGGAAACCGTAAAGAGGTGTTTAAAAATATAGAAACAGTGACTCTTTTTATCACGGTCATGGTTACTTTTGGGATCGTGGCAGTGGGACTTACTCAGGTTGGGATATATCCTAATGCCGAAGGGCTTTTTCGTAAGGGCTTTTATCAACTGATCTCCGGTCACACCGGGACGGGTTTTCAGACCCTTTATGACCAGCAATTTATGAGCGACTGGAACCATCTGGCGATAGTGGGGGTGATCATTGCCATGGCCCTCGGAGGCGCGGTGTGTTCGACTACCGGCGCGATCAAGATGCTCAGGGTTGGCGTGATCTTTACCGCGCTAGGCGAAGATATCAAGCGCATCATCATGCCGGAGAAAGCGATCGTGGTGAAGAAGTTTCACCACATCAAAGAAATATTTTTAGAGGATAAACTGGCCAGAAGTGCGCTTATGATTACGCTATGCTATTTGGTGCTTTATATCCTGGGCGCGTTCGCCGGGACTTTTTACGGCTACCCGTTTTTGGACTCTTTGTTTGAGTCTACATCCGCCGCGGCGAACGTGGGATTGACTTGCGGAGTCACTTCCGTAGGTATGCCTAACGGTTTAAAGGTTGTGTATATATTTCAGATGTGGGCAGGCCGCCTGGAATTTCTTTCCATATTTACTTTACTTGGCTTTTTGTTCGCAGTTTTCAAGGGGAAAAAGTGAGAAAAAACATTTTGCAGATATCGGGATTTCTGGCGTTGATGATGCTGCCAATCGCACTTTACGCCCAGCCTCTTTCTGTGGCTGAGATCATCAAAAATGTCAAGTCCTTCGACGGGAAAACCATAACCTTTGAAGGAGAGGTCATTGGAGATGTGATGCGGCGGGGGAATTTCGCTTGGGTAAATGTTTATAATTACGACGATGCCTTAGGGGTATGGATGAGTGCATCTTTGGCCGCAGGTATTGATCATACAGGAAGCCACCGGGAAACCGGGGATAAGATAGAGGTGGTGGGAGTTTTTCACCGGGCCTGCCCGGAGCATGGCGGAGATATGGATCTGCATGCTCAAGGGTTGCGCAGGATTTCCTGCGGAACCCTGATACCGAATGTGCCGAGTAGAAAAAAAAGAAATTTCATTATTTTCTTATTGGGAGCATTTATCGTTTTATGGATATTTACTCGATCAAAGCGCAGTTAGATGCCGATATTCAGGCGATTGCCTCTCTTCAGGCGCTGGAGGATTTCCGGCTTAAATATCTGGGTAGGAAAGGCATTGTTGCCGAGCTTACCGGATTGATCCCCACGCTGCCTAAAGAGGAGCGGGGTAAATTCGGCCAGGAGGCCAATGCGCTTAAGGGTCGTATCAATGAGTTGATCGCCGAGAAACAGAGGGCATTGTCGGGTGGCCAGGATACCAAGGTTTCCGGTGCATCAGGCAACGATATTTTTATGCCGGGGATCGCGCAAGAGCTTGGCCACATACACCCCCTAACCCAAGTAATCGATGAGATCTGCGCCATATTTACCCAGTTGGGTTTTTCTATTGTTGAGGGCCCGGAGATCGAGACGGAGTTTAATAATTTCACTGGGTTAAATATTCCCCTAGACCACCCTTCCCGTGACGCATTTGACACCTTCTATTTAAAGGATTACTCCAAACTGCTTTTGCGCAGCCATACTTCGCCGGTGCAGATAAGAGCGATGAAATCGCGCAAGCCGCCTTTGGCCATTGTGGTTCCGGGTCGGGTATATCGGCCGGATGCAGTGGATGCATCGCACTCTTTCATGTTCCACCAGATCGAAGGGTTTATCGTGGACACAGATATCAAGTTCTCGGATTTAAAAGGTGTTTTGGAAACTTTTGCCAAGGCTGTTTTTGGAAACGATATCAAGATGCGTTTTCGGCCGCACTTCTTTCCTTTTACTGAGCCTTCAGCAGAGGTGGATATATCGTGTATTATCTGTAAAGGGAAGGGTTGTTCTGTATGTGGAAGAAAGGGTTGGCTTGAGGTGCTGGGCTCGGGGATGATCCACCCCAATGTTTTCCGTCACGTGGGGATTGACCCAAAGAAATACACCGGTTTCGCCTTTGGTATGGGAGTGGAGCGCATCGCCATGCTTAAGTATGGGATTAATGACATACGGTTATTCTTTGAGAATGACCTTAGGTTCCTGAGGCAATTTTAAAATGAAATTTACTTACAACTGGTTAAAAGATTTCGTAGACATTAAGATTGCACCTGAGGCGTTGGCTGAAAAGCTTACCATGGCTGGATTAGAGGTCAGCGGTGTGGAAGGTAAGGGTGGTGATTTTGTCTTTGAGGCGGAGATTACTTCCAACCGGCCGGACTGGCTAAGCGTCATCGGTATCGCCAGAGAAGTAGCGGCGATCACCGGAGTAAAATTAAAATCGGCTAAATCGTCAAAGTGCCGGTGCGCCAAGGCGGTTGGTAAGTTTGCAATCAAAGTCGAAGATAAATCCGATTGCCCGCTTTATAGCGCGAAGATCATTCGTGAGGTAAAAGTCGGTCCATCGCCAAAATGGCTAAAAGAGCGACTTGAGCTTATCGGTTGCCGCAGCATCAATAACGTAGTGGACATCACTAATTATTGCCTGTTTACCTGGGGAGAGCCGTTGCATGCTTTTGATCTGGATAAGCTAAGTGGCGCAGAGATCATTGTCCGCCGGGCAAAGAACAGTGAGAAATTAGTCACTATTGACCAGGTAGAGCGTAAGCTTGATGCAGATATCTTGATCATTGCGGATCCTGTTAAGCCTGTGGCAGTGGCCGGGGTGATGGGGGGAAAAGACACCGAAGTCACTGAGCATACCAAAAATATTTTATTGGAAGCAGCGGTATTTAACGGCTCGGTGGTGCGGCGGGGAAGGCAGAAATTAGGGTTATCTACTGATTCTTCATATCGCTTTGAGCGAGGAGTGGATTTTGAGACTGCGGAATTTTCTGCATGCCAGGCATCCGGTTTGATCGAAGAATTGTCCTCGGGAAAATGCGTTTTGGCTAAAAGCTCAGGGAAAGCCTTGCCCAAAACTAAAAGCATAAGTTTAGATCTGGGGCTAGTGGAAAAGATTTTAAATGTTAAGATTGCCGAGCAGAAATTAAAGAATATCCTTGGCCACTTGGGTTTTAGAGTGAGGTCTGTAGGGAAAAATAAAATGATGGTGACTGTGCCATTGTTTAGGGAAGATGTGGAGCTTCCTGAAGACTTGATCGAAGAGATCTCCAGGATTTACGGATTTGAGAATATCCCGCAGACTTTGCCATCGATAAAACCTCAGGTAAGTATCCGTGGCTCAAGGGATTTAGTCGCTCTTACAAAGAAAGTCCTCACTGGGCTGGGTTTAAGTGAAGCGATTACCTACAGCCTGGTGGATCAGGACCTGTCAAAGGGGTTTGGTCTCCAAGATGCGCAGCCGGTAGCCATCATGAATCCCTTAAGCAAAGAGCAGGAGGTGTTGCGCACCACGCTTATCCCGAGTTTGGCGCGCTGTGTTTCATATAACCTGAATCAAAAGCAGGAGTTTGTCTTTCTTTATGAAATAGCCAATGTGTTTTCCAGGGGGGAAAATTTCCCGGAAGAAGAGCTGACTTTAGGCATTGTTATATGCGGGGAAAAATCGTTTTTCCTTGAACAGGGATTGGCAAAAGAAAATGCGTCGCTCTTGGAGATCAAAGGCGTTTTGGAAAGGTTATTTTTAAAACTTGGGATAAAGGAATATGATTTTAATCCCTCTGGCTCCGGAGTAATAGAAGTTACGGTTGGGGGCCAGAAAGCAGGAAGCTTGATTAACCTTGAAAAAAGTGCATTGGCAAGAGTTGACATCAAGAACAAAGATTTGTTTTGCGCCGAGGTATCTTTAGAGAAAGTGTTCGCGGCTGCGGATTTAAATAAGAAGTTTGTTTCACCTCCTAGGTATCCGGGGATAACCCGCGACATCAGCTTGGTTTTAAAAGAGGACTTGGCAATAAAAAGCGTTTTGTCCCGCCTTTACGAAAAAGGAACTCCGCTATTAATAGAGGTTAGGATCGCGGATTACTATAAAGGTAAGCAGATATCCGCGGGGTTGCGTAGCCTTACGATAAGCTGCATTTATCGCTCGGATGAGCGCACATTGACGGAGGCAGAAGTCAATCCGGTACATAGCGAAGTGGTTCGGATGTTGACAGAGAGCTTTGGGGCCAAGATACGCTAGGGGGCAGGTTGGATTCCACCGGGTTGATTTATCCCCTTACATGTGTTATACTTATAACGCAGATAAAATTATAAATCCCTGCGGTGCTCGTTGGAAATTCGATAATTGTTGAACCAACACCTTTATCACGGGAGCCAAAACTTCTTGATACGCCTTGGCGTCCAAGAGAGGCACCCACCTGAAACCAGATTTGGTTCAGACTATCCTTCCGACGGCACAATGCGGGGATTTATTTTGCTAGCATTTTCATACAGGCAAAATACCCCGCAGCCTGCTTGTGCTTTTATGAGGTACCCCACAGAAAAGCACAAGCGTTTAGGCAAGGGGTAATCGTCCCCCGGTTAAGGGGGTTATTTTAAACAGACAAAAGAAACCGCTTTCATTCTATGCCCATAGAACTATTTGAGGAAAAGAAGGCCGCGTCCATTGACGTGCCATTGTCTGTACGCATGCGGCCACAGGTATTGGATGAATTCGTCGGCCAGGAACATATCTTGGGAATTGGAAAACTGCTGCGCCGGGCGATAGAAGCAGATCGCTTGAGCTCGCTTATCCTTTTCGGCCCTCCGGGTTGCGGCAAGACCTCTCTTGCCTGGTGTATCGCTTCCGTTACAAAATCCCACTATATTGCTATAAACGCTACCACCTCTAATGTCGAAGAGCTTCGCCGGGCGATAAATACCGCCAAGCAGCGCTTGCGCTCTACAGGAATCAAGACCATACTCTTTATCGACGAAATCCATCGTTTTAACAAGGCGCAGCAGGATGTGCTCTTGCCGGATATTGAGGAAGGTAACCCGATTTTGATCGGGGCAACCGTGCATAATCCTTATTTCTCCATTATCGCGCCGTTAGTCTCGCGTTCGGTGGTCTGTGAATTAAAAGCCCTTAAGGAAGACGAGATCGCCCAGATTCTCAACTCCGCAATAAAAAATAAAGAGCGCGGACTGGGAAACCTAAAAATTAAGATCGATAAAAAGGCTTTGAATTTCTTAAGTAAAGTCTGCGAGGGGGACGCCCGACGGGCGTTGAGTGCTTTAGAGGTTGGGGTTTTGACCACACCAAAGTCTAAAGACGGTGCAGTTGATTTTAGTTTGGAGGTGGCTGAGGAATCTATACAGAAGAAAGCTGTGGTTTATGACCATGATGAAGATCAGCATTATGATACTGCTTCGGCTTTTATCAAGTCCATGCGCGGATCTGATCCCGATGCCGCAGTCTATTGGATGGCCAAGATGCTTTATGCCGGGGAAGATCCCCGTTTTATCGCCCGAAGAATCTGCATCCTGGCTGCCGAGGATGTGGGAAATGCAGATCCTCTGGCTTTAGTATTGGCTAACGCCGCTTTGCAGGTCTCGGAGTTTGTAGGAATGCCGGAGGCGCGCATACCTTTGGCCCAGGCCTGCATTTACGTTTCCTGCGCGCCTAAGTCAAACGCTAGTTATTTAGCCATTGACAAAGCCCTCTCGGATATCGAAAATAAGAAGGTGCAAGAAGTGCCGGACCATCTTAAGGACACTACTGCTGATGGTGATGCATTGGGGCATGGTAAAGGGTACAAATATGCGCATGATTTCGCCGGCCACTACGTGGATCAGAAATATACGCGCAGCAAAGTGAAATATTACGAGCCGACGGAGATGGGGCATGAGGCGAAGATTAAACAGAGGCTCGAGAGTTTGAAAAAAGGAGAGCAGAAATGAAGAGACTAACTTCAATTGTCATATGCTCGGTGTTGCTGTTACTGACTACAGGCTGCCAGAATACCCAGACTCGCGCGGTTGAAGGAGGAGTGATTGGTGGGATATTGGGCGCAGGCGCGGGCTATGGCATTGGCACGGCTACCGGTCATCACGGCGCAGAGGGAGCGGCAATAGGCGCGGTGGCAGGCGCACTAGGTGGTGCATTAATCGGTGGGCAGATGAATAAAAATAAATCCGGACAGGATTCTGCGGGCCAAGCCGCATCCAGTGCAAACCAACTTTCTTTGCAGCAGATCGTGGATATGACCAAGCAGGGGGTAAACGAGGTAGTAATCATCGACAAGATCAGTCTGACAAATTCCAAATTCAACCTTACGCCGGCGGATATTGATTATTTAAAACAGCAAGGCGTTTCGCAAAATATTATCGACGCCATGTTGGCGGCGAAATAATTAGTACACCCGGCCTTATAGGAAAGGCCGGTGTCCCGCTTTCTGCGGGAGGAGGACACATGCCGGAAAAACGCCATTTCGACCGCTTAAGGCTTGACGGAAACGTGCAGATCAAAAGCGAAAACGGTCAGCCTCTTGAGAGTAGGGCTTTCTTGGAAAACATAAGTTATGTTGGGTTTGGGATGTATTCCACCCAGAAGTTTATGCCGGAAAGCCTGGTGGATTTTGAGCTTACTGCCCAGCAGCTTGATCGGCCCATAAGTGGCAAAGGCAAGGTTCGTTATGTGGCTGAGCCAGTTTCAGAGCGCTCGCCATTTTACCGCATGGGAGTAGAATTTGTCGATACCAATAAAGATGCGGTTACTTATCTGATTAAGCGCCTCCATGCAAAAATGTCAGAGGATACCCGTAGCAGAACAAATACAGCGCATGTAGATTTTATTCCTTACTAAACTAATTTATGGAATTATTTTTTTGGATCATGGGTTTGGCCGGAGGCGGCTTGATAGCTTATGGCGTGTATGGCGCTTTTTCATCATCAGCGTCCCGTCATAACGCCCGCCCCAGCCGCAAATCAGCACTTCCCCCCAGAGAAATTACCACATCTTTTCAGGAGCAAAGAATCCAAAAACTTCAGGAGCGTGTTAACTCTCTCGAGAATGAACTGCAGATCCTGCAGGCAAAGCATGAGGCCGGCCAGCGGGAGTTGGAGCCTATCAAGGCTAAGGCCGGGCAGCTGGAAGAGGAATTAAAGCGCAGGGATGACTGGGTTAAGACCTCCGAGGAGATGCTTAATAAGGTAAAAGATGAGAATCTTGTCCTGCGCCGGAAGTATGCGGAAAAGGAAAAGGAGCTGCAGGAAGAGTTTACTAAAGGAGTGGACTTTAATAAGGGCTTGAGGGAATTAAATGAAAAGATTGGGACATTGGATTCCCAGATCAAGAGCCAGTCTGAAGATATTGAGATAAAAAAACATCAGATAGAGCGTCACATAAAAGACATAAGCGAACATCAGTCAGCCATCGCTCAGTATAAAAAGAAAGAAAAGGAAAGCGAATGGGTGCCTAAGCTTGAGTTCAACCAGCTTAATGAAGAATTCACCGAATTGGAAAAAGATCTGGATGAAAAGGATTCAAGGATTAAGACGCTGACTGATGAAATCTTACACCTTAATAATCAGCTCACCCAAAAGCCTAGTCACGCCATAGAAGCGCCTGTGCAAGAGCCTGTACCGCAAGAACTCGTACCTCTAGAAGCAGCGCCTGCCCCGTCTGAGACAATAGAGCCGTCTCTAGAGCAAGAATTGCCTGCGGCAGAGCCTTTTGTAACAGAAGAGCAGTTACCAGAGCCGATCACACCGGAAGAAGCAGCGCCTGCACCAGAAGAACTAGTTCCGCAGGAAATAGTTATCGCAGAGCCGGTGGCAGAAAAAAAAGAAGAGTCCAGGCCTGTTCCGCGTTACGATCTGGCTAAGACCCGCAATATCGGGATCATGGCTCATATTGATGCCGGAAAGACCACGTTAAGCGAACGCATACTTTTCTACACCGGAAAATCCCATAAGATCGGCGAGGTGCATGACGGCGGTGCGCAGATGGACTGGATGAAGCAGGAGAGGGAGCGCGGCATCACTATTACTGCCGCAGCCACTACATGTTTCTGGAAAGATCACCGCATCAATATCATCGATACTCCTGGGCACGTGGATTTTACCGCTGAGGTAGAGCGGTCGCTGAGAGTCTTAGACGGAGCAGTCGCGGTTTTTTGCGCGGTAGGAGGAGTGGAACCGCAGTCAGAGACAGTCTGGCATCAGTCGGATAAATACGGGGTGCCGAAACTGGCCTTCGTGAATAAGATGGATCGCACGGGCGCTGATTTCTTCGCGGTTTTAAAAGGGATTGAAAGTGATCTGGGCGGAAATGTTTTGCCTATAGAAATCCCGATAGGCGCGGAAGATAATTTTCAAGGGGTGATCGACCTCATTGAGATGAAAGCTTATATTTATGACGAAGAGACGCAGGGAAAAGATTTCCGTATTGAAGAGATCCCCGCGGAATATTTTGAGCAGGCCCAGCATCACCGCAGGATACTGGTAGAAAAAGCCGTAGCTTTTGACGATATGCTGATGAAGAAGTATCTGGAACAGGCGCCGGTCACTCCCGAAGAGCTGATAGGCGCGATTCGGCGGGGCACGATCGCCAACAAGGCGGTGCCGGTATTGTGCGGAGCGGCGTTTAAGAATAAAGGTGTGCAGAAATTGCTGGATGCGGTGAACATGTTTCTGCCATCGCCACTGGATCTTCCTCCGGTAGAGGGGCATGACCCGGACCATGCGGATCAGGTGATCCCCCGCCAGGCAAACGTCTTCGAGCCTTTCTCAGGGCTCGCCTTTAAAGTGCAGGCAGATCCTCACATGGGTAAGCTGGTATACGTGCGGGTTTATTCCGGATGCGTCTCAACGGGTTCTTATATTTTGAATTCTACCAAGAATAAAAGAGAGCGCGTGGGCAGGATCGTGCAGATGCACGCTAACTTGAGAGAAAATATCGACCATGCTTTTGCCGGAGATATCGTAGCTATACCGGGATTCGGGGACACGGTGACCGGAGATACGCTTTGCGATCCGCTTAAACCGGTGTTGTTGGAAGCTATTCAATTCCCCACGCCGGTTGTTTCTTTGAGTATCGCGCCTAAGTCCCGAGGGGACCAGGAAAAATTAGGCAAGGGTTTAAATAAGCTGACTGAAGAGGATCCTACATTCTTTGTGCAGACTGACGAAGAAACTAAAGAGGTCATTCTTACCGGCATGGGCGAGCTGCACCTGGAAATCATTGTGGATAGATTAAAAGAGGAATTCGGGGTAGAGGCGATTGTAGGGCAACCCAAGGTGGCATACCGCGAGACCATATTGCAAACTGCTGAGGGAGAAAGTAAGTATATCAAGCAGTCCGGCGGCCGCGGACAATACGGCCATGTGGTGATGGAACTTTCACCTAATGAGGCTGGTAAGGGGTTTGAATTTATCGATAGTATAAAGGGCGGGGCGATACCGCGTTCATTTATCCCGGCGGTGGAAAAGGGCGTGATCGAGGCCATGCAAAAAGGAGTTTATGCCGGGTATCCGGTGGTAGATGTAAAGGTGAGCCTGATAGACGGCTCATATCATGAAGTGGACTCCTCGGAAATCGCCTTTCGCATGGCGGCGATCCTTGGATTTAAAGATATCTTTATGAAGGCTAACCCCATTCTGCTTGAGCCGTATATGTCGCTAGAAGTAGCCACTCTCGAAGAGTACGTTAGCGGTTGCGTGGGGTATATCTGTTCCCACCGCGGCAAAATTCTGAATATCGAAGTAAAAGGAAAACAAAAGGTTATCCAGGCAGAAGTCCCGCTATCTGAAATGTTCGGTTATGCTACGGCTTTTCGTTCCCTTTCCAGCGGTCGGGCAAATGCTTCGATGGAATTCTCAAAATACTTGCAAGTTCCGCAGGAGATTGCGCTGAAAGTGGTGGAAGAAAAACAAAAAGCCCAAAAAAGAGAATAAAGGGGTATAATATCCATGAAAAATATTTTAATCGCTTTTGTGCTGATGATTTTATCTGTGAGGGGGGTAATTGCCATGGAAAATACAGTTGTAGTTTTAGAAACGACACAGGGAAAGATTGAGATAAAATTAATACCTTCTGTGGCACCCAAGGCATGTGAGAATTTCACCAAGCTCGTCGAGAAAGGTTATTATAACGGGTTGATCTTTCACCGGGCGATCAAGGGTTTTATGCTTCAGGGCGGAGACCCTACTGGCACCGGCCGCGGTGGGACTTCTATTTGGGGCAAGCCTTTCGGCGATGAGGTGAAAGCGGATGTCGCTTTTGATAAGCCGGGACTTTTGGCCATGGCTAATTCCGGCCCCAACACCAACGGCAGCCAGTTTTTTATTACTGTTGCCAAAACTCCCTGGTTAAATATGCGCCACACTATCTTCGGCGAGGTCATAACAGGCTATGACATCGTAGAGAAGATTGAAAATACCGCCACTGATTCGCAAGACCGCCCGCTAGCTGAGCAAAAGATCATCAAGGCTTACGTAAAAACCACGCCTTAATCAGATTTTCCGGATTTTTTAAGATGAAAGCCAAGATTAACTATAAGAGCGAGTTGAATCCCGCTCAATTGGATGCTGTGCAATCTACTCTCGGCCCGCACTTGGTTATTGCCGGTGCGGGAAGCGGAAAGACCCGGGTCCTGGTGCACCGGGTGGCCTATCTTGTCGAGCAGGGGGTAAAGCCGGAGCAGATCCTTTTACTCACCTTTACCCGCCGGGCAGCGGATGAGATGCTGCGTCGGGCCACACTTTTATTAGATGACCGTTGCAGCCGGGTTTCCGGAGGTACATTTCACTCTTTTGCCAACTTTATCTTGCGTAAGTACGCTAAATTAGTCAACCTAACCAATAGCTTTACCATCCTTGATGAATCCGACGCTCAGGATACGGTGAATTTAGTGCGCACCCAGCTAGGATTTCATAAGTCCGAGAAGCGTTTTCCCCGCAAAAAAGCAATCCTAGAGACCATTTCCAAAAGCATCAATAAATCTCAAGGGCTGGAGGAAGTTATCTACGATGAATATCCGCATTTTATGGAATTCACCGATGATATTAAAAAGATTCGCGATGAATACGTCAAATACAAGCAGTTAAAATCTTTGGTTGATTATGACGACTTGTTGGTTTATTTAAAGCAGCTTCTACTTATTCACGAGGACGTGCGCGTGCGGCTATCACGGCAATATCAATACATCATGATCGACGAGTATCAGGATACTAACAAGCTTCAGGCCTATATTGCCTGTCTTTTGGCGTCGGAGCATAAAAATATCATGGTGGTGGGTGATGATGCCCAGAGTATTTATTCATTCCGCGGCGCGAATTTTAAGAATATCATCGATTTTCCCAATATATTTAAAGATTCCCGGATTATCACTTTGGAAGAAAATTACCGCTCGACTCAGCCCATCCTAAATTTGGCTAATGCTTTGATCCGTCCGGCGCAGGAAAAGTTCGAAAAGAACCTTTTCACCAAAAAAGGCGGGAAAGTGTTGCCGGTTTTTGTGGATGCCCAGGATGATCACGCCCAGTCGAAATTTGTCGCGGACAAGATCCTGGAATTACGGGAAGAAGGAGTAGAGTTATGCGATATAGCGGTATTATTCCGCTCCGGATGGCATTCAAATGATCTGGAAGTGGAGTTAGCCAGCCGTAATATTCCTTTTGTCAAATATGGTGGCCAGAAATTCGTGGAAGCCGCGCACATCAAGGACATGCTTTCGTATCTGCGCATCATCTACAACCATAACGACGAGGTGAGTTGGCTTAGGGCTTTACTTTTGTTGCCGGGGATCGGGCCAAAGACCGCTGAGCGCATTATTGCCGCTATCGCTAAAGGCAATGACGGTGAGACAAAAGATGAAAAATTATTACAGAAAACTGAGGAGCTAAAGAAACTTTTTTCTTTGCTTAAGGAAAGCGACCCGGAAGATTTTGCTCCTGCGGATTTAATAGAAAAGTTCTTGCAGTACTATCAGCCGTTGTTAAAAGAAAAATACGACGATTTCCATAAAAGGATCAATGATTTGAATTCGCTGTTGGGTATTGCTTCTCGCTATGACTCTCTGGAGCATTTTTTGGCAGACATGGCTTTGGAGCCTCCGGAAAGAGGGTTGGTTGAGGCAGGCAGAAAAGATCAGGATGATTCCACCCTTACCCTTTCCACAATACACTCGGCAAAAGGCCTGGAGTGGCATACGGTATTTCTGATTTATGTGGCAGAAGGGCACTTACCTTCTTATTTATCGCTGGAGAGTGAGGAAGATATAGAGGAAGAGCGCCGTTTATTTTATGTGGCAGCCACCCGGGCAAAAGAAAACCTGTTTTTACTTAAGCCGCATCTTGACCGTTCTCCGCGCTCATTTATGGATGGCGGCGGACATGTCTTTACTCAGGTGTCGCGTTTTCTGGAGCAGGGGAATATTCTGGGAAAGCTGGTAGAAATAGAAAGCGCCGGGGATAGGGATGATTTTTCGGATATTGATGTCGAGGATATTATAGGTAAGCGGCTTCCTGGTGATCGGGAATTATTCGGGAAGATGCGGGAGTACTTTGAGGACTAGGGTATTTTCTCTTGCCCCACTCCTCGATTCGTGCTAAAATTTGAGGGTTTGGGGAGAAAACCATGATCATTTCAGAAACTAAACCCTTTGTCCAGATTATAGATAGCTTAAAGGGCTATACCAGGATTTTTCTGGTAGGCTGCGGCGAGTGCGCAGCTACTTGTAAGACCGGCGGTGAGCCGGAGCTGGCTAAGGCGAAAGAGATGCTGGAAGCAGCCGACAAAAGGATCGTAGGCATGTGCATGCCTTCTGCCCCTTGCGTAGCCAGCCAGGTTAAGGCTGAATTTGCCAAGAACATGAAGTCCTTGCGCGAGGCTGAGGTATTCCTGGTTTTAGCCTGTGGTCTGGGCGTACAGTCGGTAAAAGATAATGACCGGCTGGGACTTGCGGTGCTGCCGGCGCTTAATTCTATTTTTCCCGCGGTGATGGATGCGCAGGGCAATTTTCTTGAGAAATGTTCTTTATGTGGGGATTGTGTCTTGGATAAAACTGCGGGGATCTGCCCGGTTACCCTATGTCCCAAGGGCCTGATGAATGGCCCGTGCGGGGGAGTGGATAAGGGTAAATGCGAGGTAGATAAAGACAAGGACTGCGTCTGGGTATTGATTTATAAAGAGCTGGAGAAGAAAAAGAAACTAGGGGATTTGTTAGAGATCCGAAAACCGCGGGATTTTAAGAAGCAAACCCGGCCGCACAAATTGATGGTTAATATTTAAAATGGCAGACCAGCATCCGTATTCAGATAAAGTAATGGACCACTTTACTAACCCGCGTAATGTCGGGGATATTCCGGATGCAAGCGGCGTGGGTACTGTGGGAAATCCTATCTGCGGGGATGTAATGAAGATGTTTTTAAGGATAGAAAACGATGTGATTGTAGAGGTTAAGTTTAAAACTTTTGGCTGCGGAGCGGCTATTGCTACCAGCTCCATGGTTACTGAGATGGTTAAGGGCAAGACCATTAGTGAAGCGCTGCAGATCTCTAATAAAGCAGTGGCTGAGGCCTTGGGGGGCCTGCCGGCAGTGAAGATGCACTGCTCGGTTTTAGCTGAAGAGGCCTTGCGTTCGGCTCTGCAGAACTATTACGAGAAACTTGGAATTCCCGTGCCTTTCGAAGTAAAGAAGCGCGGACACGATGAACACGGGCATGGACATTAAGGAAGTCGCGTTGACAAAAAAGCTATTACGTAGTAAAATCCTTTTAAGGTTGAAAAGACAGAAGGAGGAAGACAGGTCTCAAAAAATCAAGGCTATCGGTTCCAAACTTTTAAAAACAATCGAGTTTAAAAAGGCGAAGATAGTGATGTTTTACATCGCGCTTCGTGGGGAAGTAAATACAGATCAGATGATAAAAGCGGCAAAACAATTAGGTAAGATAGTGGCTGTGCCAGTTTGCATAAGCGATAGAATATCCATCAAGCCATGTATATTAGATGGCCACGGGGTGATGCGTAAAGGTCCCTATGGCGTGGTTGAACCGGCGGTAAAGAGGCCTGTGCGGCTCAGGGAATTGGACCTGATCATCGTACCGGGCCTGGCCTTTGACAAAAAAGGCAACCGTCTCGGCCGCGGCAAGGGTTATTATGACCGTTTCTTGGGCAAACTCTTCAAGGATACTCCTTCTATCGGCCTGGCGTATGATTTTCAAATCTTACCCTTTGTTCCCACTGCTTCCCACGATGTAAGTGTCACTCACGTCATTTCTGCGTAAATAATTAATTTCGGAAACCCCCAATTTAATAGGATAAATTGGGGTTGAGCTTGTGCTCAAGGAGGCTAGTAAACATGATTACCATAATTGTATGTATAGGCATTGCTCTGCTTTCCGCGGGAGCAGGTTATGTTTTGCGCAAGACCATTGCGGAGAAAAAGATTCAGGCTGCCGAAGCCCAAGCTCAGCATATCATGGAGCAGGCGAAAAAAGACGCTCTAGATAAGCGTCGGGAAGCTGAACTTGAGGCAAAGGACCTTTTGCACCGCATGCGCCAGGATTTTGAGCGCGAGACCAAAGATAGGCGCTTTGAGCTGTCGAATCTGGAGAAGCGGTTGTCCCAGAAAGAAGAGAATATTGACCGTCGTCTGGACCTTTTAGAGAAGAAGGAAAGAGATATTGAGGGGAAAAATGATTTTCTGCGCAAAGCCGAGGAAGGCCTAAAGGTAAAGGAGGGGCAGCTGCAGGCTTTGGTCGCTGAGGAGAAAGAAAGATTGCAAAAAATTTCTTCTTTATCCGCGGAAGAGGCTAAGCAGATTTTACTTAGCCGCTTGAATGAAGAGTTGAATAACGAGAAGGCGGTATTTATTAAGAGGCAGGAAGAAGAGCTGCGCAGTATTTCTGACAAGAAGGCGCAGGAAGTGGTGAGCCTGGCAATACAACGCTGTGCCGCGGAACATGCGGTAGAGTCAACGGTAAGTGTAGTTACTCTTCCTAATGATGAGATGAAAGGCCGGGTTATCGGCCGTGAAGGCCGCAATATTCGTGCCCTGGAAATGGCCACAGGCGTGGACGTGATAATTGACGATACTCCCGGGGCAGTTACTTTGTCGGCGTTTGATACGGTGCGCCGCGAGATCGCGCGCCTTTCCTTAGAGAAACTTATTTCAGACGGACGTATTCACCCCGGAAGGATCGAGGAGATAGTTGAGAAGACCAAGAAAGAAATGGATGACAAGATTCGCGAAGAAGGGGAGCGCGTGGCATTCGAGATTGGGATAAACGGCCTGCACCCGGAGATTATTAAACTGCTCGGGCGCCTAAAATACCGCACCAGTTTTGGACAGAACGCCCTGCAGCACTCCAAGGAAGTTGCTTTTCTTTTAGGGGTGATGGCTTCGGAGCTGAAACTTGATTTTAAGCTTGCGCGCAGGATCGGCCTATTGCATGATATAGGCAAAGCTGTGGATCATCAGATCGAAGGCACCCACGCGAAGTTAGGAGCGGATCTGGCCAGGAAATATAATGAGTCCCCGGATGTGGTCTCAGCCATAGAGGCGCATCACGAAGAGGCCCAGCCGACGACCATGTACGCGGTGCTGGCTATCGCTGCTGATGCTATCAGTGCCGCCCGACCGGGCGCCCGGCGCGAAACCCTGGAAACCTACATCAAGCGTTTGGAGAAACTTGAGTCTATCGCCAATCTTTTTAAGGGTGTCGAGAAATCTTTTGCTATACAGGCAGGGCGCGAAATACGGGTAATTGTACAACCGGAAAAGATCAATGACGCCGAGGCTATCAACATGGCGCGGGATATCCGTAAAAAGATCGAAGAAGGCATGGAATACCCCGGAACAATCAAGGTTACGGTCGTCAGAGAAATACGTGCCATAGAGTACGCGAAATAATGAAAATATTATTTATCGGTGACATAGTGGGCTCACCCGGCAGGGACGCAGTTAGGAATCTCCTTCCGGAACTAAAGAAGGAATTCGCTTTGGATTTTGTCATCGCCAATGCGGAAAACGCTGCCGGTGGTTCAGGTATAACCTCGAAGGTGGCCGAAGAGCTTTTTGTCTCCGGTTGCGATGTGTTGACCTCCGGAGATCATATCTGGAAGAAGAAGGATATTTTTGAGCTGATCAATGCCGAGGAGCGGATTTTACGTCCGGGGAATTTTCCCGCGGGTGCCGCCGGCCGCGGGGCAAACGTATATAAGACCAAGTCCGGGGCCAAAGTCGGAGTAATTAATGTCAACGGTCGGGTTTTTATGCAGGCGCTGGAGTGTCCGTTTCGCACCACGCTGGCTGCCTGGCAGGAGCTATCCCAAGAGACGAAAGTGATTATTGTGGATATCCACGCTGAGGCGACTAGCGAAAAAGTAGCGCTGGGCTGGTATATGGATGGCAAGGCCTCGGCGGTTTTGGGGACGCACACGCATATTCAGACCGCGGATGAGCGCATCCTTCCCGATGGGACAGCGTATCTGACTGACGCCGGGATGACCGGGCCCTATGATTCGGTCATCGGCAGGCGGGTGGAAGATGTACTGGAGAGGTTTTTAAGTTGTGTTCCGGTAAAGTTCGAAGTGGCTGAGGAGAATGTGCAGCTGGCTGGGGCTGTGGTGGATGTGGATGAGTCGACAGGCAGGGCCAGGTCAATAGTCAGGGTGCAGAGAAAAGTAAAATGAGAAAAGCCGCGATATTTATTAGTTTTTATTTAGGGTTTTGTATTTTAGGGTTTGCGTTTAATTCCTATGCCGAGAATGCGGATTTGGAACTAGCTATAGATACCGCGGCAGAGACTATTCCCTTACCGAACGTATTCAGGCCTAATGTGGATTTGAGCGGCCGCGGGTTTAACCGGGAGATGGTCTGGCCGCAAACTATAGCGGATAGGCGCGTTTTGGAGTCCTGGCAAAAAGAAATCGGCTTCGGCGGAATCTATCGACTGCAATATAATCTCTGGGAGATCTCTCAGCTCTCTAAAAATAAAGATCTGCAGAATAAGCTCATTAATAATTACGAGCAGATCATTAAGACTGTTAGCGATGCCGGAGGCATTGTGATCGTGAACCTGTTTGGCACTTCTGTCGGGACCGGACGGGTCCTAGATATTCGCAGTCCCCCGCGCGACCTGCGCCAGTATAAGGCCAAGATCAAAGAGATCATTAGGAATTTAAGCTGCAAGAATAAATATAATGTCTGGTATGAAATTTGGAATTCTCCGGATTCCGATGATTTTTTTATCGGCAAGTGGCAGGAGTATCTGAATGTCTATCGTTTTGCTGGTGAAGCGGTTAAGGATCTGGAGCGGGAGTATAAGATGCAGATCCCCTTAGGGGGGCCAAGTGTCAGCTGGTGGTTTCAGAACACCGAAGGAAATACCATTATTACTCCTGAAAACAGCCTGATCTATGAGCTTATCCGCTGGGCGTATCATTATCGTATGCCGCTAGATTTTATCAGTTGGCACAGTTATTCCAGCGACCCCCGTACGGAAAAAGCCACAACTATTTACGGTAAGACCGCATCCAGCCTTATCCGTAACTGGCTTACATATTTTCGCCAGGATAACAGAATTCCTCTGATAGTGGACGAGTGGAATTATGATCGCAGCTCTAATATGCTTCCGGAGCGCGACGGGAAATCATACATCACCGCGAGTTTTATTCCCAGCCACATAAGAAATATGTACGAGGCAGGTATTGATTATCAGTTGTATTTCTGCTTAGAGGATTTTCAGGGGAACAAAGAAGGCGTGGTGCGCAATGTGGGTGTATTTTCTTTTGATTCGGACTATAGTGAATATAAAGGAAGCCCCAAAAATATTTACAATGTATTTAAAATGCTTTCTTCGCTCGGTAAGACCAAGTATCCGGTAAAGCTTGAGGATGAGTTTGCCGGAGCTATTGCCACCGGGACAGATGATGGCTATGCGATTATAATCTATAATTATATTGATCCCGACTCGGTGGATAATTATCTTGCTCGCAATATCTGTAGCCTTAATTCTACGGGCCGGAAGATCCTCTTAAATTTTATCCGCTCGGGCCGCATGAAAAAGATACTGAGCCATGAAATACCGGTGTCCAGCCTGGGAGTGAATAAGAAGTTGCGCGCGCTTTTGAGTAGCGTGGTGGAGGTCAATGATAAGGCTAAAAAATATCTTGAAACTAGCCGGATAATAAAGCTGTCTTTAAAGAATCTCAAGGAAGAATATCTTTACGCGCGTTATACTATTGATGCTTCTTCTAATGCGGTTTTAGAGTTTAAGCCGCAGGAAGAAAAGGATGCTTTTATTGCTTCAGGCGTTTTTGAGGAGAACTTGGAGCTAACCCCTTATTCGGTGCATCTTGTATTATTGAAGAAGAAAAACAACAATCCTTAAATGTCAAAAGAAGACCAGGATCTTTTTGCTTCGGCATTCGATATAAAAAGAGAGCGGCATATCCTTACTGTTTCTCAGATCACCCAGGATATAAAGCTTATCCTGGAAAGTTCATTCTCGGATATTTGGGTGGAAGGGGAGGTCTCCAACTTTAAGAGCCATGCCTCTGGGCATTTTTATTTCAGCCTTAAAGACGACTCCGCGGTAATAAGTGCGGTAATGTTTGCCCGCGCCAATAAAGATGTGAAGTTTAAGCTGGAGAATGGGCTCAAGGTGGTCTGTTTCGGCAAGATTAGCGTCTATGGCCCTTACGGGCAATACCAGATTATTATTGAGAAAATCGAGCCTAAAGGTATCGGTAGTCTGCAGTTGGCCCTTGAACAGCTCAAGGTGAAGCTAGAAATTGAAGGATTGTTTTCCCCGGAACATAAGCGTCAGCTGCCGTATTTGCCCGGCAAGATTGGTATAGTCACCTCTGAGTCAGGGGCGGCGATCAAAGATATCCTTAAGGTCTTGGACAGGCGTTTTAGCGGCCTGGCAGTAGTCATCCGGTCCGCTCAGGTGCAGGGAGAGGCGGCAGGAAAGGATATTGCGCAGGGGATTCAGGATCTAAACGCCTACAATGAGACGTTGGCCAAAAATGATCGTATCGAGGTGATGATCGTCGGCCGTGGCGGAGGCAGCATTGAGGATCTGTGGGCTTTCAATGAAGAGATAGTTGCCCGGGCTATATATAATTCAAATATCCCGATAATTTCGGCGGTAGGGCATGAGCGGGATTGGACTATCTCAGACCTGGTGGCAGACGTGCGCGCTGCTACTCCGTCTGTTGCCGCAGAGCTGGTCATCCCAAGAAAAGAGGATCTTTCAGATAAGATAGAAAGTCTGTTTGAGATGTTACAGGGCGCTTTTTCCGATATCGCCCGTAATTTTCAGGAGGAGCTAGAGAATCTTTTGCATCATCTTAAAAGCGGGGCGGAGCGTATTTTCGAGCGAAGCTTTGGAAAGCTGGATACTTTTAGGCACAAGCTTACCCTTCTTAATCCCGCGGCACAAATTGAAGATTATCAGTTAAAGCTTCTGGATCTGGCCCGGCAGATATATGTGCGAGCCGGGCATTTTCTGGAATTAAGGCAGGCGCAGTTTTCTACTGCGGTGGAAAAACTTTCTTCCTTAAGTCCTTTGAATATTCTGGGCCGCGGATACAGCATTACTTTTAAGCTTTCAGACAATGCAGTAATTAAAGATGCGTCTGGGTTAAAAGCAGGGGATAGTATTAGGACCAGATTACATAAGGGGGAAGTTACAAGCACGGTTAAGGAGGTTATGAAAAATGGCGGAAGTTAAATTTGAAGAAGCGTTGAAAAAGCTGGAAAAGATCGTTGAGGACCTGGAAAAAGGCGAATTATCGCTGGATGAAGCGTTGAAAAAATATCAGGAAGGTATCGAGCTTTCTCGAATGTGTAGTGTAAGGCTTGAGAACGCTAAGAAGAAAATCGATACCCTGGTAAAGAATAAAAAGGGCGAGTTTGAGGTGAAATCATTTGATGAGGTAAAGACAGAGGACTAATGCTGTTAGAAAATATTTATAATCCGCAAGATCTGCATAAGGTGCCGCTTGAGCAGCTGCTGCAGCTGGCTATTGAAGTCAGGGAGCGCATGGTGGATGTAGTTTCTAGGACTGGAGGGCATCTGGCTTCTTCTTTGGGCGCGGTGGAGTTGATCATTGCCTTGCACTATTGCCTGGATATGCCGGCGGATAAAATAATCTTTGACGTCGGGCATCAGGCCTATGCGCATAAATTATTAACCGGAAGAAACACGGCTTTTGAGACCTTGCGCCAGTTTAATGGGATAAGCGGTTTTCCTTCGAAAGACGAGTCTGTTTATGACTCTTTTACTACCGGGCATTCTTCAAGCGCGGTTTCTTTGGCTTTAGGTCTGGCAGCGGCTCGGGATTTTACCCAGGAGCACTATAAAGTCGTAGCGGTAATAGGGGATGGTTCATTAAGCGGGGGTCTGTGTTTTGAAGGGTTGAACAACGCCGGCCACTTGAAAAAAGATATACTGGTAGTATTAAACACCAATGAATTAAGCATTGCTCCTAACGTAGGCGCTATTAGCACTTATTTAAATAAGATTATCTCGCTACCTATATATAATCGTTTTAAGGACCAGCTGGAAAGTTTTGTCCGTTCACGCGTGCCTAGCGAGAGCCGCATTCTTAAGCTGGTGAATAGGTTTGAGGAGGGGCTTAAGGGTTTGTTTGTGCCGGGGATGCTTTTTGAAGAAATGGGTTTTCGTTATTTCGGGCCCCTTGATGGCCATGATTTGCATACACTGATCCCGGCGATTAAGAATATCCTGTATATAAAGGGCCCAAGGCTTTTGCATGTGATCACCAAAAAAGGTAAGGGGTATTCTCCGTCTGAAAATGATCCGGTGAGATTCCACGGTACCGGGCCATTTGAGGTAGGTTCCGGCCGGCCTGTTTCCGCAGTAAAATCTGCTAGTGTGCCTACAGGCACCCCTGCAGGCAGGTCCTATACCGATGTTTTTGGGGATAAATTGGTAAGTCTGGCCAAAGAGAACAAGAAAATTATAGCTATTACCGCAGCTATGCCCGAAGGCACGGGGTTGGATAAGTTTCGCGATGCGTATCCGCAGAGATTTTTTGATGTGGGAATTGCCGAAGCGCACGCGGTGTGTTTTGCTTCGGGTCTGGCTCGGGCAGGATTGAAGCCGGTGATCGCGGTGTATTCCACGTTTTTGCAGAGGGCGTATGATCAGATAATTGAAGATGTGGCTTTGCAGAATACGGGAGTGGTGTTTGTTGTTGACCGCGCGGGAATCGTCGGAGAAGACGGGGCCACTCATCAGGGGATTTTTGATTTGACGTATCTGCGCAATATTCCAAACTTAGTTGTGATGGCGCCAAAGGATGGCGTGGAATTAGAGGGCATGCTTGAATTTGCCATGGAGCTGGATAAGCCGGTAGTCATCCGCTATCCTAGGTCAACAATCCATAATGTTACAGCGCCATCCGCAAAAAGCATTGAGTTGGGAAAGTCAGAGGTTTTGCGGGAAGGAAAAGATTTCGCGGTTATTGCTTTAGGTTCCATGGTTGAGCCTTCATTGGATGCACTGGAGTTGTTAGCTAAGGAGGGTTTGTCAGGAACCCTGGTTAATGCCCGTTTTGCTAAGCCACTGGATGTGGATTTATTTAAAAGCATAAGCCTAAAGACTAAGAAGATATTCACTATAGAAGAAGGGATTATCTACGGAGGGTTCGGGAGCGCGGTGAACGAGGTGGTAGGTGTCTCTGTAGTCAGAATAGGGCTGCCGGATGAATTTATCCCGCACGGCAAGCGGGATCTATTGCTTGAAAAATATGGCTTGAACGCGCAAGGTATAGCCGATAAAATTAAATCATGCCTAAAATAAAGATAGACAGAGAAAAATGCAAGGGGTGTTTGTTGTGCGTGAGTGTTTGCTCTAAGAATATGATTATGGCGGATGGTGAATTGAATAAGCGTGGGGTAAAGCCAGTGGTTTTTAAAGATACCGGGGTTTGTATTGGATGCGCAATGTGCGCGGTAATCTGTCCCGACTGTTGTATTGAGGTGTGGAAATGAAACGTTTGATGAGCGGTAATGAGGCCATGGCCGAGGGCGCGATACAGGCAGGCTGTAGCTTCTATGCTGGATATCCCATTACTCCGCAAAACGAGATCCCTGCGTATATGTCTTGGCGCATGCCAGAGGCAGGAGGAGTGTTTATTCAGGCGGAATCAGAGCTGGCTGCCATAAATATGGTTTTTGGCGCCTCAGCAGCAGGAGTGCGGGCCATGACTTCATCATCCAGTCCGGGGATGAGCCTGAAGCAGGAGGGAATTTCTTATATAGCCGGATCCCGGTTACCGGCGGTGATAGTCAATGTGATGCGCGGAGGGCCTGGATTAGGCAATATCGCGCCTTCCCAATCTGATTATTTTCAGGCGACTAAGGGCGGCGGGCATGGAGATTATCATCCGATTGTCTTAGCTCCGGCAACAGTACAGGAAGCTTATGATATGATGTTTAAGGCGTTTGATCTGGCCGATATTTACCGCACTCCGGTAATTATTCTTGTTGATGGGATGCTGGGCCAGGTAATGGAGCCTGTGCAGATTTCTACTGTCAGCAGAAAAGCTTCAATTAAAAAACCGTGGGCATTGACTGGATGCGCAGGCAGAGAGCCAAATATTATAAGATCACTTCTTTTAAAAGAAGGAGCCTTAGAAGAAGTTAATAATATCTTACAAAGTAATTATGCGGCTATTCAGAAAAAAGAACAGCGCTATGAAGATTCAAATCTGAACGACGCTAAAATTATACTGGTGGCATATGGGACCATGGCTCGGATTGCCAAGGTTGCGATGAATAAGCTGTGTAAAGAAGGCCTGAAGGTTGGGTTGATTCGGCCTATGATTTTGTGGCCGTTTCCTGAACAAGCATTTATTAAGGCTACGAAAAAGAAAGTAAAGTTTCTGGTAGTTGAGATGTCTTATGGCCAGATGCTGGAAGATGTGAGATTAGCGGTAAACGGCAAGGCTGTGGTAGAATTTTTCGGTCGCGCAGGCGGCGGAATACCGTCGGAAGATGAGATTGTCGGCAAAATAAGGAAGATGCTACGTGGATAATATTTTCACTCGCCCTAAGTCATTACGAGATGTCTCCACCCACTACTGTCCTGGCTGCGGACATGGCATTGCCCATCGTCTTGTAGCAGAGGTGATTGATGAGCTGGGCATTAGGGAGAAGATTATTGCTATTGCGCCTGTGGGATGCGCGGTAATAGCTTATGATTACTGGAATTTTGATTGTTCAGAGGCAGCGCACGGACGGGCCCTGGCAGTAGCTACAGCTATTAAGAGAGCGCGGCCACAGAATATCGTTTTTACTTATCAGGGTGACGGAGACCTTGCGGCTATTGGTACTAATGAAACCATTCACGCGGCTAATCGTGGGGAAAATCTCACTGTAGTTTTTATCAATAACGCGGTTTACGGAATGACCGGCGGCCAGATGGCGCCCACAACATTGGTGGGTCAGAGGACCGCGACCACTATTGCCGGTAGGGATATCAAGACTCACGGCTATCCTTTAAAGATTTCCGAAATGCTGGCGTATCTTGCTGGGGTCAAATATATCGAGCGGACCTCATTATCTAGTCCACAGGAGATACTTAAGACTAAAAGAGCCATCAAACAAGCGTTCCAGAATCAAATAGACGGCGCGGGATTTTCGTTGGTTGAGATTTTATCCCCTTGTCCGACTTACTGGGGTCTTAGTCCGAAACAATCGCTGGAGTGGATCAGGGATGTGATGGCTAAAGAATTTCCTTTAGGAAGAATAAAATGACTGAGAAAATAATTATCTCCGGAGCTGGTGGTCAAGGCGTAATGCTTTTAGGCAAGGTGCTTGCCGATGCGGCGATGCGTGAAAGTAAGTCTGTCACCTGGCTTCCCGCTTATGGGGCGGAGGTGCGCGGAGGCACTGCATATTGTATGGTAATCATATCAGATACCGAGATAGGTTCTCCTTTTATTGATATTGCAGATACATTGATAATCATGAACGCTCCGTCACTGGAGCGTTTCAAGAGTCGCATTAGCGCTAAAGGCTTATTGATCAGCAATAGCTCTTTGGCTTCCCGGTATGCGCAAGCCAAATTAAAAGTTTTGCACCACGCTTTTACCGATATCGCCCTCAAACTCGGAAATATTAAAGTAGCCAACATGGTGGCATTGGGCGCGTATTTAGCCCAGAAAAAAATCGTAAACCCGAATACAGTGCTGAAGGTCTTTGAAGACATGGCACCGCAAGGCAAAAAAGAGCTTATTGAGATAAATACAAAAGCTTTAGAGGAAGGGATAAAATTAAAATGATCAGGGTTCGCTTCGCCCCATCACCTACGGGAAATTTGCATATCGGAGGTGGGCGCACCGCGCTTTTTAACTGGCTTTACATTCGGGCCAAGGACGGAAAGTTCATTTTGCGTATAGAAGATACGGATAAAGAGCGCTCAAAGAAAGAGTTTGTGGATGAGATCCTGGGCAGCCTTACTTGGCTTGGGTTTAAGTGGGATGAGATATACTATCAAAGCAAGCGTTTTGATATCTACCGCGAATATGCCCAGAAACTATTAAAAGAAGGCAAGGCCTATACCGAAAAGCTTCCGGATAAACCGGGAGAGGCTATAATTTTTAAAGTCATGCCTCAGAAAATAAAGATTAAGGATCTGATTCGCGGGGATATTGAGTTTGACGCTGAGAATATCAAGGATCAGGTATTGATGAAGTCTGACGGCACTCCAACCTATAATTTCGCCTGTGTAGTGGATGATGCGCTGATGAATATTACCCACGTTATCCGCGGCGACGATCATATTTCTAACACTCCGAAGCAGATCCTTTTATATGAAGCACTTGGCCTGCCTCTGCCGGCTTTTGCGCACCTGCCACTTATTATGGGTATGGAGGGGGGAAGGCTGTCCAAAAGGACGGGGGCTACTGCAATTTCGGATTATCGTAAGATGGGCTATTTACCTGAGGCGCTGGTGAATTATCTGTTGCTTTTAAGCTGGGCTCCGGGAGAAGACCGGGAAGTCATCGATATCAATGAGGCGATCAAACTATTCGATATCACTGACGTAAACAAAACTGCAGCCACTTTTGACCTAAAGAAGCTAGACTGGATGAATAATCAGTATTTAAAGAGCGCTGATTCAGAAAAGCTGACCGATGATATTATCCCGATGCTGATCGAGGCAAAGTGTATTGATAAAGACAATTTTGACCGCGGGTATGTTTTGTCTTTGGTGAAATTATTCCAGCCCCGTTTGGCGCATGTCAATGATTTCGTGGACTGGGCGGATTTTTTCTTTCTGAAAGAAGTAAAAATGGACCCGGTCGCGCAGGCCAAATGTCTTTCCAAAGATTTCTCCAAAGAATTCGCTTTATTTGTCCAGCGTTTGGACGCGTTGCAGGATTTTACTGTCGAGAATATTGAGAAATGTTTCCGCGATATGATGGCGGAGCTGGGTTTAGAGGCAAAGGTGTTGATCCATCCTATAAGAGTGGCTTTGACCGGCAAAACCATCGGTCCGGGCTTATTCGAGGTGATCTATCACTTGGGTAAGGAGCGCTCTAAAGAAAGATTGCAAAAGTGGATTAGATAATATAAAATGTATACTTACAAGAGGGAAATCCTATAATGAAGAACTTTAAAGCAATTTTAAACATCGGGTTGGTTGTTATCGCTATCGCTTGCGTGACGCTAAGTGCTGTTTTGCTTAAGCAGAAAGTTGGGCTTTTGCAGCAGCTTAACGAAAAGCAGTTTCAGATAGATGTGGTGGAGGAAGAGAACCAGAAGCTGACCGGAGAAAATGATGGGCTTAAGAGGGACTTGGAAGCCAATAAAGAGATGCAGCAGAATTTTACTCAGCTAAAGACGGACCTGGAAAATAAGCTTAAGACAGGCGAAGAAAGGTCTGCCGCCATGGAAGCGGATTTAAAGGATGCTCAGTGGAAGCTTGAGCAGCTAAAAACAGAAAACACCGCTTTAACCAAAGAGAACGAGACGCTCAAGGCTAAGCAGAGCGCTCCGGCGCCAAAGCCTCAGGCAGAGGCACCCCCTACTACAGTGCCAAAAGACCCCCCTAAGAAAAAGCTACTTTTCTTTTAATAATTCCTGGAATAAATTTTTCTTGTACCTCATAGGGCTGGACTTAACCGTTTGAGCCCTTTCTATTTATCTCAAATTACTCACAATTTTTGGAATTTGAATTATCAACCCTCTGTGATAGAATATATTGAGGAGGGTTAATCTGTAAGTTTTATATTCTAAATCATTATGATAGTTAGAATCTTTAATCATAAGTATAAATTATTGGTTATAAGCACACTGCTCTTATTAGGCATACTTATATATTCCAACACCTTCTATAGTCCTTTCCATTTTGACGACACCAGTTCAATCGTGGATAATCTAGCTATAAGAAATATCCAGAATCTAAAAGCTATTTGGAATTTCTGGCCTACCCGCTTTATTACTTATCTTTCTATTGCTCTTAACTATCACTTTTATCAGCTTAAAGTATTAGGCTATCATCTCTTTAACTTGACTGTCCACATAGGTTCAACCATCTTAGTCTATTGGCTTATCCTGCTTACCTTCTCTACGCCTAAAATAAATGGTGAGAAGATTACCAGATACTCTAGGCTTATTGCTTTATTTGTTAGCTTAGTCTTTCTAACACATCCCATTCAAACCCAGGCAGTGACTTACATCATCCAGAGAACAACTTCTCTGGCAGCCTTGTTTTACTTGGTATCACTTAGCCTCTATGTCAAATCAAGGCTATTAGAACAGAAGGGGCAAGGTTCGCTAGCTTCAAGGCTCTTCTATTGCGGTTCATTGATAGCTTTAGTTTTAGATATGTTTAGTAAGGAGATGACTATAACCCTGCCCTTTATGATTTTACTTTATGAAATCTGCTTCTTGAAGACCAAGGAAAGACTTAACTGGAAAAGTCTTTTGCCTTTTTTCCTAGCCTTATTGATTATCCCCCTTACCATGTATTTGACTAAATCCGTAGATCTTATAGGAATGCGAAGGATCTTGGGGGAATCACCTAACATTTCCTCCTGGCATTATCTTCTTACCCAGCTTAGGATTATAGTTACCTACCTAAGGCTTCTTTTTATACCAATAAACCAAAATTTTCTCTATGACTATCCAATTGCCAAAAGCTTATTGGAGTTACCTATTCTAGCCAGCTTTATTCTTTTAGGTTCAATCTTGGCTATCGCAGCCAGGCTATTTGCTAAATATAGCTTAATTTCATTTGGCATCTTCTGGTTTTTCTTGACACTTTTACCTGAGTCAAGCGTTATTCCGATCAGAAGCGTGATTTTTGAACACAGGCTTTATCTGCCAATGGTCGGTTTTAGCCTTTTCCTGGTGAGTCTCATATATTATCTTTTTGAGAATAAATCTCTTAAGTCAATGGTTATAGCATTACTCATCATAATTTCCTGCTATGCGGTTCTTACCTACAAGAGAAACCTTATTTGGAAAGATGAGCTTATCCTATGGAATGATGTAGTGTATAAATCACCCAAGGCCCCAGCTTCCTACAGCAACCGTGGGGTTGCCTACGCCCATAAAGGAAATTTCACCCAAGCCATCTCTGATTTTACTAAGGCTGTTGAAATAAATCCTAAATATTCAAATGTCTATTATAACCGTGGGCTTGTCTATCACCAGCAAAGCAATTTGCCTCAAGCCATCTCTGACTATACTAAGGCCATTGAAATAAATCCTAATTATGCAGAGGCTTATTGCAATCGTGGGCTTGCCTATGATAACCAAGGCAACTTCACCCAAGCGATCTCTGACTATAATAAGGTCATTGAAATAAATCCTAATCTTAGATTTGTTTATTTTAACCGTGGGGGCACCTATGCTAACCAAGGTAATTTGCCTCAAGCCATCTTAGATTATACCAAGGCTATTGAAATCAACCCTTACGAGGCAGTAGTTTATAACGACCGTGGGGTTGTCTGCGGTAAACAAGGCAATTTCACTCAAGCAATCTCTGACTTTACTAAGGCCATTGAAGTAAATCCTAACTTTGCAGGAGCCTATAACAACCTCGGGCATGCTTATTACAAACAAAGTAACTTCATTAAAGCCATCTCTGATTATAATAAAGCCATTGAATTAAATCCTAACGATGCAGAATTTTATAGTAATCGTGGTGTTGCTTATAAAGCGCAAGGTAACTTAGCTCAAGCCATCTCTGACTATAACAAAGCCATTGAAATAAACCCTAATCTTGCAGATGTCTATAATAACCGCGGGCTTGCCTATTATGATGCAAAAGAATTTGATAAGGCTTGGACAGATGTGCATAAGGCGGAATCATTAGGGTTTACTATTTATCCCGAATCTCTTGCAAATCTAAAGAAAGCATCAGGTAGAGATAAATAGACTAATATTTTCTATGTTCTTAATGGGCGGGATTTAACCGTTTGAGCCCTTTTTTGTTCTATCGTTTGCACACGTTAATTTAGCCCCCCTATCTTGATTCTTATCTTAAAATATGTCATACTTGCTTAGAGGTTATATATAATATCAAACCTTCCGAAAGGATGGGAGGCCCTAGGCACTGATGTATAAATTAGGTGTTTAGGACTATGTTCTGAATTGACCGCTGGACATCGCAAAGCTATAGGGTCTACTCCCGAAAGGGAATGGCAGCCAGTTGTCGTTTCAAGTTAACGAGTTAGCTAACAGCTTGGCAGCTATAGTAATTTGCAACCCATTTTCCTTTCGAAAGGTTTGGGATTCTGTGTGGTGAACCATTTTTCAAGGGTTGGACTTAATCGTTCAGCCCTTTTTGTTTGCTCCCAATTTTAGAATTTGTGATAGAATATCAACAGAAAAGGAGGTGTCAGATGAAACTAAAGCCAGTCTTAGCCTGTATTATTCTTTTATTGTTTCCTATTGCTCTATTTGCCGCAGAACCATCAAGTCAAGAAGATGTTCAAGCAGTTTCTGCAAGTAGGGATGGTAGCAGTTTTGAGAAAGCAATAATTATAAAATATATAGGCGATTACTATAAAAGTATAGAGCAGGAATATCAGTATTTAGAAACTAAGTTTGGAACTGGAGGTAAAAATTGGAATCTTGTAAAGCAGAGCTTGAAAGACAAAGAAGGTAAGGCTTATGATGAGATGATTGTTGAAGTATTGCCATCAAAAGAAATAATTATTTTGTATTTTGATATAACAGAGCCATTCGCAGAATTAAACAAGCAGTTTTCATCTACTCCAAAGTAAAAAGGAGGTAGTATGAAGAATTGGTATTGGATTTTAATCTTAATTTTTGTAAGTTTAGTCGTTGGTTATTTTTCAAATCAGAAAGGCTTTGAAACAGGTAGGGATTTTACTGCTCAGATGGATTCTACAAATCCTAAGAAGTGGACGAACAATAAATGGGGATACGAAATAACATTCCCTGGTGAATGGGATAGTATTAAAAGAGATGATCCTTCAGTTACATCCACAGGAGCAGATGTTTTTTGTAGCAGTAAATCTGGTGCATCTACTGCAGTATTCATCTCCCCAATAATTCCTAATCAAACAATCAATAGCGCTATGGATGAGATATTGGAGAATTATAAGCAATTGGGAATTATTGGCGGGATAGAGGTTCTTAGTAAAAGAGACTACAGTAAAGATGGGTTAATATATGGAATAATGATTTTTAAACAGAAAGAATATACCCATCATTATGCAATCATTTTTACAAACAAAATCATGCTAATGATTTCTTCAAACGCACCAAATGAATTATTTACCGCATCAAAACAGGATTTTGAGAGCATTGTAGATTCATTAAAATTCTTTTAAGATTTAACCAGGACAACTCTAATATATAAAAAATCGTCTATTGTTGTTTTGATTGAGCATTTTTACTCTCCCACAGGGGCTGGATTTAACCGCTTGAGCCCTTTTTATTGAGGATCTTTATTTCTGTTGCAAGAATCTTCTCACCGAGCTATAATTTAACCGCTGTCAATCACAAGACAACCATCTGCCCTGTCGTCTAATGGTAGGACTTCAGATTCTGGATCTGACTATCATGGTTCGAATCCATGCGGGGCAATTAATGAACGCTTGACTTACGGAGTCTAGTCTTACTTATAGTGACGTAAGTCAATGCGTGAATTAACTCCGGCATCTGCAAGCAGTTTTCAAAGAAAACTGCGCAGCGAATTGATGCCGGAGTCTTCATTTAGGTGAGTGGCAACACAGCGCTTTGCTGCAGGGACCACCCGCCGTTTAGGATTCGATGCCTCCTTTCTTATCTCTTTATCTCTAAATCGGCATTTAGTTTACAACTTCCAATTTAGGGCTTTATTGAGCTATTTCTGCGTTATTAAGGTCAAGGTTATAGCCATTAACTAGGGATAGGCCATATTTCTGTTTCGTCAGCGTTAATTTTAGACCTAATTTGGGATTTGTGATAGAATACTATTTATAAGCAACCTACTTTTATGGTGCTGGAAATGGGGAAAGGGAAACATGTTAGATAATAACTCAAATTTTAAAATTATCATAACAAACATATTTTGCGCAAAGCCGATACACTTTGTGTTGGTTACTCTCGTGGTATTTACGTGCGTAGGTTGCGCCACAGTAAGGCATCCGGTACCATTTGATATGATTGGCAAGACTCAGGTAAGCAATATGTCAGAGATACGCTACATGGCCGGCATGCAGGATTCTGAATTGAGGAAAAACGCCGTAAAGTCTTTTCTGGAGGAGAATAAGGATGATTATTCGGTTAATTCCGAAGGCAAGCGGGTCTATCCAATGCTTTCTATTTCCGGAGGTGCAGCCAACGGCGCTTATGGCGCGGGTCTTTTAAAAGGCTGGTCCGAAGAAGGTTCCCGGCCAAAATTCAAGGCGGTTACCGGAGTCTCAACAGGGGCCATTATAGCGCCGCTAGTATTCCTGGGCAAAGATTACGATGGGATGGTGGAAGAAATATATACGACCATGTCCACCAAAGATGTAATGAAAATGAGGAGGCCCCTTAAGGCTGTGTTCGGAGACTCTTTTGCAAGCAACAAGCCCCTTGAGAAACAGCTCCAGAAGTATGTCACAGCTGATATATTGAAAAAGATCGCTGATGAACATAGGCATGGACGCAGGCTTTATGTGGGGACAACCTATCTGGATGCCCAGAGATTTGTGGTATGGGATATGGGGGCTATTGCCTGCAGGGGAGATATTGAGCTTTTTAGGAAAGTCATTCTGGCATCAGCCGCAATTCCTATGATGTTCCCGCCGGTATTTATCAAGGTGGAAGCCGGTGGCATATCCTATGATGAGATGCACGTTGACGGGGGTACGATAACTCAGGTTTTTACGCTGTATAAGGTGCTTGAAGGGCAGGAGGACGTTGCCAGGGATATGGGTATCGACCCTACAAAGGCAAAAGGTGACTACTACATAATTCGTAACGGTTATGTCAACCCCGGATACAAAGTAGTTAAAGATAGCCTGTCTGCGATTGTCAGTCAGTCGCTTGATACCATGATTAATGCCCAGGGCGTCGGAGATACATACAGGATATATACGTATATGCAAGATAGAGGTAATGATTATAACCTCGCCTTTATACCCGGAGATTTTAGGCCGGAAAAGAAAGAAGAGTTTGATCTGGCACAGATGAAGGAACTTTTTGACCGTGGGTACCAGGATGCTGTTCATGGGTATAAATGGCATAAGGTGCCTCCCGGGATGAGGAGCAAAGAGGAAGAAGCAGCTAAGTGACATAAAATCTATCTCAGTTTAGCTGATTATGATTGAGATTTTGATTAGTTATCGTATAATAAACGATCTGTGCAACTAAATCTACTCAAAGGATAAATCATGGCACTACGTGAAGATTTTGAAAGGCAGGGGGCGTGGCTTTTTAAGTGGCGAAGCTACCTGCCGGCTATATATCTTCCGATGCTTTTTTTTGCGTTGAAGGAAACAAAAGCTTTCGAATCGGTGTATGGCGATTTTTTCAGCGCGGGTTGGGATGTATGCTCTATAATCGTATCTTTTATTGGTTTTGCGCTACGCTGCGCCACGGTAGGATATGTGCCGCGGGGGACCTCGGGAAGAAATACAAAATCGCAGGTAGCCGAAACCCTTAATACTACCGGGATGTATTCTGTGGTCAGGAATCCGCTTTATTTATCAAATTTCATTATCATCTTCGGCATTACCTTATTTCTACAGTCACTGTGGTTTGCCTTGTCCACCTGCGTTATTTTTTGGCTGTATTATGAGCGGATTATGTTCACCGAAGAGGAGTTTTTGAGGAAGAAATTTCAAGACCAGTACCTTGAGTGGGCTAAAAAAACGCCTTTAATCATCCCGCGTTTTAGTAATTGGAAGAAGCCGGTATTGCCGTTTTCCTTTAAAACTGTTTTAAGAAGAGAATTTTCTACATTTTTCTCCATTGTTGCCTCATATTTTTTCCTGGAGCTAGCTGGCAATATATTGACCGGGAAGAAGCCACTAGTAGATGGACCGTGGTTAGCATTTTTTCTTACCGGATTTCTCATCTATTGGACCTTTTATATCCTCAAGAAGAAAACCAAGGTACTTAACGTTTCAGGTAGGTAAGGCAGGTTTTAAAATTCCATGCCCAAAAAAAGCCGACTAACATTCAAGATACTGTGTTTTCTTATAAGTATTGACCTTTTGGAGACCGTAGCCCAGTTCTGCTTTAAAAAGAGCGCCCTAGGCTATGCTCAGCTGGAGATCAAGTCATTCCTTGATGCTATTCATTTTGTCCAGACAATGATCCCGTCGGCATATTTGTGGTTAGGGCTGCTTTCGGTGATCGTTATTTTTATCATTTGGTCAACTATTCTTTCCAAGGTGGATTTAAGCGTGGCTGTGCCGGTGTGTAGCTTTAGCTATATCACCGTGCCGCTAGTTTCCGCGCTATTCTTTCATGAGAAAATATCGTTTTTACGCTGGGGCGGGATCGGTTTTATACTAATCGGAGTAATCTTGGTGTCTATGAGCAGCGTGCATAAAGAGGAATCCCGATGATATATGGCATTTTTGTTATTATAGGCCTGATCGCGTTGACCGATGCCTGCGACACCATAAGCCAGCTGCTGCTGAAGCATTCTATTAACACCCTGGATGTGCATGTTGACACTATCAGGAAAGCCTTGAGATTTGTACTGCGCCTGGTCCGCTCTCCGCTAGTGTGGTGCGGATTCTTGTTTAGTACCGTTTCTTTGGGGGTATGGCTTTTTGTGCTTACCAAAGCGCCGCTTAATTTTGCTTATTCTCTGGACAGTATGCGTTATGTGATGATCGCGCTTGCTTCGGTAGTTGTGTTAAAGGAAAAGGTGGGGGCTGTGCGCTGGCTGGGGATACTTTCTGTAGTCATAGGCATCGCTATGGTTGCTGCAGGATAGGGTTGGGGATGGAAAATAATAAAAACTTTAAGACGAAGATATTCCGTAAGATCCGTCAGATACCCCGTCAGGACTGGGATGCGGTCTTTCCTGATGTACTGGAGAGCTATGATTTTCTTGCTTCCATAGATGATTCGCCATTTCCACAGTTTTCTTTTTCTTACATAATGGTTTATGACGGGGATACGCCTGTTGGCGCAGCCCCAAGTTTTACCATGTATTTTGCTTTTGATATGACGGTGCAGGGGATGCTCAAAAAAGCTTTGGTGATTTTCAAAAGAATTTTCCCCTCTGCGCTTGACCATAAGGTTTTAATGTGTGGTATGCCTATGGCCCAGGGTCGTATCGGAATAGCCGGAGATCATGAAGGCGCGATTAAGGCTATAATCGCTGGCCTTGAAGAGGTGGCGCACCGGGAAAAAGCATCCCTGCTGATTTTAAAGGATTTCTCTAAGGATTACGCTCCGCTTTTTGAGCCGTTTCTTAGGCAGGGCTTTGCTAAGATCGAAAGTCTGCCTTCTACGGACATGGAGATTAATTTTAAAAGCTTCGATGAGTATCTCGATACTTTAAGTCCGATTTCCCGATCCGGCTTAAGAAGAAAGTTTAAGAAGGCGAATGCCGGGATCAAGGTCGATTTAGAGATCGTTGATTCCATGACAGATAGCGATATATCCGAAGCCCACGGACTGTATCTACAGACGCTTAATAAACACGAGGGCATCACCGTTGAAGAGCTGCCTGAAGAGTTCTTTAAGAATGTAGCCAAGAATATGCCGGATAGGGTTAAGTTTTTCCTTTGGCGCATAAATGGCAAGATGGCGGCGTTTGCTTTTTGTTTGGTTTCACCCGAATTATTCATCGATTATTATCTTGGGTTTGATTATGCGCTGGCCTATCAGCACCAGCTTTATTTTGTGCGCTTTCGGGACATGATGCAATGGTGCATTGGCCGGGGGATCAAGAAATACGAGATGGGGGTCACCGGCTATGAAGCAAAGAGAAGGCTGGGCTTTGATTTTATCCGGCTCTATTTCTATATCAAGCACCTTAATCCGTTTATTAACCCCATCGTAAAGCTTCTTAAGCCGTTTCTGGAGCCCACGAGGTTTGACCCGGTATTTAAGGAGATAAACAAAACTTCTGCTTGACATATTTTTATCCTGCCCGGAACCCTACCGTTAGTTAGCCAATCCGCATCTTTTTATTGACAAAGTCTTGAGTTTGCTATATTATACATTTCATACATTTCATACATTTCATATAAAACATACGAGGTGATACCATGACAGCATTTTTTAAAGGCAAGGCTTATGGTTCGGTCACGGTGGGAGAGCGGGGTCAATTAGTGATACCGGCGGAATTACGTAAAACGCTGGGGATAAAATCCGGTGATCAGCTGATGGTGTTTTCTCATCCGGATAAAAAGGTGATCAACCTTATGCCGGCAAAGGATTTCAGCGTCTTCCTTGAGAAAGCCTCTAGGTTTATTGAAGAGCTGGAAAAAAGGGCTCCAAAAAAGCGCTAAAGAATTTATGAAAAAAATTACAGGATTTTTAATTTTAATTTGTATGATTTT
Source organism: Candidatus Omnitrophota bacterium (assembly GCA_026387455.1). Lineage (GTDB taxonomy): Bacteria > Omnitrophota > Gorgyraeia > Gygaellales > Profunditerraquicolaceae > JAPLLR01. The sequence continues at coordinate 1,576 of JAPLLR010000014.1, read as the reverse complement.
AAGCGTTTCTACTTCCGGGCTCAGGGCTGAAGAAGTGCTTACTTGGGATGCCTGTATAAAAGAGGCGGCAATAAACCATCCTGATCTTATCGCCGCTCAGGAACAGGTCAAGGAATCTGAAGCCAGCAAAAAGATCACTGCTAGTACACTTTATCCTCAGGTGGACGCTACCCTAAGCGGCTCTAGCGCGAGGAACGATACAGGCATATCAAATTCTAATGGCGATACCTATACTTATGGCGTTACCGGTTCTCAGCTGGTCTTTGACGGAATGCAGACCGTTAATAAGGTGAAGTCAGCATCTGAAAATATAAAAGCGGCAAAACAGAATTTTAAGTTCACCTCAGCCACGGTAAGATATAGGCTGCGTTCGGCTTTCATCAGCCTGCTTAAGACCCAGGAAATGCTTAATATCACTCAGCAGATCTATGATATAAGACGGAGCAACCTTGAGCTGATAGCTTTGCGTTATGAATCCGGGCTTGAGAACAGGGGCGCGCTTTTGACTGCGGAAGCAAACCTGGCTCAGGCAAAATATGAGATCTCTCAGGCCAAAAGACAGGTAGAAGTGGCCCAGAGGAATCTTACTAAAGAGATGGGCAGGTCCCAGCTTATCCCGATGCAGGTAAAAGGAGATTTTCAGGTGAGCGACAGTGTAAAAGAAAAACCGGATTTTGTAACTTTAGCCGTGAAAAATCCTTCCTTGCAACAGATTCTCGCCCAGAAGAATGCGGCGGAATTCAGCCTTAAATCTACATACGGAGCTTATGCTCCTACGCTTTCAGGAAATGCTGGAGCCGGAAAAACCGATTCCCACTGGAGTCCTAAGCAGGATGAATGGAATATGGGCCTTACTCTATCGCTTCCTATATTTGAGGGAGGTTTACGCAACGCGCAGGTTTCACAGGCTAAGGCTTTATTGAATCAGCTTAAAGAAAATGAAAGAAGCACCAGAGATGGGATAGTTTTAACCCTGGAGCAGGCCTGGGCCGCTTTGCAGGATGCCATGGATAATGTGGGAGTGCAGAAGGATGTTCTGACTGCTACTGAAGAGCGCTCGCGGATATCTCAGGCGCAGTATTCATTGGGATTCATCTCATTCGATAACTGGACAATCATAGAAGACAACCTGGTGAACGCCAAGCGCACTTATCTGAATGCGCAGGCCGCCGCATTGCTGGCAGAGGCGAATTGGATCCAGGCAAAAGGAGAAACATTAGAATATGAATAAGAAACCAAAGATTTTTTTAATTATCATAGTTATTTTAGTCGTGGTCGGATTTTTTGCGCTAAAGATGAAACCGAAGGCAGGTTCGGAAGAAATAGTCAAAGAGATAAATCCGACAATCGGTTCTATTGAGACCTTTGTCTCTACCACCGGAACGGTGCTACCGATGAACCGCTTGGAAATCAAACCGCCGGTGAACGGCCGCGTGGAAAGCATCCTGATCAAAGAGGGAGAGAAGGTAAAAGTGGGTCAGAATTTAGCCTGGATGAGCTCTACCGAAAGAGCCGCTCTTTTAGACGCTGCCCACGCCAAGGGCCCGGAGCAATTAAAATATTGGCAGGAGGCCTA